>JAUNJD010000171.1 GCA_030523205.1 Bacteroides sp.
AATTCACAATACCCTCATGTTATCATTAAAATTTTTGGGAATCATTCCTGCTCGGTATGCTTCTACTCGCTTCCCGGCTAAGCCTTTGGCGATGTTGGGCGGAAAGACAGTCATACAACGTGTTTACGAACAAGTAGCGGGTGTGTTGGACGATGCATACGTGGCCACGGACGACGAACGCATTGAAGCAGCCGTAAAGGCTTTTGGCGGAAAAGTGGTGATGACTTCCGTTCATCATAAAAGCGGTACAGACCGATGCTTCGAGGCTTGTACGAAGATAGGAGGCGATTTTGACGTAGTGGTCAATATTCAGGGAGACGAGCCCTTCATACAGCCTTCGCAGTTGCAGACGGTGAAGGAATGCTTCGACGACCCTACCACACAGATTGCCACGCTGGTGAAGCCTTTTACGGTAGACAATGGCTTTGATGCACTGGAGAACGTCAATTCTCCGAAGGTGGTGGTGAACAAGAATATGAATGCGCTTTACTTCAGCCGTTCCATCATTCCTTTCATGCGTAATGCGGAGAAAACGGAGTGGCTGAACAAGCATACGTATTACAAGCACATCGGACTCTATGCATATCGGGTAGGTGTGCTGAAGGAGATAACCGCTTTGCCACAATCTTCGCTGGAATTGGCGGAGTCGCTGGAGCAGCTCCGGTGGCTGGAGAACGGCTATACCATTAAGGTCGGCATTACTGAAGTAGAAACCATAGGCATTGATACTCCTCAAGACTTGGAGCGAGCAGAGCAGTTTTTGAAAGAACAATGTTGAACCGAACTATTCAACCTCCCATTTGTCAGCCCGAACATCTGGCTGTGCAGGAACCCGAGCGTGTGACGATGCCCAACGGAGTGCGGCTGAATGTCTTGAATGCAGGCGACAGCGAGGTGGTCCGCATCGATTTGTTGGTAGCCGGTGGACGTTGGCAGCAGTCGCTGCCCTTGCAGTCTCTTTTCACCAACAGGATGTTGCGCGAAGGAACCCGACGTTTTACGGCTGCACAGATAGCCGAGAAGTTGGACTATTACGGTGCATGGCTGGAACTCTCCAATGCATCGGAGTATGCCTACATCACCCTCTATTCGCTGAACAAATACCTGCCGCAGACGTTGGAGGTGCTGGAGTCCATCGTCAAGGAGCCTGTCTTCCCGGAGAAAGAACTGGGGATTATTGTGGATAACAATATTCAGCAGTTTATGGTCAACCAGTCCAAGGTTGATTTCTTGGCACACCGTGCTTTGGTGAAGGCCATATACGGCGACCATCATCCTTGTGGACGGGTGGTGATGGAAGAGGACTATCGTCGTATCAATACAACACATCTGAAGGAGTTCTACAACCGTCATTACCATTCGCGGAACTGCACGATATATCTTTCGGGGAAGGTCAGCAACGACTGTTTGCAGCGGATTGAATGGATTTTCGGAAGCGCACCTTTTGGCGAGGGATTCGTTGTGCCCGAAAAGAAACTTTTTGTGCCGGAAACCAATGCGGCGAAACGCATATTTGTAGAGCGTGCCGATGCCATGCAGAGTGCCGTGCGCATGGGTATGTTGTCTCTTGACCGCAGACACCCTGACTATCTGAAAGCCCGGGTGATGATTACGCTGTTCGGGGGATACTTTGGAAGTCGCCTGATGTCCAATATTCGCGAAGAGAAAGGATATACCTATGGCATCTCGGCCGGAATCATGTCGTATCCCGGAAGAGGATTGTTCGTGATTAATGCAGAGACAGCCAACGAATCGGTAGAACCGCTTATAAAAGAAGTTTACCACGAGATAGATGTGCTTCAGAACGAACTTGTGTCCGATGAGGAATTGTCGATGGTAAAGAATTATATGCTGGGAGAGATGTGCCGTAGCTACGAATCGCCCTTCTCGTTGGCCGACGCTTGGATTTTCATTCAGGTGTCAGAGTTGGAGAATAGCTATTTCAGTGATGCCTTGCAAGCCATAAAGGACGTCACTCCGCAGGAGATACGCGAACTTGCCCGGACGTATTTATGCAAAGAGAAATTAAAAGAAGTAGTATCCGGCAAAAAAATATCATAAAATAGGAGCGTATATGCCTGTTTTGACGGATAAATCGTATCTTTGCTTGATACTTAAAATGTAAAATATTAATTTCCAATGAAATATCTATACACAGCAATTATACTGCTCTTTCTGTCGCAGGGAAGCATATCAGCTCAAGAAAACAAGACGGGATTCATGGATAAGGTGAAGAGTACCTTTTCTTCGGATGTAAAGATAGGTACCTATACCTTCAAGGATGGATCGGTGTACACCGGAGAGATAAAAAGGCGGAAGCCCAATGGCAAAGGAAAGACCGTTTTCAAGAATGGAGATATATACGAAGGAGAATATGTAAAGGGTAAGCGTGAGGGATACGGTACTTATATCTTTCCGGACGGAGAAAAATATGAGGGGCAGTGGTATCAGGATCAGCAACACGGAAAAGGCGTTTTCTACTTCATGAACAATAACCGATACGATGGAATGTGGTATCAGGACTATCAGCACGGAAAAGGTACGATGTATTATTATACGGGCGATGTGTATGAAGGCGACTGGGTGAATGATAAGCGTGAAGGAGAAGGAACATACACGTGGAAGAATGGTTCGACATACGTGGGAGCCTGGAAGAATGACAAGAAGAACGGAGAAGGTACATTTACCTGGAATGATGGAAGTAAGTATAAAGGAGCGTGGAAGGATGACGTCCGCGAAGGTAACGGAACGTTTGAATATGTCAATGGCGACAAATACGTAGGAAACTGGTCGGATGATATGCAGGAAGGTAAGGGCATTTACTTCTTTCATACGGGCGACCGCTACGAAGGGACTTACGTGCAGGGCGAACGTACCGGAGAAGGTATCTATTACTACGCCAACGGCAATAAGTACGTAGGAAACTTTAAGGATGGAATGCAGGATGGAAAAGGTACTTTTACGTGGGCTAACGGTGCCGTTTACGAAGGCGAATGGAAAGATAACGAACGCAACGGTCATGGCACTTACAAGTGGAACGCCGGCGATTCATACGAAGGCGAGTGGAAAGATAATAAGTTTAATGGTCAGGGAACACTTGTCCAAACCGACGGCACTGTCTATAAAGGCGGCTTTGTGAATGGGCTGGAAGACGGTAGCGGCGTGCAGGAAGACAAAGACGGCAAACGGTTTGAGGGCTTCTTCAAGCAAGGAAAGAAGCATGGTCCTTTTGTGGAAACCGATAAGGACGGAAATGTCCTTCGAAAAGGTACTTATACCATGGGACTGCTAAAGGTGGAGACCAAATAAGCCTAAGCGTCATCCCTGAATATCATGAAATAAAGAAAGCTGAAAAACGGATGTGCAATCCGGTTTTTCAGCTTTCTTCTTTTTTATTTCCGCCTCTGAATAATCAGATGATGTATTGCGAGCTGATGGATTCGTTGTGCATTACACGGCGAATGGTTTCGGCGAACATATCGGCTATGCTCAGTTGCTTAACCTTGGCGCATTTCTTGGAGTAGGGGATGCTGTCGGTAAATACGATTTCGACCAAGCCGGATTCCTGTACCCGGAAAGAAGCAGGGTCGGACATCACGCAATGGCTGGCAATGGCGCGAACCGATTTGGCTCCTGCTTCCAGCATGATGTTGGCAGCCTTGGTAATGGTGCCGGCCGTATCAACAATATCGTCAATCAGAACGACGTTCTTACCTTTGACGTCACCAATGATTTGCATGGATGCTACCACATTGGCCTTTTCGCGTGTTTTGTTGCACAAAACCAAAGGTACACCCAGGTATTTGGAGAATGTGCTGGCACGTTTGGAACCACCGACATCCGGAGTAGCAATCACTAAGTCTTCCAGTTTCAGAGATTCAATGTAGGGAAGGAACACAGCCGAAGCATACAAGTGGTCCACCGGAATGTTAAAGAAGCCTTGAATCTGGTCGGCATGAAGATCCATGGTAATCAAGCGGTCGATACCGGCCACTGAAAGCAGGTCGGCTACCAGTTTGGCGCCAATGGACACGCGAGGTTTATCCTTTCTGTCCTGACGAGCCCAACCGAAATAAGGAATAACGGCTACGATGCTTTTGGCAGATGCACGTTTGGCTGCATCAATCATCAGCAGGAGTTCCATTAAGTTGTCGGAGTTAGGAAAGGTAGATTGAACCAGGAATACATGTGAGCCACGGATGGACTCTTCGTAGGAGACTGCGAACTCACCGTCTGCAAAGTGGGTGATATTCATTTTTCCCAGAGGGCAACCTAGGCTGGCGCAGATTTTCTCTGCCAGGTATCTCGAATTAGTTCCGGAGAATACCATAAAGGGTGCTTTTTCGCTCATTTCTATAGTAGATGTTACCTATTGGTTAATTTGCGTGCAAAGTTATGAATTTCCTGTTACATAATACATGAGTTATTGTATAATTTTTATTTTTTGTTATCGGATTTATTTGTAGCTTTGCTTTGTGAAACGACTTTCTTTTATATGGCTCGTTAGTTTGCTGTACCTTGGTATGGCCCTGTGTTCGTGTGTGGGTACGGCTCCTTCCAAGGAAGTGTATCTGATTGATTCTCTGAATCAAGTGGCATACGCCTACCGTTACAAGGACCTGCATTCTTCCTATCATGCAGCTATGAAGGCCTATCAGGGAGTAAAGCTATATAGGCTTGGAAAAGCGGAGGCTTGCAACAATCTGGGCTTTAGTGCTTTCATGTATATGGACTTTGAGAGCGCGGAGAAGTGGTATAAGGAGGTGTATGGACTGACCAAGAACGAACTGGAACTGTTCATTGCCGATGTCGGTCTGATGAAAATATATCAGCGTGCTGCCTTGAACAAGGAGTATTATGACTATCGCAACAAAGCTTTGGTGCGCATGAAACGGATAGCGGAGGATACCAACCTTTTTGTAGATAGACACGAACGGATGCGGCTGAATTATGCCCGGAGCGAATTCTATATCGTATCTGCCATTTACTACTATTATCTGCAACAGCGACCGGAGGCTGTGGCGTCGCTTGACGAGATACGGCAGGAGGAAGAACTTGCGGCAGATACCAATCAGTTGCTGTATTATCATTATATAAGAGGTGCTGCGGGCTTGTGCGAAGCCGAGACTGTCGAAGCTCGACGCTTGCGTGAATTTGATGAACTCTTCGCCGTTTGGGAACTGGCTTCGCGCGGAGGATATACCTATTTTGAGGGAAACGGGATACAGGGTATGGCCAATCTGATGGCTTCGCCGGACGGTTACGAATTTTATCGAAGTCGTCGTTCGCACTTCTTGGAGCAGTTTGGAGTGCCGGTCGATTCTCTGTTGCCGTTGCGGTTGGGACAACAAGCGTTGCAGCTATTCCGTGAATATGACGACCTGTATCAGATAGCAGGAGCATACGTTTCTATCGGTAGGTATCTGAATGCGCATGGCTGCTATGAACAGGCTTTGGATACATTGGGAAAGGCTTTGGACTGCGTCAATGATCATCATCGTCGTTACTACGATTGCAACGATACGCTGGATTGGCTGAAAACCGTTGGTCGACCCGATACAGTTTGTGTGGAGAAGATATGGATGCAACAGAAACTGAAGACGGTGCCCGAATGGATATCGAGGATACGGGAACAGTTGAGCGTGTCGTATGCAGGTTTGGGAATGAAGAGCTATTCGGACTACAACCGTAATGTTTATTTGGACATTCTGGAAGATACCCGTCAAGACAAAGAATTGGAAAGTCGGTATCAGGCATTGGAGACAGAATCCGGTCAGCTAAACCTGATAATGTGGGGTGTCGCTACGGGGTTTGTAGTCGTCATCTTGTTCTTCTGGATTTTTAATAGTCGTTCCAAGGTGCGGAACCGGTTGCATCTTTCCCGTTTACAGTTGATGCTGGATATTTGCCAGAAGATTACGGCATCCATTCCTGCCGATGCGCAGACAGAAGATGAAATCACCGAGGCACTGTTGACTGCCGTTCGCCCTCAGATGGAGCATTTGTTTGGGACAGAAGATATAAGCATTGAGAATCGGCAATTGCTGTTACCCAAGAAACTGAATAAGGACGAACAAGCCATGCTAAAGGTTATCAATCCTTATATTCAGTGGGCTCTGGAAAATGGTATGACTTCCATTTCGCTGGGGGACGAACGCCGTAGATTGGAAAAACAACGCTATGTGCATGAACAGCACATAGCCGGAAACAAGCGGCAGAATCTGGTGAAGAAAGCCTGTCTTGCCATAGTGAACGGGATTCATCCGTACATCGACCGCATTATTCGGGAGGTGCATAAGACAATGCAGGATGGAGGGAAACAGGATGAAAACATCAAGCGTGAAAGGTATCAGTATATGGACGAGTTGGTGGGCACCATCAATGAATACAATGATATTCTGGCACTTTGGATTAAAGTAAAGCAAGGTACACTGAGCTTGAATGTCGATACCTTCTGTCTGAATGAACTCTTTGAACTGCTGCGGAAAGGTAGCCGTGCTTTCGAAATGAAACATTTGTATTTGGAAGTAGAGCCTACCGATGCTTATGTGAAGGCCGATAGGGCTTTGACCTTATTCATGATTAACACGTTGGCAGAGAATGCGCGTAAGTACACTCCGCAGGGAGGTACGGTTCGGGTATATGCACGGCAAGCGGAGCAATACGTGGAAATCTCGGTAGAAGACACCGGATGTGGCTTATCAACCGAAGATGTGGCACGCATTGTAGGAGAAAAAGTTTATGATTCGAAAGCGATAGGAATGGATATTGCGACAGACCCTGAGGAACTGAAGAAAAACAAAGGCAGTGGCTTCGGGCTTATCAACTGCAAGGGAATCATTGAGAAGTATCGGAAGACCAACGAACTATTCCATGTTTGTCGGTTCGATGTAGAAAGTACGCCGGGCAAAGGAAGCCGTTTCTATTTCCGTTTGCCTTTAGGTGTGCGCAAACTGATGCTTGTGCTTTCGGTGCTGTTCTGCCTTTTCTCTTGTCAGCATGGTGAAAGTACGGCTGTTGCCGATATGACTACCGATTCATTGGACTTTTTTGCTACTGCTGAGTATGAGGCCTTGTTGGACTCTGCATCCATATATGCCAATGCTGCTTATTATAGTAATGTGGACGGACAGTTTGAATGGGCTTTGCAATATATTGATTCAGCCATTATGTGTCTGAATGCCCATTACGTGAAGTTCAACCGGCATCCGCAACGCATGATGGCCTTACGTGGTGAAGGCTCTTCTGCGGAATTGCGTTGGTGGAACGAGCCTTTCAATTCGGATTTCCATGTCATATTGGATATTCGGAATGAAGCAGCGGTTGCATTCTTGGCACTGAAACAATGGGAAGCATATAGTTACAACAACGAAGCTTATACCTGCCTTTACAAATTATTGGGTGAGGACCAGTCGTTGGAGGATTATTGTCGGCAATTGGAACGGTCAACCAACAATAAGATGGTTGGCATTTTGCTGGCCGTTGTTTTGCTGTTTGCCTTGTTGCTGGGATACTACGTACTGTATGTGCGGAAGCGTTGGGTGAACCGTTGGAATCTGGAGCAGGTACTCGAAATCAACAGACAGGTTTCTGTGGCTTCCATGATGTCAGTGGCTGATACCGAAACCCTGTTGCAGCAGGAGGAAAGCCGACTGAAGGATACGCCGCAACGAATAGTGGATGATGCTTTTGATGCTGTCAATGAATTGTTGAGCATCGATAGGCTGGGTATAGCTATATATAATGAGTCGGCGCATCAGTTGGAATATACGTCTAATCCTTCTGAAGAGGAGGAAGAAACTCCTTGGAAGCGGTTGGCACAACGTTGCTTTGCTGAAAGGAAGCATATCGCAGAAAATGGATTGCAAGCCTTGCCGTTGGTGGTAGAAGCAGGTGACATCAGTCGTTGCGTAGGTGTGCTGTGCCTCGAACGCATAGAAGGAACGGAGCAGGCTGCCGACCATTTGCTACAAGAACTAATAGCCCGCTATGTGGCAATCGTTATTTTCAATGCGGTGGTAAAACTGGCTACCAAATACCGAGATATTGAAGATGCGCAGGATGAAGCCCGTAGGGCATCGTGGGAAGACAGTGTACTGCATGTGCAGAACATGGTGTTAGACAATTGCCTATCGACCATAAAACACGAAACCCTCTATTATCCCAACAAGGTAAAGCAGTTGATTGCTAAACTCCGCATGGGACATTTGTCGGAAGAGGAGGAAAAAGAAACAATGGCTGCTATTGGCGAACTGATAGAGTATTATAAAGGAATATTTACCATCCTTAGCCAATGTGCTTCTCGCCAACTGGAAGAGGTGACTTTTAAACGTTCGGGAGTTGCCGTGGCGGAGTTGATGCTTGCTGCCGATAAATATTTCCGTAAAGCAAGCAAAGGATATGGTTCTGCTGTGTCCTTGCAGGTTGAAACGTTGGATGCGGAAGTCTCGGGTGATGGCATTCTTCTACGCTTTTTGTTGGAGAATCTGATAGATGAAGCTCTGTACGAGCCGATTCCCGGGAGGATTTACTTGAAGGCGGTAGCGGATGGTGAGTATATTCGCTTCCTGTTTACTGATACCCGTCGGCAGAAGTCGCAGGAAGAATTGAATCATTTGTTTTATCCCAGCCTCAATCGTATGATTGAAGGGGAACGAGGAGGCCTTCATGGTACGGAATATCTGATATGTAAACAGATTATCCGTGATCATGATGAGTTTGCCGGAAGACGAGGTTGCCGTATCAATGCCGAATTGCCTCCCGATGGTAAGGGATTTACGGTGTATTTTACGGTTCCGGCGAGAAGGAAGGGTAAGATGATAGGATGATAAGATTGTAAGATGATAAGA
>JAUNJD010000172.1 GCA_030523205.1 Bacteroides sp.
CATTCTGATAATAAGCATATACAATCTGTATAATCTTAAGACGAATAAGAACTCTGTTAATCATATTGCTAAAATAAAATCTTGTTGTTTTAACGGCTGCAAAAGTAGCTATTTTAAATGAGTTTTGCACTAACAATGCAGATTTTTTTATGCAGAAACTCATTATCCCGCCGTTTTCCTTTGACAGTTTAAAAAAAATCATCAATTTTGAGGCCGATAAACGAAGAACCTGGTTTTAGATTATAAATTTATGACCATATATTGAGGAAAATAGTAGAGGGGATGTTTATGAGCATAAGATAATTATGAGCCATTGATTATTCTTCAGTCTTCATTAAACAATGATTTTTTAAAACAAGAACTTAATATATGGAAGAGTTTAAAAAGAAAAATGGCATGGATATGGGCGACAAAGAAATCGTATTCTCCCAATCCATAAAAGCCGGTAAACGCATTTACTATTTAGACGTCAAGAAGAACAGAAAAGACGAAATGTTTATCGCAATTACCGAAAGCAAGAAAATCGTTACCGGTGAAGGAGATGATTCGCAAGTAAGTTTTGAAAAACACAAAATTTTTCTTTATAAGGAAGATTTTGACAAGTTTATGACGGGACTTCAACACGCAATAGACTATATTCAGGAGCAGCAAGGCCCCTACAACGGATATGGCAGCGAGAAGAAAAACAGTGAAAGCACAGGAATTGATGCCGCTCCCAAAGAAGAGAATGACGCTCCTGCCAACGGAGAAATTAAGATTGACATTGATTTCTAGCTGGAAAAAAGATATTTTTTAGACGTGAATTTGGTGGATTTTCAAAAAACTCAGTTGCATATTTTGTTTTTCCAAAAAGATGATGTACTTTTGCACCGCTTTTTTGCAACATCGTGTGGCCTGCCACATCGTGTGATGGTGAATTAAGCAACAATTAAACTTAATTTAGAGTAACACAAAAATCTTTAGAAAATGAAATCTATTGAAATTAAAGGAACTGCAAGAACGATTGCAGAACGTTCTTCGGAACAAGCAAGAGCTTTGAAAGCTATCCGTAAAGACAAAGGCGTACCCTGCGTACTTTATGGAGGAGGTGAAAACGTACACTTCACAGTACCGGCTGACGGTCTGCGTAACTTGGTTTACACTCCGCACATCTACGTGGTTGACCTGATTATCGACGGCAAAAAAGTAAACGCCATCATGAAGGACATCCAATTCCACCCGGTAAAGGATACTATCCTGCACGTTGACTTCTATCAGATTGATGAGTCTAAACCCATCGTTATGGAAGTTCCGGTACAGTTGGAAGGTCTGGCAGAAGGTGTAAAGGCCGGTGGTAAGCTGGCTCTGCAAATCCGCAAGCTGAAAGTAAGAGCTCTGTACAATGTTATTCCTGAAAGACTGGTTGTAAACGTATCTCACCTGGGTCTGGGTAAGACTGTAAAGGTAGGTGAATTGAAGTACGAAGGTCTGGAGCTGCTGAATGCAAAAGAAGCTGTTGTATGTGCAGTGAAGCTGACTCGTGCCGCAAGAGGTGCACAAGCTGCTGCCGGCAACTAATCAGCCTATCTTACTTAGGAAATATCCGAAACGCGGGTTAACGCAAACGACGCAGATTTACAGACAATCCGCGGGAGTTGCGATAATCCGCGTTTCCTTTTTTAATTGATAATTGACAAATTAGAATTTAAAATTTAGAATGAAATATCTGATTGTAGGGTTAGGCAATATCGGCCCTGAGTATCATGAGACACGCCACAACATCGGTTTCATGGTAGTAGATGCCTTGGCTAAAGCAGCAGGAGCTAACTTCAAAGATGGGAGATATGGCTTTACGACCACCCTATCCGTCAAGGGGCGTCAGTTGCTATTGCTGAAACCTTCGACCTATATGAACCTAAGTGGCAACGCTGTGCGCTACTGGATGCAACAGGAAAAAATTCCGCTGGAAAACGTGCTGATAGTAGTAGATGATTTAGCTCTACCCTTCGGTACCCTGCGGCTAAAAGGAAAAGGCAGCGACGCCGGACACAATGGATTGAAACATATAGCAGCCACACTGGGCACGCAGAACTATGCCCGATTACGCTTCGGCATAGGAAACGATTTCCCGCGAGGCACGCAGATTGACTATGTGCTGGGACATTTCACTGACGAGGATTGGAAAACCATGCCTGAACGACTAGAGACCGCCGGAGAAATAGTCAAGAGCTTCTGCCTGGCAGGAATAGACATTACAATGAACCAATTCAACAAAAAATGAGCGAAGCAAGAATTGATAAATGGATGTGGGCCGTACGCATCTTCAAGACGCGCACCATTGCAGCCGAAGCTTGCAAGAAAGGACGCATAAGCATCAACGGAGCACAGGCCAAAGCTGCACGTACGGTGAAACCGGGAGACGTGATACAAGTGCGCAAGCCTCCTATCACCTACTCCTTCAAGGTGTTGCAGCCCATTGAAAAACGAGTGAGTGCCAAACTCGTGCCTGAGATGATGGAAAACGTAACAACGCCCGACCAATACGAATTGCTGGAAATAAGCAAGGTCAGTGGATTTGTCAATCGTGCCAAAGGTACCGGACGCCCTACAAAGAAAGACCGCCGAAGTCTGGAGGAATTTACCACGCCGGAATTTTTGGATGACTTTGATTTTGAATTTGACTTTGATGACGACGAACAGGAGAGCTAAAACATAAAACAGAATATTAAAACGAATCGGTTGAATATGAGCGAGAAGATTATCAAATGGGGCTTCATCGGTTGCGGCGAAGTTACCAAATACAAGAGCGGGCCGGCTTTTCAGAAGATAGAAAACTCGGAAGTAGTGGCCGTCATGAGCCGTGAAGGAGCAAAGGCAAAGGCGTATGCCAAGGAACGGGGAATACCCAAATGGTACGACGATGCCCAAGAACTGATTGACGATGAGGAAGTGAATGCCGTCTATATCGCCACTCCTCCCTCTTCACACGCCACCTATGCCATCATGTCGATGAAGGCGGGCAAACCCGTCTATATAGAAAAACCTATGGCGGTGACTTACGAAGAATGCTGCCGTATCAACCGCATCTCGCACGAAACGGGCGTGCCCTGCTTCGTGGCGTATTACCGTCGCTACCTCCCCTACTTCCAGAAGGTGAAGGCATTGGTAGAGGAAGGAGCAGTAGGCAATGTCATCAACATTCAGATTCGTTTTGCACAACCTCCGCGCGACCTCGATTATAACAAGGAGAAACTGCCATGGCGTGTACAGCCTGACATTGCTGGTGGAGGCTATTTCTACGACTTGGCTCCCCATCAGATTGATATGCTGCAAGAAATTTTCGGCTGCATCCTCGAAGCTAGTGGCTACAAGAGCAACAGGGGTGGACTGTATCCGGCGGAGGACACACTGAGTGCTTGTTTTCAGTTTGATAATGGTCTGGTAGGCAGCGGCTCTTGGTGCTTCGTGGCGCATGAATCTGCCCGCGAAGATCGCATTGAAATCATTGGGGATAAAGGAATGATATGTTTTTCGGTATTCACCTACGCCCCGATAGCTCTACACACCGAGAGAGGACGAGAAGAGATTGTCGTAGAGAACCCTATCTACGTACAGCAACCGCTGATTCAAGCTGTGGTGGATCACCTGCTAGGAAAGTCGGTATGCACGTGCGACGGAGAAAGCGCCACGCTCACCAACTGGGTAATGGATAAAATATTGGGGAAATTATAAAATTTCCCCAATCAAATTTCATTAAAGACTCTTCTTTATCGCTTCTATCAATTCTTGATATTCAGCGTCAGTCAGATATACCTTTCCAGGATTCATCTGGAATGTGCCACCATAATCAGGACCATCTACATATTTGGGTGCGAGGTGAAAATGGAGGTGAGACAACTTATCAGAATAAGCGCCATAATTAATTTTTTCAGGATTAAAGGCCTTCTGCATGGCACGAGTCACACGGGCCACATCAGCCATGAATGCGTTGCGCTCTTCGTCACTCAGTTCGTTCAGGTCGTTGACATGACCGTTATAGGCTACCAAGCAACGTCCGCGATAGGTCTGTTCCTTAAACAGAAATACACGTGAAACGCTCAGCGGCGCGATTTCAATCATCAGATTGTGCAATGTCTCGTTGTTCTGACAATACAGACATTCGTTGGGATTACTTTTCATGATACTTTCAGTTAAATGATTTATGCAAATATAAGCATTACTTGCCTATTCCATATCATATTTTTCATCCTTTTCGCCAACTAATTTATAAACATCATCCTTTTCACCCACAATCCATACGACATCACCTTCTTCAAAAGGCTCATGCGGATCGGGAGCGTGAAGGGCTTCTTCGCCTCGCTCCACGCCGGCTATCAGGCAATGATAGTTGTCGCGTATGCCAGCATCTCTCAACGTCTTACCCAAGAAAGGAGAATCTGAATCGATGCGGAACTGACGGAGAATCATCTCACTCTTTTCAATTATATCCGTATCTACAACGGACGATTTCATCATCTCTTCGCTAAATGCATTCAGTTCTTCATCCGTAGCTATTACCTGTATGCGATCCTGTGGGAAAAGGCGGTCGGTGGCACCGGGAATATTGATGCGCTTCCGACCACGCAAGATGGAGACAACGTGTACTCCATACTTCTTTCCAAAATTCAGTTCGGAAAGGGTATGTCCTACCCATTCGGCTTCTCCGGGCACTACATAGTCGGTCAAGTGCAAATCGCGCGACAACAGACGGCCGGCATATTCGGGTTTTTTTTCGCCTAGATATTCCGCACGGAGCTCGCGCGAACGGAGATTCTGAAAGAACTTGCGCTCTATCAAGATAGACTGTCTCTTCAGTTGGCGCGAAAGCACCATAGCCACAATCAGCAATATGGCTACCCCCAGCACCAAGCCAACCGAAATCTCAAACAGGCCTGCAATGACAAACATGACAAATGACACAGCCAACAAGACGCGCAGTACAATGGTAGCTACCAACGGCGCACGGTTACCACGGCTATCGTTCCACAAGGTTACAAACTCCACGGAGTGATTCTTCTTTATCATGATGGCCCGCAGGAAGGGCGAAAGGAACAGGATCGTAATGAATGCCGCCAACAAAGCTCCCCAAGGCTCGGGCAACCCCTTCTGACAAAGCGGCACCAAGAAGCGGAAAGAAATAGCCACGATAGCAATACAGATGATGGTATAAACCACCGTTATGCGAACCAACGCAAAAATCAGTCGCTTCCATAGGCTTTCATGGTTCACCGTCTGCGGACCAGAAGCATAGCGAGACAGGAACTTCGTCCATTTCTCGGGCAGATGAGCATCCATGAAGTTGGAGGCCGGTTCTGCCAACCGAATCATGTAGGGCGTAAGGAAGGTAGTGACTACCGAAACAGCCACCACTATGGGGTAAAGGAAATCGCTCGTCACCTTCAGAGACACGCCCAACGAAGCTATGATGAAAGCAAACTCACCTATTTGCGTCAAGCTGAAACCGCATTGCATCGCCGTTTTCAGCGGCTGACCGGACAGCAGTACGCCCAATGTTCCAAATACAGACTGACCTATCAGTACAGCCAACGTAATGGCGATAATCGGTCCGGCATATTCTACTATCATCCCCGGATCGACCATCATACCCACCGACACGAAGAAGATGGCTCCGAACAGATCCTTCACCGGCTTCACCAACCGCTCGATGTTTTCGGCCTCTACCGTTTCGGCCAAAATGGAGCCCATGATGAAGGCACCAAAGGCAGCCGAGAAACCTGTATGCGCTGCTACCACCACCATGCCGAAGCACAGGCCGAGGGAAACAATCAGCATGGTCTCTTCGCTCATCAGCTTACGGCAACGCTTCAGCAATTCCGGTATCAAGTAAATGCCTACTACGAACCAAAGTATCAGGAAGAACAGCAACTTGGCAATGCTCTCCAGCATTTCGGTACCTTCAAAGTTGTTGCTGACTGCCATTGTAGATAGCATCACCATCAGGACAATAGCCAAAATATCTTCCAATATCAAGACGCTAAGCACCAAAGAGGTAAACTGCTTCTTCAATAAGCCCAAGTCATCGAAAGCTTTATATATAATAGTGGTGGAAGACATTGCAATCATACCGCCCAGAAAAAGGCAGTCCATCCGTTTCCAGCCGAAAGCCGTACCAACTCCCATACCCACCAATATCATGCAGAATATAATGGTGCAGGCAGCAATGATAGCCGGGCCACCCACCTTGACTATCTTCTTGAAACTGAACTCCAATCCTAAAGCAAACAGCAAGAAGATGACACCGATGTCCGCCCACGTCTGGATGTTGGTCGTATCAATGACAGAAGGTGTAAAAGAGAGGTGAGGACTAGCCAAGAAACCTGCAACTACATATCCCAATACAAGCGGTTGCTTCAGCTTCTTAAACAGGAGGGTCATAACTCCTGCACAAATCAGAATCAACGCCAAGTCGGCGATCAGAGGAGCCAAATGTGACATATTATCATAATTTATATGTTTTCGGGCGACAAAGATACTACAAAAGAATAAGTTTTCCTATCTATACGTAAAATCTTTCTTTGTTATTCTAACAAACACTGAAATACAGATATATAAGAGTGTCCATCGTGAACCCCTCATTATGAATTTTAATCACCGACAACCAATCGTCCAGTCATTAAAAAAACAGCATTATTCTGATATAATTTAATTGGCGAAAAATTTCTTTATTCAATAAGAATTGCCTTACTTTGTACTGTTTTATCCCCTAATGAGGAATTTAATACCAATATTAACAATTATAGTTATGAAGATTTCACACATCGAACATCTGGGCATTGCCGTGAAAAGCATAGAAGAAGCCCTTCCGTACTACGAAAATGTACTCGGTTTGAAATGCTACAACATTGAAACCGTAGAGGATCAAAAAGTTAGAACAGCCTTTCTGAAAGTGGGCGACGTAAAGATTGAGTTACTAGAGCCTACAAGCCCCGAAAGCACCATCGCCAAGTTCATCGAAAAGAACAACGGCAACGGAGGAATGCATCACTTGGCATTTGCCGTTGAAGACGGTGTAGCCAACGCATTGGCTACGGTGGAAGCAGCCGGCGTACGCCTCATCGACAAAGCTCCGCGCAAAGGTGCCGAAGGTCTGAACATCGCTTTCCTGCACCCGAAATCAACTTTGGGAGTATTGACCGAACTTTGCGAGAAACCGGAATAAGCATCCGCAAAGTCTTATCGACTTGTCAACAGAACAACAAAAAACCAGAATTTATAAACTTAAAAGACAAAAATTCATGAGTAACCAGCTTGAAAAGATTAAAGAGCTTATCGAACTCCGTGCGCAGGCTCGTTTAGGTGGTGGCGAAAAGGCTATAGAAAAGCAACACGCCAAAGGCAAATACACAGCCCGCGAACGTATAGCCCAGCTGCTTGATGAAGGCAGTTTCGAAGAAATGGATATGTTTGTAAAACACAGATGTACCAATTTCGGTCAAGACAAGAAACATTTCCTCGGTGATGGTGTAGTAACCGGTTGTGGTACCATCGAAGGAAGATTAGTATATGTGTTTGCACAAGACTTTACAGTATTCGGCGGTTCGCTGTCCGAGACTATGGCGCAAAAGATTTGCAAGGTAATGGATATGGCCATGAAGATGGGTGCTCCCGTCATTGGCATCAACGACTCGGGTGGTGCACGTATTCAGGAAGGTATCAATGCATTGGCCGGCTATGCTGAAATATTTCAGCGCAACATCATGGCATCGGGTGTCATTCCGCAAATCTCAGGTATCTTTGGTCCATGCGCCGGTGGAGCCGTTTACTCCCCTGCCCTGACCGACTTCACACTGATGACTGAAGGAACTTCTTATATGTTCCTGACTGGTCCGGCTGTAGTAAAGACAGTGACTGGTGAAGACGTTACACAGGAAGACTTGGGTGGTGCCAGCGTACATGCTTCGAAATCAGGTGTTACGCACTTCACGGCAGCCACTGGTGAAGAAGGATTGGCCATCATCCGCAAGCTATTGAGCTACATTCCACAGAACAACCTCGAAGAAGCTCCTATCGTAACCTGCACAGACCCCATCGACCGTCTGGAAGACTCACTGAACGAAATCATCCCCGACAATCCCAATAAGCCATACGATATGTACGAAGTTATCGGTGCCATCATCGACAACGGAGAATTCCTTGAAGTACAGAAGGACTATGCTAAGAACATCATCATCGGCTTCGCCCGCATGAATGGTCAGTCGGTAGGTGTGGTTGCCAACCAGCCTAAGTATCTGGCCGGCGTACTCGACTGCAACGCTTCGCGCAAAGCCGCCCGTTTCGTACGTTTCTGCGATGCCTTCAACATTCCTTTGGTAACGTTGGTTGACGTGCCGGGCTTCTTGCCGGGTACAGGACAGGAGTACAACGCCGTCATCCTGCACGGTGCTAAGTTGCTGTATGCATACGGTGAAGCTACCGTACCCAAGGTTACGGTTACGCTGCGTAAGTCCTACGGTGGTTCGCACATCGTGATGAGCTGTAAGCAACTCCGTGGCGATATCAACTACGCATGGCCTACTGCTGAAATCGCCGTAATGGGTGGTGCCGGTGCCGTTGCCGTACTCTATGCCAAGGAAGCCAAAGACCACGAAAATCCCGCCGAATTCTTGGCAGAGAAGGAAGCCGAATACACCAAGCTGTTCGCCAACCCGTACAATGCCGCCAAGTATGGCTACATTGACGATGTAATTGAGCCGCGTAACACCCGCTTCCGTGTGATTCGTGCCCTGCAGCAATTGCAGACCAAGAAACTGGCGAACCCTGCCAAGAAGCATGGTAATATTCCGCTTTGACAATTGACAATGAACAATT
>JAUNJD010000173.1 GCA_030523205.1 Bacteroides sp.
TAATCCGTGTCATCCGTGCCTAAAAATTCTTCATTCGTCATTCTTCGTTCTTCATTATTATAAGTAGAACGTCATTCCTATGTTGATAGAGAACAGGTTGATTTTGAAGTTACCCGAAGAGGTTCTTCGTTTGCCCGTCTCTACTTGGTTGGTCGTTTGGTTTTGCCACTTGAAGTTGTAGCCCATGACACCTACCGATACTTCCACTGCCGACCAGTCGGTGACGAAAGCCGTCAGGCCGGGTGCAATGCCGATTTGCAGGTTGTGGGCACGCTCGAAGGTTCCGTCGTACTCCGTGCCCGACCCTGTGGAGTTCTTGCCCACGCTATAACCGTAGGTGAGCCGCACTTCGTTGAACAGACCGAATATCTTGCTTTTCCCGATGGGCGTGTAGGTACGTAGGAATCCCGATACCTCATACTTATGCTCCAGCCAGTAGAGGTCGCTCAGATTGATGTTGAAGTCTTCGCCCAGGTTCAGTTCGAAGTTCTCCAAGTCGAGGTAAGTGCGCTTATAGGCGAAGCGTACGCCGGCCGCACAGTTGTTCTTGAAGAAATAGCCCACGTAGGGACTGACACTGAACGAATAGCCCAACCCTTCCACATCTTTCAGTACCAAGAAGTTGAGGTTCTCTTCATCGTGTTCGGAGTAGGAAACGGTTCCTCCGGCCATCCACTGACCACGCGGGATGAAGGTTGTCTTCATGATTTCGCGGTCGATGCGCTCGGGGCGTACGAATCTTTTTTTCTTCTTCGTACCCGTTTTCTTTTGTGTATTTTCTTTCTTGTTCTTGACGAGGATGGCCGAGACGGGAATCTTGTAGGCGTGTCCGGTAGAGTCGGTCAGGATGATGCTGTCTCCCGGAGCCATGCCGGGCATCTCGTCCTTTATCTCGCCTCCTTCCATTGTGCCTGCAAAGACCAATAGTGGGAGCATTGCCAAGAGGAAAAATACTGTAAACTTCGCTCTCATAGATAAAAACAGTATAACCGGGAAGGAGAATCCTATGTGGATAGGATGTCCCCTTTCCGGTTAAGGGTTACAGAGAATTGTTCGTTTTATTCGCTAACAGGTTCGCCATATACCAGTTCAAAATCATCCAAATACATAACGCTCGATGTACTACCCGTGAAGTAGTCGCCATACTTGCTCGAACTACATACGATGATGATGTAGCTGGGCTTGGTGGTCAAGTTGTGGTAGTTCAGGTTGATGGTGAATTCCTTCCAACCGTCGGTTGTTACAGCTTCCGATTCCGGAAGTTCGCCGTAGGCAATGACAGCCTCGTTAGTATCCCAATTAATGAAGCTACTGGTTTTGGTGTTATCTACCGTGAGCTGTTCTGTTGTCAGGGCAAAGTAGATGGAACACAAGTCATTGCTTCCCGTAGTGGCAACACCGTCGGGCGTATTGCTTCCGCGGTAGTCGATTGTGCCAGACGTGTAGCGGAAGTAGCCGTGCAGTTGCGAAGGACGCGAAGTGAAGGGCTGGCCGAAGTTAATCTTTGCACCGTTGGTACCTACGAGTTCTCCGAATGAACCTGTATAGAGGCTGGCAGCAGCAAACTTACCGAAACCGAAGGCCGAAGCATACTGCGATACCAATTCGGCAGACATACCGCCCGCAGTATGTACGATGGTCGAGTTGCCTTGCGTCGGGTTGACGTTCACCATTGCTCCGGCTCCGATTGTAGTACCCGGGTTGCTGGAATCCCAGAACGAACCATTGGCTGTATAGTAAGCTTCAGAAGCGGCATACCAAGTATTTCCTGACTTATACCAATCGTCGAAGCTGCCATTGACCAACGTCGGTGTGGCTTCGGTGGTGAAGGTGGTTGCTGCGCTGGTGTAGGAGTCGTTTCCGTCCTGATAGCTCATCCGGCATTGATAGCTTGTTTCGGCAGTCAGTCCGCTGAGGGTAGCCGTATAGTCATCTCCGCTTTGGGTGGCTGCTACGGTAGTCCATGTATCTGCGCTGCTAGTCTTGTATTCGAAGTTCATCTTGGTGGCATCCAGCGTCTTGCCTTCTTCCAATGCACTGATGTTACCTGTTACGTAAGCAAAGGTACCCCAAGCATTGACACTCTTCATGGCCAGGCTGGTGCGTGCTTCGGTAGATACGTTGAACGTGAATGTGTAAACGGTCTCTGTGCCATCAACAGTTACGGTCACTCCACCGGCTGTTCCTGTTTCGGCTACCTTGTAGTTCAGTATGATGTGGTCGCGTGCCTCTACGCCGGTGATGGTGTAGCTGCTGCTATGCGTCTCGTCCGCGTTGTTGACCACGCTGATGGTGGAAGTCAGGTTGGCTACGGGGAAGTAGGCCGAGCCTTGGGTGGTGCCCATGGTAAATACCTGCGAGCTGACTCCGCTAAGGGCTGAGCTGACAGTAGCCGTTGCCGACTTGAAGGCTGCCTTGAACGTATCGTCGAAGTTCACGCTCACCTTTACATTGGCCAGGGTGCAGGTGATGCTTGCCGTCACCTCTTTTCCTGCCGTTATGGTCACTTGCGTGCTGCCTACGTAGTAGGGGATGTCGAATCCCGATTCCGAACCGTCGAATCCGTTGGAAGAGGCAGTCACGGTGTAAGTACCCGGAGCCAAGCGCAGTTGCTTGCTGCTCCAAGTGGTATAGTCGTCCGTTTCTTCCACTACCGTACCGGCTGCATTGAGCACCTGCACGGCCAATTGTTTCGGATTATAGTCTGCGGCTATTCTAGTCTGAGGACTGGTCATGGTGACTGTCTCTATGTCCATGCGGAGATAGCCCACATTCTCCTCCAGGTCGTCGCTTTGGCAAGAGTATGCCAGTACGGCCATCAGCAATAATGCAAAAATGTTATATATCTTTTTCATCTTTCCTTAGTATCTTATTCTGTAATGTGGATTTTTAAACTTCCGCTGGCGCTGTTTCCGGCTTGGTCGGTGATGACAATGTTAAACTGATGGGCACTGCCTTCGTCCGTAGCTCCGGTCATGTTGAGGAAGGTGAAGAACACGCCGATGGGGAAGGTGTACGATGTATCTCCCTTGGTAGGTCCTGTCAGGCTTTGGGTTGCCAGCAGACTGGTAAAGTCTGCATTACCTACAATGTTGACACCGCTTCCACTTGTCAAGAAGCTCTGTCCGTCCATCTTCAAATCTTGGATGATGGCATCAAAAGCAGCGTTTCCACCGGCGATTGTTACTACGATGCTCTCAATTCCCTGCGGGGCAGTGATGTAGGCATCGAAGCCGGAGGGTGAATCGGCCATCGAGTAAGAGATTTCGTTCTCGCTGATGTAGGTCACCTTGTCTGCACCGCTCTCGAAGGTCAGTGTCGGCGTATTGCTTTCTTCTTCCTTCTTCGTCACTGTCACCGTCAGCAGCTGGCTTAGCGTATTGGCGTTGGCATCTACCACTTTCAGCGTGAAGTAGTGCGTGCCTGTGTAGCTTTGCAGCATGGTCATGATGGCTGTGCCCAGGGTGAAGGTATATTCCTTGTCGCCTACCGCAGGCATCGATGTGAACAGGCTGCTCAAGGCTGTCTGTACGCTGGACGATGTCAGGTCGGCACCGTCGCCCGTGGTCAGACCCATGGAAGAGGCGGCCGTGGTGAGGTCGGTGTTGTCCGAAGTCAGCAGTACGTAGAAGTTGGCTATACCGTCGGTGGCGGCTACCGTCAGCGTTACGTCCGTCGGATAAGTCGATTCGGTGATGCTGATGCCGTTGGTGGCATAGCCGTTGGTATCGGTGATGGTAATCGGGTCGCCCGTCGGGATTTCGATGGATTCATCGTGGTCTTCGAAGGTGATGGAGGTGTTGATGGTGATGCCCGTGATGTTGCCCGACGAGGACTGGGTGGCACCCATCTTCACTACGATGGCATCGCCGCCCTCGAAGTAGTCGTTTACGTCGTCGTAGGCTTCGGCGGCGTTCGACTTATAGAACGTGCGGCTTTCGCTCACGCTGTTGCCGGCCGAAGTCACGGCGCGGATGTTGACCGTAATGGCGGTTACGCTCCCTTCCTCGAAGTACCAATACACGGGGTCGGGGTCGGAGGTCGATGTTTCGCACGTATAGACGCTCGAACTGCCGTCGTCCACGGTGATGGTCCACGACGAGAAGTTGCTCAGGAAGTCTTCGCCGTACGTCACTTGTATGCGGCTGTTCTTCATCCGGCACGTCACGGTAGTTTCGGTGGTGATGTCTTTGGTGATGGTCATGCTGGTGGAGCCGCTGTAATACGCTTCGGTCATCTGCTTTTCGATGTCGCCCGGCGTGTGCGACGAAACGGTGTAAGTACCTACGGGCAGGGTGATGCTGCTCGGCATTTCCGATACGGCTGTGTATTCCTTCAATACGTCGGCCACGTCGGTGCTGGTACCCTGAATGGTTACGGGGAAGTTGTCGGTCGAGACGTCGGCACGGGTCAGCGATGTCGGCTGCTTCACGGTCACGCCCAGTTCCAGTGCGCCCGATTCCTGGTTGGAGGAGTCGTCGCCCAGTAATTCGTTTTTCAGTTCACATCCGGCCAGCAGCATCATGGCTAGCGTGCCGAAGGTTGCTATATTCAGTAATTTCATATCTGTGTATTGCTTTTGGGGTGATAGGTATTAAATCCAGTCCGAAGGCACTACGATGTCTATCGGCTTGTCGGTGGTGCTTTCGTCGATGGTGATGGTGATGCTCAATCCGCCGTTGCCGTCCTTCGGCGCGATGTGCAGGGTCCACGATTTGTCGGGCGTCATGGCGTAGGTCAGTTCCTGCGAACCGGCTTTTCCGCTCGAAGTCACGGTGTAGTGTACGGTAGCCTTGACGGTTTCGCCCGCTGCGTTCAGCTTCAGATACCAGGGGTCGGTGTCATCCTTGGCCCAGGTCACGGTGCTGCCGGCTGCGGCCAGGGCTTCGGTTTCGTAGGTCACGTAGTAGTTGCTGAAGTAGTCGGCCATCTTCGAATCGAAGTCCACCACCATCTTTCCGCAGGTGGGTGCGCAGTCCACGTTCAGCGCTTGGTCATTTCCGTTCACAACGAAGTCGGTAGTTCCCACTACGTAGAAGGCTTCGCGCGAAGCGTCGCTTTCCGTGCCGTAGTAGGCCTTCAGGGTGTAGTTGCCGTTGTCCAGCTTGATGGAGGCCGAACGGTCGCCATACGTGAAGGAGAGCACTTCCGCCTCTCCTTGCAAAACCTGCACCGTGTAGTTGTCCGTGTTGGCGTACGCGCTTTCGTTGACGGCTCTCGAATTGACCGTACTGAAAGAGGCATTCGCTTTGACTGATAGCTGAATGGTGCCTGTCCCTTCTTCTAGCATAGAAGCATCCTCGCTCGATGAACACGAGCATACCAGGAGGCTTGCTCCTATCATACAACTCATGATAGTTGATTTCATTTTTACCATATTTGTTCAGTTGATTAGTTAACTTATTTAGGCAATAAAACTCAACATCTTATTCGAGTTTTTCCTAAATCGATGCAAAAATATGGTTTTTGTTGATTATTTCGTGCTTTTGTGGTATGTTTTATATCGTTTTCTTAAAAATGGGACATAAATAACTCCTTTCAGAGGAATTTTTTGGTGGTAGATAGTTGCATTGCTTACTAATTATTGGGGTAGCATCACCACTCCTTGCTTCTTCTTTCCGTCCATCTTCACCACGAGGGGATGTTCGAAGCGCACGTGGCGCAGGTATTTCGTCTCCTGCACGGCGGGTTGTGCGTTGAGGAAGTCTTGGTTGTAGATGCCGTCGTTCATGAAGGCGTTGATGGTGAAGTAGCCCACGCCAAACGAAGTCAGATTCTGGAAGAAGTGCGTTCCTTGGCTGGGGTCCACGCGGTAGTTGGTCAGTCCGGCTTCCACGATGACGCGGGCGGCGCTGATGTGCGGCCACTTCACGGGTATGCCCAGCCATGTGTCGCTGCTGCCCCAGCGTCCCGGTCCGATGAGGATGTAGTTGCGTCCTTCGTTCAGGAATTGTTGGTTCAGTTTCTCTATCTCCCACGCCGTCTCTTGGTTGTGCGAGGCGCTGTAATGGTCCGTCTTCACATATACCACGTCGTAGATGTCGTTCATGATGCCGTGCCCCAGCGAGTTGTTCGAGCGCAGCAGCAGGTCCGTGTCGGCAATGGTGGTGAGGTCTTCGTCCAGCATCTCCTTGCTGTCAACGATGGGGCGTATTTGCAGCAGGTAGAAGGTGCCCGTCTTGTCCCGCTCGCGGCTCAGGTTGGCGGCAAACTCTATCTCTACGGGGCGTCGCATCTCCTCCTGTCCGTACTTCAAGGAGAGTTGCAGGATGCGTGCCAGCGGGAAGACGTCGTGCTGCAGGATGTTGGCGAAGGTGATGACCTTGCGCCCGCCGGGGTAGAGGCCGTCGCGTATGACTTGGTCGTAGGGGTCGTAGGTGGAGGCCAGATAGTTGAGCGCACCGTCCTTCTCGGCTTCCTTCACGTGCAGCTTCAGCAGGTTGAAGCCGTCGTCGATGGAGAATTCCTGCCCCGCGTTGCTCAGGTCCAGTGCGTAGAAGCGCGTCTGCGTCTCCTTCAGGGCGATTTCCATCTCGCTGGTCTGCAGCACCTGGTTGGGGTGGTAGGGCGAGAAGCGCAGCGTCAGTCCGCCGTCCACGATGTACTTGCCCAGTCCGAGGGCCAGGTTCACGGTGCCTTCTTCGGCCTTCTCGTCGCCGATGGGGTAGTAGTTGAGCGAGCGTGCCACGCCCGACATGCTGGGGTAGTAGCGCAGGGCGTATTGGTTGCCCACCACTTCTTGCAGGATGACGGCCATCTTCTCTTGGTCGATGACGTTGCTCGTGGCCTGCATATAGGCTTTCGAATCGCGGAAATAGACCGAGGCGTACACGCCCTTGATGGCGTCGCTCAGCATACGCAGCATCTCGTACTTGTCGTCCAGATAGGGAATCATGTACGTGTTGTAGATGCCGGCGAAGGGCTGGTAGTGCGAGTCTTCGAGCAGCGACGACGAGCGGATGGCGATGGGCGACTTCACCACGTCGAAGAAGGTGAAGAAGTCTTCCACCAGCCTGTCGGGCAGCTTCGCCTTGAGGAAGTAGCGCAGGATGGTGGCGTCGTCGAGGTCGGACAGGGCCACCTGATAGAGGTTGTTGGTCTCCATGAACTCGTCGAACACGTCGGTGCACAGCACCACGGTCTTGGGGATGGCCACGCGGGCGTTCTCAAACTCTTCGAACTCCGGATGGCGCTTCACCAGGTTGTCGATGAAGGCCAGACCGCGCCCTTTTCCTCCCAGCGAGCCTTCGCCGATGCGGGCGAAGTTGGAGTAGCGGTCGAAGCGGTCGCGCTTGAAGACGGCCACCACGCCTTGGTTCTTCATCTTGCGATAGCGGACGATGGCCTCGAAGATGATGCGGCGGTGGGCATCGACGTCCTGCAGGCTGTCCCACGTGATGGGCTTCAGGAACTCGGCCACGGGGAACATGGCACGCGAGTAGAGCCAGCGGCTGACGTGGTTGCGGCTGATGTGGTAGAGGAACGATTCGGCGGGCACGGCAAAGAGGATGTTCTGCAGCTCCTTCAGGTTCTTCACCCGCGCTATCTCCTCCAGCGTGTCGGGGTTGCGGAAGATGAAGTCGCCGAAGCCGAAGTTGTCCGACACGATGCGGCGCAGGTCAACGTCCATCTTTTTGGAGTTCTTGTCGATGAAGGCAGCGCCGTACTTGGCCGCATAGGCTGCGTTCTCCGATTCGGACGACTGTATGATGAGCGGCACGAACGGGTCTTCCTGCCGGATGGCGGCGCACAGCTTGATGCCTGCCAGGGCGTCCTTCTCGCCACGCTCCACGCGGGGGAAGCGGACGTCGGTAATCACGCCCAGTATGTTGTTCTTGTACTTTTCGTAGATGCGGGTGGCTTCGTCGTACGTGCGTGCCAGCACAATCTTGGGGCGTCCGCGCATACGCAGGGTGCGCTGGTGGGCATTCAGCGCCTCGGTGGAGAATTCCTGGCTCTGCTTCAGGATGAACTTGTACAGGTTGGGCAGGATGGACGAGTAGAAGCGTATGCCGTCCTCCACCAGCAGGATGAGCTGCACGCCCACCTCGTTGACGTCGTGCTCCAGGTTCATCTTGTCCTCTATCAGCTTGATGATGGACACCAGCAAGTCCGTGTTGCCCAGCCAGCAGAACACGTACTCGAAGGGGCTGAGGTCTTCACCCTCGATGCGCTTGGTGATGCCGTGGCTGAAGGGGGTCAGTATCACCATCGGGATGTGTTCGTATTGCGCCTTGATGTTGCGGGCCACGTCGAAGGCATCGTTGTCGCCCGTGCCCGGCATACTGATAATCAGGTCGTAGGACATGGCCGAAAGCTGTGCCAATGCCTCGTCGTACGTGCTCACCTGCGTGAAGCGGGGCGGATAGCGCAGCGAGAGCGAGGTGTATTCGTTGAATATCTTTTCGTCGATTCGTCCATCGTCTTCCAGCATGAAAGCGTCGTAGGGGTTGGCTATCAGCAGGATGTTGAAGATGCGGCGGGTCATCAGATTGGCAAACTGTGTGTCCTTGAAGTATAGCTGATTGAGTTTAAGCTTGCTGAGCATGTTTTTTCTCGATTATTTGGGTTCGGCGTACAAATGTAACATTAAAAATCGGGATATGCAAGTGTGCAGAAAAAATGAAACGGACAGAATTTTGCTCTCGCGTTCTTCCGGGCTGTCCGGTGGGGATTTTTCGGTTACGGTTACAGTTACAGTTTATGAAAAATGATTTTTCTCTCTCGCGCACTATATATTATATTATATATATATATTTACTGAAGTTTCGCAAGTTCAACTTGCAAGTTTTAATTTGTAAATATCACA
>JAUNJD010000174.1 GCA_030523205.1 Bacteroides sp.
TCATCATTCTTCATTCATCATTTTCTTTCTGCGATGGCGAACCAACAGCACCAAAGCAATAACAGCCACCAATACAATGATGCCCACTATTACGTTGCTCAACACGCTGGTCTGCTCTTCGGCAGAGGCAGAGGAAGAAGCCATTTCTTCCTTCTTCATCACCACACCCTTCTTGTCGGCGGCTGCGGCGGCTTCGCGTATTTGATTGATGCTTTCTTTGTACTGTGCAGCGGTCTGTGCATCTGTTTTCGAAGCGATGAACTGACGGAGTTTGGCATTGTCGCAGACGAAACCCGAGCACGAAGGCTTATACTTGTTCACCAGTTCGGTGTGCAGCTTGGCTACATCGGCCAATTGCTGATCGCTGGCTGCCCACATACCCTTGCGGGCGGTTTCCATCATGACAGCGGTCATTTCCTCTAGAGCAGCCGGATTCTGTTTCTCAAAGTAGTCCTGCACACCGAGGTCGAATTTGTCCTTCACGTATACATTATATATCTCGTCCCACATCTCTTTGTCGATTGCCTGAGGCTTCATCACATTCCAGCCATAGGTATTCTGCACAATCTCGGCAAAGGTAGAAGCACCACCGGCTTCACCTTTCATCTTCTCCTTGATGTAAGTGGGATTGAAGATAGTGGTACGGCTCTCCACGCCTATTGCCTCCTTCACTTCCTGCATACGGAAATTGTTGTGGTTGCGGTAATCACTCAAATAGGCATCGGGGTCTTTGCCTGTAACGTTGCGCACGGCCAGATTCAGTCCGCCCATAAACTCATATACATGGTCGAGGCTCAATGCTCCCCACGTATTGCTCTGCCGAGGCTGAATGACGGCATCCGTACGTGTCAGTGCGGCTTCAAACGCATATTGGCGGAAAGCTTCCCAATTCTTCTCGCTGCCATAGTAGGCACCCATATTGTTCAGATAAGTATCGGCTATTTCCTTCTCGCTTTCCCAACGGTCGCCACTCATCACCATGCCCTGAATGCCCGTTCCGTAACCGCCATCGGCTGCACCAAAGACACGGAAAGTGGACATTTCGCGAGCATCCTTCGGCGTAATGCCTTTCTCTATCAAGGTACGTTCGGCTTCTACCACACCGGCCGACACCTGATTCTCGTATTCATCGTCTTTGGCATTGGCCGCCATCTCCACCGCACGGTTGATGAGGAACAGGCGAGAAGCAGCCAAGTCTCTGAGCTGACCACTGGTTTGCACCACTACGTCAATGCGCGGACGGCCCAGTTCTTTGGAAGGAATCAGACGCAAGTCCGTCACGCGGCCGAAGGCATCGCGTATCGGCTCCACGCCCAGCATATAGAGCACTTGGGCAATGGTGGCACCTTCCGTCTCGATGAACTCGCCGCTCCAAAGTGTGTAGCTCACCTTACGCGGAATGCTGTCATTGTGCCGACGCTTGTACATATCGATGGTATTGTTGGCCAACTGAATGCCTTTCTCCCAAGCGGCTTCGCTCGGAGTAGCCTCGGCATTGATGCCATAGAGGTTGCGCCCCGTAGGCAAGGTGTTGGGATTGACGATGGGGTCGCCACCCGGCGAAGGAGCCGTGTAGCCACCGTTCAGGGCATTGACCATCGAAGCAAGTTCGCATTCGGGACTTTCCTGCAAAGACTTGCGGTAAGCACCCACGTTCTTGATGGTACGTTCCACTTCCATCACGGCCAAAGCAAAGTTTACTTCCTCCTTGGTATATTCTTCTTTTGAGGCCTGCATCTTCTTCATCATGTCGGCCATACTGCCGGCATTGCCTTGCTTGGCATTGGCCGGAGCTGGAGCTTGGGGCTGCGCTTCACCACCGTGTTCTTTCGACTTCGCCATCATCTTCTTGACGGCATCGGCAGGCATACCCATCTTCTCGGCCATCGCCATTATCTCCTCAGTGGTCTTACCTTTTATCATTTCCTTCACGAAGTCGGGCATCTTGCCGTGAGGAGCATTGCCATGAGCAGCTACTTTCGTACTGTCGCCCGGTTTGCCTTGAGGCATCGTCGGATGCGAAGGTTTGTCGGCAGCAGCCTGCGGACGTTTCATATCGGCAGCTTCCTGAGGCATACCCGGCGATGTAGTGCCGGAGGACATCGCCATCATCATGGCCATCATCCCCGTGGGGGCATTGCGCTGCTTCTCTATCTTGCGGGCTTTTGCCAATTCTTCGGGGGGGATACCGGCAGTGCGACAAACCAGTTCGTCCGTCCCCAATGCCGGATTGGCCAACAAACGGGTGACGAGGTCGCGGGCAGGATTCAAATAACGCTGTGTGAAGAGGGCTTTATGCTTCTCCACATTGGCATCGGCACGGCCACGCAGTTTGTCCAACGCCAGAAGGCTGTAAGCTATGGGGTCGGTAGCCATGGCATAGACGCTGCTGGTAATGCGGGCAGGCTCGTATGGCACACCCATCGTATAGAGTTGTCCGGTAATCTTTTCGGTAGCCAACTCTTCGGCAAAGTTCTCTACGCGAGCCACTTCGTCCTCGGTATAGGGAACGGTCAATATGCTGTCCAAGCCCAGTTCCCGATGAATACCCAACTTCACGGTCAGTGCCTTGACGGACAAAGAAGCACGATTCAGATCAGCCTCCTGACGTGCATCGGGCGTGGCACCGGAGGCAGCGGCGGCTTCCTGTATGCTGCCCAACTTATTATTATAGGTTTTCACCGCTTCCATCAGTTCGCGGTAAATCCCACGCACACTGCTCTCCAAGAAGGGAGGAGTCAGGTAAGACTGCAAACCGGCGTACGAACGGCGTTTGGCTATCATGCCCTCGCCCACATCACCGATGGAGTAGATGTAGTAGTGCGGCAAGGCACCCACCAAACGGTCGGGCCAGTCGTTGCTGCTCAAGGCTACTTGTTTCTTCGGGGTGAACTCCAAACTGCCGTGTGTACCAAAGTGTATCATGGCATCGGCCTTAAAGCCGTATTGGGTCCAAAGGTAAGAGGCGATGTAGGTATGAGGAGGTGCTGCATCGGTGCCATGCACTATCTGGAAGGCGTTGTCACCCTTTCCGGCGGCATTTTGCGGCAGCAACACGACGTTGCCAAATTGCAGACGGGCTACTCCCAGTTTACCATCCTCGGTAGCCATGTAATCACCGGGGAATTCACCAAAGGCGGCTACCACCTCGGCATATTTCTCCGGACGGATAGCCTGCTTCACCCAGCTTTCGTACTCTTCCTTGCTCACCAAGGCAGGTTTACCATTCTTCATAAATTCATCAAAAGCACCTTCGGCGTATGTACCAAATACAGCGCCCTGTGCCTGTATCATGCGCTCCAGCTCTTTGGAAGAGGCAGGCAGACCCTCTACGCGATAGCCTTCCTGCTTCAAGCGGAGCAGGAGATTGTAAAGCGAAGGGCCAACTTCCATTCCGGCCGCAGTCATGGCATTCTGCCCGGGGCCTTTATAGTAGTAGATGGCAATACGTTTTTCGGCATTGGGTTTGTGTTGCAGGCGGATGTAGTTGTTCACCGTTTGTACAAAGGTTTCCAGACGTTCGGGGATGGCAAAGGCTTGTTGCAGATCGTCTTCATCCTTGTAGTGCCCAAAGAGGGCGAAGGGGCGGATGGCACCATCAATCTCCGGAGTCACCACGCTCTGCGACAGGAAGCCGCCGCTCATGCCCATCTTGTCGTCCTCCCATTCCTCCACCAAACGATTGACATTGAGGGGAGCAAAGAGAGGAATGTTCTGCTTGTTCAGGTAATTCACAATGTAGTCGCCCATACGTCCATGCGCCATGTTGATAACAGCCGAAGGACGAATGGAGTCTATCTGATGCTTGTCGAGAATGGTCTTCATGCTGCGCACGGGATAGACTACATTGCCTGTCTCCTCCAATCTACTAATCAAGTCGGTAGGTTCGCCCATCATACCGGTGATGATGATGCGGGGAGCATCGTCTTTCCACAAACCATTCCGTTGCAGGAAGGCATCGTATTCGGCAATGGTGTTAAAGCCCAATTCTTCATCATCGGGCTTCTTGGGGTCGATGTGATACAACAAGTCATCGGCCCGCCGAATGGCAGCTTCGGGTTCAGGAACAGAAATCAGTTTGCGGTCAATGTACTTACGCACGTAGTTCAGCATACTGCGGTAGTTGCGCCGTCCGCCGTTGCCTAAGTAAGTGCGCAGGGTATCCGACTGGATGGAATCCAGCGAAACTATCTTATTGGCCGGATTGGTAGCAGCCGTGGTCAGGATGGGCAGCCCTTTGTCGGCAGCTTTCTGTATCTGTGCACGTTGGTCTTCGGTGATGCGCAAACCCATGGCATTGATAAACACCATGTCGTAAGCCGAAAGTTTGTTCAAGTCGTCCGTGCTAAGTTCGGCAATCTTAATGAACGAATTGTCATTAGCTTTCGAAATCTGTCCGAGGCTGATGACTTGGTAGTTTACGAAAGCTACCTTCGTGGGGCTGAGCCACAGGCTCCAGACTCCCCAAAACAGCAAGAGGAGCACCACGATGGTGCTCCCTATTACAAGTTGTTTCTTCTTCATATCTATTTAGTCATAATGAGTTTCTTACGTTTACAATCCGAACATATCCGCCAAATTCAGGCTCAGCGTCCCGAGGAAACTGATGCCTTTCTGCGGCACTTGCAAGGAACTGTTGGAAGCCTTGTCCTTATAGTTGAACAAGTTATCAATGCCTGCTCCTACCGAAATGCCTCGCGGCAACCTCAAGCCGACGTTCAGTGAGCAGAGAGTGCGTGAGGGATACGATGTCCGTACATAGGTATAGTCGCCGGTGGTTTCATCTGCATCCATCGAGTAGGTATTGAGATGCGAACCCCATTGCCCATTCAGATTGCAGTCGAAGCCAACCTTACCGAACTTGCGCGAATACATGATGTTGAACGTAGCCATGTGAGGACGGGTAGTTGAAGCATTATAACCATCTACCTCCGTATAGTCGTCGGTATAGGCATAGGAACCTGTCAGCATCAGGCCAAAGTCAAAACGATAGCGCACGATGGTCTCCACTGAAGTGGTCTTGGCATTCTCAGCGTTGACATATTGCATATCGCTGGAACCGGACAGGCTCATGTATTCTATCTTATTCTTGAAACGATTGTGGGCGAAGGACACCGATGCATTCAAGCCGCCATGATTGAACTCGGCCGACGCAGATACTTGGTTGCTCGTTTCGGGCTTCAGGTCGGGATTACCGTAAATCATGAACCAACCCATGCCACCCATATCGTAGGACATATAGAGTTCCTTCAACGAAGGTGAGCGGAAGCCCTGTGCATAACCGGCACGCAAGGTCAGGAAGTCGGTGGTGCGCCACATGGCGGATATCTTCGGAGTGACATGCCAATGATACTTTTCGTGATAGTCGGCACGCACACCTACGACTACGTTCCAACGGTCGGTGATATTCCAATCTTCCTGTGCATAAAAGGCATAGGCTTGGTTGTTGACGTGGGCACTGTCTTCCAGCATATAGTGATGCAGATACTCAATGTCGCCCTCGAAGCCGGCGCTTATGGTGTGATCCCCAAATTTACCCGTATAGTCGATACGTGGTGTCTGCTTGATATTGCGATAATTGGTATAAGTAGAGTCTAAGCGGAAATAGTGGTTATCTTTCTTATAATTATCGTAGATGTAACCCACCGTAATCTGCTGATCCTTGGTAGGCAGATACTTCACTTTGCCGCTCAAGGTATAATCCACGTAATACTCTTGGTAGAGCCGTCCGGTGCGGATGGCCCGCTGATTCCAGTAGCGGGAGCCTTTCAGCTCTACACTCAATTTCTCGCTAAAGGTATAGCCTAGCTTCTCGCTGAAGTCCCAGATGTTGTATCCCCACACGGTGCTGCTTGTACTGGAGTCATCGTCACCGATGGTATAGGTATCCATCTTACGGTGGGTCAGGCTCGTCAGCGAAGAGATTCCATACTTGTTCAAGCCAATGGAGCCGGTGTACTTCTGTCCGTTGTTGCCGGCATAGCGAGCATTCAGATTGGCCGTGAAAGGACGGTTAGCCGACTTGGTGATGATGTTGATGACACCTCCCAAGGCATTGGAACCATAAATGGTGGACTGTGCACCTTTGATGACCTCGATGCGTTCGATGTCGTCCACATTGAAACGGTTGAAGTCCACATTATGGTCAGCCCCTTCACCGCTGACACGCTCACCGTCTATAAGGAACAGCATATATTCACCGCCCATGCCCTGATAGTTTATCTCGGGTTGCTGACTCATGGAGTTGTATCCTATCTGCAAACCGGGAAGTTCGTATTGCAGCAAGGTCTCCACATTCATGGGGTTCAAAGCTTGAATATCTTTCTGCGAGATGACACGCGTCAGCACAGGAACATCTTTCAACGGTTTCTCAACAAACGAACCGGTCACAACAATCTCGTTCAGCTGATTGTTGCTGGGCTGCAATTTCACATTCAGTGTTTCCGGATTGGTAGCAGAAGCCGCATACAACTTCTGTGGTTCGTATCCCATGAACGAAATCATGAGCGTATAGGTCTTCTTGTCCTCTAAACGAATGGTAAACTCACCATCCGAATTGGTTCCGACACCCAACGTGGTGCCTACCACCCGCACGGCAGCTCCGGCCAACGGGTCGCCATTTTCATCCACTACCACACCCTTGACAGCATAGCGGTAGCGCTTGTTGCTATTGTCATTGTCGTTATCATCGTCTATGCCTCTTGCTGAAACGGTGGTCAAGGCAGACACCACTCCCAGCAAAAAGCACAGGATGCTAATAGTTTTCTTCATCATTCGGCAGCGTGATATTTATAATTGAAGGTCATGTAGTGGCTGACACTAGTCGAGGTATTGGCCGTGTGAGTCACTTGGAAGGTAGCCCAACTACCGTCAGTCCATTGTAAAGCAAAGACTTGAGCTGTGGTGCTATACACGTAAGGAGGCATCGAACCGGTAGCTGTCCGCGTAATGCCGTCGCACAGCGTACGGTTGATGGTAGGGTTATGGGCATATCCCACGTTTCCGTCCATCATGCCCGAAAGGTCCATGGAGAGGACGTAGCCGTTTTCGGCCACAGATTCTGTTTCGTAGGGAGCTATCTCATCGGCCGTATAAGTACCCGAAGGCAAAGAGGTAACACTTGTAATATCGGTCAGCCCGGTATTGAGCACAGAAGCTCCATTAGTCTTGAATTCATAACGATGCACGGCTACGTGCCAGTCTATCGTGATTTCTTCTGCCGTCTGTGCTTCGCGTATTTCACCTGTGCCGCTGTAAATCCATTCGGTAGCATCGGGGTGAGTTTCCGTTTCACCGGTTATCAGGTTGATGTAGGTCCACGTGTCGTAAGCGGAGATATTCACGTTCGACAATGTGCTGTAAGCATCCGTTTCTTCTTCCTCTTCTTCTTCATCCACGAAGTAGTTGGAATAAGAACAGGCAGTCACACAAAAGGTGACTGCCAGCATAGTTAGATAAGCAATGATTCTCATCAGTCTATAATTCTAAAAGAACCAATGTTATTTCTGGGTAAGAACAACATTCACCGTACCCATAGCACCCAACGTGATAGAGAACGTAAACGATGCGTCGGACTTATCGGCACTGATAGTACCTGTCACCGTAAAATCATACGTACCTAAAGATCCACCATTCATAGATGCTGCCACCGTACCCGAACCGCTCAGTGTGTACGAATCATTGTCTCCGGCTGCAACCGTCAGTCCGGTAGCCGTAGCTGTTCCCCAAGTACCTTCGTAACTCATGTCCAGCGCACTAGTTTCCGAGTTGTAGGTCAAGGTGATGACTTCATTGTCGCCTGTCATGGTCGTTCCCATGACGGTGGTAGTAGAGGTACAGTTATAAGTTCCGGCCAAATTTTCACCGGAAATCGATGTGTCAGAATTCGGTGCGTCGCCCAATGCGAAGGTAATGGTAGTGCCACCCATCAAGGCAGAATAGGTAAACGTCAAGTCTATCGTACTCTTATCAGTGCTGATGGTGCCGCTCAACGTACAATCATAGCTACTTGTAGTACCAGAGTGAGTAGTCATAGTTCCCACACCGGATCCACTCAGTGTATAGCCGGTAGTTTCATCTTTGGTCGCAGTAACACCTGTAAATGTAGCAGTGCCCCATGTATCAGAGGTATATGTCAACGTAAGAGAACCGTCTTCTTCTGCTGTGATAGTTACGTTTTCATCGTCTGTTACAATCGGTGTACTGCTATAGACAAAGGCAGCCGAAGTATAACCATCATAAGAACCTTGCAAGATCAAAGCAGCAGGAGCGTCGCCCAACGTAAAGGTAACAACCGTTCCATTCATGATAGAATAAGTGAATGCCAAGTCCACCGTACTCTTATCAGCACTGATGGTGCCGCTCAACGTACAATCATAGCTACTTGTAGTACCAGAGTGAGAAGACATCTCAGCTACACCCGAACCGCTCAGCGTGTAGCCGGTAGTTTCATCTTCGGCCACTGTAACGTCTGTAAACGTAGCGGTACCCCATGTGCCAGAAGTATATATCAACGTAATAGAGCCATCGTCTTCTGCTGTGATAGTTACGTTTTCATCTTCCGTTATTATCGGAGTGGTAGTATATGCAAAGGCACCCGAAGTATAACCATCATAAGAACCTTGCAAAAGTAAAGCTGTCGGTGCATCGCCCAACGTAAAAGTAACAACCGTTCCACCCATGATAGAATAAGTGAACGCCAAGTCTACCGCACTCTTATCAGCACTGATGGTTCCGCTCAAAGTACAATCATAAC
>JAUNJD010000175.1 GCA_030523205.1 Bacteroides sp.
CAAAACAATATGTTAGAAGAACTCAAAGAAAAAGTATTCCGTGCCAACCTCGACTTGGTGAAGCATGGATTGGTTATCTTCACTTGGGGAAACGTATCGGCCATCGACCGCGAAAGTGGCTTGGTAGTCATTAAACCCAGTGGAGTAAGTTATGACGAAATGAAAGCCGAAGATATGGTTGTAGTGGACCTCGATGGAAAAGTAGTAGAAGGCAAACTGAAACCCTCTTCGGACACCCCCACTCACGTAGTGCTCTACAAGGCATTCCCCGAAATAGGCGGAGTGGTACACACGCATTCTACATATGCCACTGCTTGGGCACAGGCAGGACGAGATATTCCAAACATCGGCACCACGCACGCCGACTATTTCCACGATGCCATCCCCTGCACGGCTGACATGACGGAGGCCGAAGTAAAAGGTGCCTATGAACTGGAGACAGGCAACGTCATCGTAAAGCGTTTCGAAGGCCTGAACCCTGTGCATACGCCCGGTGTATTGGTCAAGAACCACGGTCCATTCTCGTGGGGTAAGGATGCACACGATGCCGTACACAACGCTGTCGTCATGGAGCAAGTGGCCAAGATGGCATTCGTAGCTTATAGCGTCAATCCCAACCTGACCATGAATCCCTTGCTCGTAGAAAAGCACTTCAACCGCAAACACGGGCCGAACGCTTACTACGGACAGAAATAATCAACAAAGGAACAAGTTGACAAGTCAACAAACAGCATCAGCATTTTATGCCTCGTAGCCTCGTTAACTTCTCAACTCGTCAACTAAAAACTAAAAAAATTATTATCTTATTAACTTAAAAACTAAAAATCATGAACGCATTTGATCAATTTGAAGTATGGTTTGTAACCGGCGCACAGCTTCTGTACGGAGGCGACGCAGTTATCGCAGTAGATGCTCACAGCAACGCAATGGTAAAGGGACTGAACGAATCAGGCAAACTCCCTGTAAAAGTAGTATATAAAGGCACAGTAAACTCATCCAAAGAAGTAACGGCTGCTTTCAAGGCTGCCAATAACGACGAGAAGTGTATCGGCGTCATCACTTGGATGCACACCTTCTCTCCCGCCAAGATGTGGATTCACGGTCTGCAAGAGCTGAAGAAGCCGTTGCTGCATTTCCACACTCAGTTCAACAAGGAAATTCCTTGGGACACCATGGACATGGACTTCATGAACCTGAACCAATCCGCTCACGGTGACCGCGAATTCGGCCACATCGTTACTCGCATGCGCAAGAACCGTAAGGTGGTTGTAGGCCACTGGCAGGAAGCCAAGGCACAGGAGCAGATTGCCGAATGGATGCGCGTAGCTGCCGCTTGGGCTGACGCACAAGACATGCTGATTATCCGCTTCGGCGACCAGATGAACAACGTAGCCGTAACAGACGGCGACAAGGTGAGCGCCGAGCAGGTACTGGGCTACCACGTAGACTACTACCCCATCAACGACGTAATGAAATACTACGACGAAGTGACGGACGAAGAGACACGCGCCCTCGTAGCCGAATACTTCAAGCTATACGACCACGCTCCCGAACTGGAAGACGGCCGCACAGAAGCCTACACCAAGGTATGGAACTCCGCCAAGGCAGAAATCGCTCTACGCCGTGTACTGAAGGACACGGGTGCCAAAGGCTTCACCACCAACTTCAACGACCTGGGCAAGTTCGACCAAATCCCCGGCTTGGCCTCTCAGCGTTTGATGGCCGAAGGTTATGGCTTCGGTGCCGAAGGCGACTGGAAGACGGCTGCCCTCTACCGCACTACTTGGTTCATGAGCCAAGGTATGCCCAAGGGTTGTTCCTTCCTCGAAGACTACACACTGAACTTCGACGGCGATCGTAGCGCCATCCTGCAAGCCCATATGCTGGAAGTATGTCCGCTCATCTCCGAAGAGAAGCCGAAGCTCGAAGTACACCGTCTGAGCATCGGTATCGACAGCGAAACCGCCCGTCTGGTATTCACCAGCAAGCAAGGCGAAGGCGTAGCTGCCACAGTCGTTGACCTGGGCAACCGCTTCCGTCTCATCATCAACAAGGTAGAGTGCATCAAGAGCAAGCCGCTGCCCAAGCTGCCCGTTGCCAGCGCACTGTGGATTCCGATGCCCAACCTCGAAATTGGTGCTGCCGCATGGATTCTGGCCGGTGGTACACACCACACCAGCTTCTCTTACGACCTGACCGTTGACTACTGGTTGGACTTCGCCGAAATGGCAGGCATCGAAGCCGTAGTCATCGACGAGAATACCACTATCAACGACTTCAAGAAGGAACTCCACCTGAATGAAGTTTACTACTTGTTGAACAAAGCACTTTGCTGATTATGAAAGATGCTAAATCAACCATCCTTGCAGGTAAAGCCATTCTCGGTATCGAGTTTGGCTCTACCCGCATCAAGGCCGTCTTGATAGACGAAGGGAACAAGCCCATTGCCCAAGGAAGCCACACGTGGGAAAACCAATTGGTAGACGGGCTGTGGACTTATAGCATGGACGCCATCTGGCACGGACTGCAAGACTGCTACGCCGACCTGCGTGCCGACGTACAGAAGCAGTACGGCGTAGAGTTGGAGACATTGGCCGCTATCGGCATCAGCGCCATGATGCACGGATACATGGCTTTCAACAAGCAAGAAGAGATACTCGTGCCCTTCCGCACGTGGAGAAACACCAACACCGGACAGGCTGCCGCCGAATTGTCCGAGTTGTTCTACTTCAACATCCCCCTGCGGTGGAGCATTTCCCACGTCTATCAGGCTATCCTCAACGGTGAGCCGCACGTGAAGGACATCGACTTCCTGACCACCCTTGCCGGCTACATCCACTGGCAATTGACCGGCGAGAAGGTGTTGGGCATCGGCGACGCATCGGGTATGCTCCCCATCGACCCCGTCAGCAAGAACTATTCAGCCATCATGGTCGAGAAGTTCGACCAGCTGATTGCCCCCAAGGCACTGGGCTGGACACTGACCGACATTCTGCCCAAGGTGTTGCTGGCCGGCGAAGACGCAGGCAAGCTGACCGCCGAAGGCGCCAAGAAGCTCGACGTATCGGGTCACTTGAAACCCGGTGTACCCCTCTGTCCACCCGAAGGCGACGCAGGCACAGGCATGGTAGCCACCAACGCCGTGAAGCAACGCACCGGTAACGTATCAGCCGGTACATCCAGCTTCTCCATGATAGTATTGGAGAAAGACTTGTCGAAGCCCTACGAGATGATTGACATGGTGACCACCCCCGACGGAAGTCCCGTGGCTATGGTACACTGCAACAACTGTACGTCCGACCTCAACGCATGGGTAGGTCTGTTCAAGGAATACCAAGAGTTGCTGGGCGTGCCCGTAGACATGAACGAAATCTTCGGAAAGCTCTACAACCACGCGCTTACGGGCGACGCCGACTGCGGAGGCCTCATCTCGTTCAACTACATCTCGGGCGAACCCGTCACCGGACTTGCCGAAGGCCGCCCGATGTTTGTACGCTCGGCCGACGACAAGTTCAACCTGGCTAACTTCATGCGCACGCACCTCTACGCCTCGGTAGGCGTGTTGAAGATAGGCAACGACATCCTCTTCAACGACGAGAAGGTGAAGGTAGACCGCATCACCGGCCACGGCGGACTATTCAAGACCAAGGGCATCGGCCAACGCGTATTGGCTGCCGCGCTCAACTCGCCCATCTCCGTCATGGAGACTGCCGGCGAAGGTGGCGCATGGGGCATTGCCCTGCTGGGTTCCTACTTGGTGAACAATGACAAGAAGCTGTCGCTTGCCGACTTCCTGGACGAGCAAGTGTTTGGTGGCGACGCAGGTGTAGAGATAGCTCCCACACCCGAAGACGTAGCCGGCTTCAACGCATACATCGAGACTTACAAGGCAGCCCTGCCGATTGAAGAGGCTGCGGTAAAATGCAAGAAGTAAGGTTTTATAGAGGGAGTTAAAGGAATCCTCATACCCCCTTTAACTCCCTTAACTCCTCTAATAATACTCAAAACTCAAAAAACTTAAATAAAGAAATGAGAAACAGACTTTTCATCAGTAGCCTATTCCTCGCCACAACCCTGTCGCTCTCGGCACAGAAGAGTGCAACCATCACCTTGTCGAGCGATCAAGGAGAACAAATCATTCCGAAAGAGATTTACGGACAATTCGCCGAACATCTGGGCACCTGTATCTACGGTGGCCTTTGGGTAGGCGAAGACTCTGCTATACCCAACATCAACGGCTATCGCACGGACGTGTTCAACGCCCTGAAGGACCTGCAAGTGCCTGTCCTCCGCTGGCCGGGTGGCTGCTTTGCCGACGAATATCACTGGATGGACGGCATCGGTCCCAAAGAGAATCGTCCCAAGATGGTGAACAACAACTGGGGTGGCACCATCGAAGACAACAGCTTCGGCACGCACGAATTCCTCAATCTCTGCGAGATGCTGGGATGCGAACCCTACATCAGCGGAAACGTAGGTAGCGGAACAGTGGAAGAACTGGCTAAGTGGGTGGAATACATGACCTCGGACGGTGACTCTCCCATGGCCAACCTGCGCCGCAAGAATGGACGCGACAAGGCTTGGAAGGTGAAGTTCCTCGGTGTGGGCAACGAAAGCTGGGGATGCGGCGGAAGTATGCGCCCCGAATACTATGCTGACCTCTATCGCCGTTACTCTACTTATTGCCGCAACTACGATGGCAACAACCTCTTCAAGATTGCCAGTGGTGCCAGCGACTACGACTACAACTGGACCAAGGTGTTGATGGACCGCGTGGGTAGCCGTATGCAAGGTCTTTCGCTCCACTACTACACAGTTACCGGATGGTCGGGCAGCAAGGGTTCTGCCACTCAGTTCAACAATGACGACTATTACTGGACAATGGGCAAATGCCGCGAAATCGAAGACGTGCTGAAGAAGCATTGCGAAATCATGGACCAATTCGACCCCAATAAGAACGTAGCCCTCTTGCTCGACGAATGGGGTACATGGTGGGACGAAGAGCCGGGCACCATCCGCGGACACCTCTATCAGCAGAACACCCTGCGCGACGCATTCGTAGCCTCCCTCTCGCTCGATATCTTCCACAAGTACACCGACCGCTTGAAGATGGCCAACATCGCACAGATTGTCAACGTACTGCAATCCATGATTCTGACCAAAGACAGTCAGATGGTGCTGACACCGACGTACTACGTATTCAAGATGTATAAGGTACATCAAGATGCCACCTATCTGCCGCTCGACATCAACTGTGAGGTAGTCAGCCTCGAAGGTGAGCGCAACAACAACCGCCAATTGCCCCTCATCAGTGCAACGGCTTCGAAAGACAAGGACGGAAAAATTCATATTTCTCTCTCCAACGTTGATGTAGATAACGCACAGGAAGTTACTGTAAACCTGCCCGAAGGCCTCAAGGTAAAGAAAGCAGTAGGCGAAATCTTGACTTCAGCCAAACTGACAGACTACAATTCTTTCGAGAAACCCGACAATGTGAAGATTGCTGCTCTGAAAGAGACAAAAATCAGCAAAGGCGTGCTGAAGCTGAAGGTTCCTGCCAAGTCCATTATTACGGTTGAGTTACAGTAAATCAGCCCACGCGACTTATTGTAATTTAAACATTAAGCCTTTCAAATTTATTGGGCAAAGAAGCACTTTCGGCTATTGCGAATTACATAGAAAGAACTATCTTTGCCCCAACTTAATCTTTGAAATGAACACAGAGGCACAGAGACACGGAGATAATTTTTCTCTGTGTGCTCATAGCGAAATCATTCGCTCTCTTTTTTAAGAAAAACTCTGTGACTCCGTGTCTCTGTGTTCCCAACAAAAAACTTAAAAACTTAAACGATATGAACGACAACAAACTTATGACCCGTGCAGCAGATAATATTCGTATCCTTGCTGCCTCCATGGTTGAAAAAGCTAATTCCGGACATCCGGGTGGTGCAATGGGTGGTGCCGACTTTGTAAACGTGCTCTACTCCGAATTTCTGGTATATGACCCCGAAAATCCCGCATGGGAAGGCCGCGACCGCTTCTTCCTCGACCCCGGCCATATGTCGCCGATGCTTTACTCTCAGCTGTGCCTTGCCGGCAAGTTCACGCTGGACGAACTGAAGGAATTCCGTCAATGGGGCAGCCCCACTCCGGGACACCCTGAACGCGACATCGTGCGCGGCATCGAAAACACCTCCGGCCCGCTGGGTCAAGGCCACACTTACGCCGTAGGTGCCGCCATCGCCGCCAAGTTCCTGAAAGCTCGCTTCCCCGAGGTCATGAACCAGACCATCTACGCCTACATCTCCGACGGTGGTGTACAGGAGGAAATCTCACAAGGCTCCGGACGTATCGCCGGTGCGCTGGGCTTGGACAACCTCATCATGTTCTACGATGCCAACGACATCCAGCTCTCTACCGAGACCAAGGACGTTACCATCGAAGACACTGCCAAGAAGTACGAGGCATGGGGCTGGAAAGTCATCAAAATCAACGGTAACGACCCCGATGCCATCCGTGGCGCACTGAACGAGGCCAAAGCCGAAACCGAACGCCCCACCCTCATCATCGGCCACACCGTCATGGGTAAGGGTGCCCGCAAGGCCGACGGAAGTAGCTACGAGGCCAACTGCGCTACACACGGTGCTCCCCTCGGTGGCGACGCTTACATCAACACCATCAAGAACCTCGGTGGCGACCCCACCAATCCGTTCGTCATCTTCCCCGAAGTACAGGAACTTTACGCCAAGCGTGCTGCCGAACTGAAGGAAATCATGAAGCAGAAATATGCCGAAAAGGCCGCATGGGCCGAGGCTAACCCCGAACAGGCTGCCAAGCTGGAACTCTTCTTCTCGGGCAAGGCTCCCGAAGTGAACTGGGCTGCCATCGAGCAGAAAGCCGGTTCTGCCACACGTGCCGCATCGGCCACCGTGCTTGGTGCACTGGCCACTCAGGTAGAAAACATGGTGGTAGCTTCTGCCGACCTCTCCAACTCCGACAAGACTGACGGCTTCTTGAAGAAGACTCACGCCTTCAAGAAAGGCGACTTCAGCGGTGCCTTCTTCCAAGCCGGTGTTGCCGAGCTGACCATGGCTTGCTGCTGCATCGGTATGGCTCTGCACGGTGGTGTCATCCCCGCCTGCGGTACGTTCTTCGTATTCTCCGACTACATGAAACCTGCCGTCCGTATGGCAGCCCTCATGGAAGTGCCCGTTAAGTTCATCTGGACACACGATGCCTTCCGCGTAGGCGAAGACGGTCCTACTCATGAGCCGGTAGAGCAAGAAGCTCAAATCCGCCTGATGGAGAAGCTGAAAAATCATAAAGGACACAACTCTACGTTGGTGCTCCGTCCGGCTGATGCCGAAGAGACTACCGTAGCATGGAAGTTGGCCATGGAGAACACCTCTACGCCTACTGCCTTGATATTCTCTCGTCAGAACATTGCCAATCTGCCCGCCGGAAACGACTACTCACAGGCTGCCAAGGGTGCTTACATTGTAGCCGGTTCGGACGAAGTTCCTGCCGTTATCCTCGTAGCTTCGGGGTCAGAGGTATCTACGTTGGTTGCCGGTGCCGAACTGCTCCGCAAGGATGGTGTGAAGGTGCGCATCGTATCCGTACCCTCTGAAGGACTGTTCCGCAGCCAAGCTCCGGGCTATCAGGAGAGCATTATCCCTGCCGACGCTAAAGTATTTGGCTTGACTGCCGGTCTGCCTGTCACCCTGCAAGGGCTGGTAGGTGCCAACGGCAAGGTATGGGGATTGGAATCCTTCGGTTTCTCTGCTCCCTACAAGGTGCTGGACGAAAAGCTGGGCTTCACCGCTGAAAACGTTTATAAGCAGGTGAAGGCAATGCTGTAAGAAGATAATCCTATTTTCAGAATGGCACACGGATAAGACGGATTTAACGTAAAATCCCGTTTCATCTGTGTGCCATACAATTTTTTAAACTCTCAAAACAATGAAAACAATTGGTATTTGCTCCGACCATGCCGGATACGAATTGAAGCAATACGTCCGCAGTTGGCTGGAAGCCAAAGGTTGGGAATACAAAGACTTCGGCACCTACTCCACCGACAGTTGCGACTATGCCGACTATGCGCATCCGCTAGCATCGGCCGTAGAGTCCGGAGAGTGCTATCCGGGCATCGCCATCTGTGGCAGCGGCAACGGCATCAACATGACGCTGAACAAGCATCAAGGCATCCGCGCCGCCCTGTGCTGGATAGAGGAAATAGCCCGCTTGGCACGTCAGCACAACGACGCCAACGTGCTTGTCATGCCCGGCCGCTTCATCAGCACCGACGAAGCCGACCGCATCCTGACAGCTTTCTTCGGCACTGAGTTTGAAGGTGGACGCCATCAACGCCGCATCGAGAAGATTCCCGTTAGCGGAAAATAAGGCGAAAGGGTCGCGCAAGACAAGTCTGTCTGCAATAGAATTCAATAGAACTTGAAAAGGTTGGTCACCGCAAGGATGGCCAACCTTTTTTTGTTGTGGATGACCTATTGTCATTTTCATGATTAATGCATTATACAATTTATCCTGACACAATTCAACGACTTTTCAAGCTAAAAATCCCACTTTTTTTGTCTGAGAGAATCACGGTCGTATATCGAGGCTACCTCAGTCGTATAGTTAGGGTA
>JAUNJD010000176.1 GCA_030523205.1 Bacteroides sp.
CACAAACTCCCAAACTTAAAAACTCAAAAACTCAAAAACTATTTCCTATCTTTGCCCCCGATTTTAGAACCCATGGAAAAGAATCAGTTGAAATATGTATGCCCGTTGGTGCTTATCGTGTTGGCAGCCTTGTTGCTGATGCACTTCCTGCCACGGATTACGATAGGCGGGCACGTGATGCGGCGAGTGGATTTGCTGTCCGACGTGCGCCGGGAGCGTGAACCGGTCAGTCAGCCCGATACGCTGCTGCCACCGCCACCACGGGTGAAACCCGCCTTTGTTGACACCTGCCGCACGGGCGTCACCTGCATAGAAGATTATAGCGACTCCACCGCGCGTGGTATGTCGGCCTTCTACCGTGCACTGGACGAACTGTCCGCCGGGCCGCGCCCCGTGCGCATTGCCTACTTCGGCGACTCCTTCATCGAAGCCGACATACTGACGGCCGACCTGCGTGCCATGCTTCAGGCACGTTATGGCGGTTGCGGCGTGGGCTTTGTCTCCATCACCTCGCAGACCAATGGATTCCGCCCCACGGTGCGCCACAACTTCAGCGGATGGCAGAGCCACAGCGTCGTGGACTCTGTATATTTCGATCACAGCCTGCAAGACATTTCCGGACATTACTTCCTGCCGCAAGCGGGGGCGACCGTCGAACTGAAAGGACAGACCAAGTATGCTTCGCGGCTGGACACCTGTCGGCAAGCCGACATTTTCTTCCTCAACCGGGGTGAAATGACCCTGTCGGTACAAGTCAATCAGAACCAACCGATAACCCGCACGTTCCCTCCTGCCGACCGCTTGCAGAAGATGACGGTGGAGGGACGCATCGGCTCCGTACGCTGGACGGTGGAGAATGCCGATTCCACCCTCTTCTATGGCCTTACGATGGACGACACGTCGGGCATCGTGGTGGATAACTTCTCGTTGCGTGGCAGTTCGGGCCTCTCGCTCCGCTCCATTCCCCTGCGGATGATGCGCGAGTTCGACAGAATACGCCCTTACGACCTCATTGTCCTGCAATATGGCTTGAACGTGGCTACCGAGCGCGGCTACAACTACGATAAATATGCGGCCGGAATGCAGACCACGCTGGAACACCTGAAGAAGGCTTTCCCCGAGGCAGGCATCCTCATCGTCAGCGTGGGCGACCGCGATTACAGGACGGAGGAAGGCGAACTTGCCACCATGCCCGGCATCAAGAACCTGGTGCGCTATCAGCAGAATCTGGCTGCCGATGAGGCCGTGGCCTTCTGGAATATGTTCGAGGCGATGGGCGGTGAAGGCAGCATGGCCGGATTGGTACATGCTGAACCGGCGATGGCCAACTACGACTATACACACATCAACTTCCGTGGCGGCAAACATCTGGCCACGTTGCTTTACGAGGCTTTGGTTTATGGAAAAGAACAATACGACAGGAGGCGGGCGTATGAGGCAGAACCTTAAGAAGTTCAGGAGGACGGTAGGCACGCTGATGGCGGTGCTGCTGTGGCTGACGGGAGGCTTGGAGACGCTTCGGGCGCAGGATGCCTTGCCTGCGGTGCCGGCCCCGCATACGGTGGTGCCCGGTTGCGACACCATCGGTCTTTACAGTCAGCGGACGGACACCTTGGTGGTTCCGTTCATTGCACTGCCGCAAGCCTTCCGGCAGGTAGGCGAGAACGTGCTGACCGACAGCATCGGGGTGCTCAGACCCTTTTGGGAGAAGTTGCGCCTGCTCCGTCTGAAGGCTTCGACCGATACCCTCCGCATCGTGCACGTGGGCGACAGCCATATCCGAGGACACATCTTCCCGCGCACCACCGGCACGCTGATGCAGCAGGCCTTCGGCGAGCTGACCTATACGGATGTAGGCATCAACGGGGCTTTCTGCACGACCTTTACCCGACCCGACCGCGTGGCCAAGATAGCAGCTTTGCATCCCGACTTGCTGATTCTTTCGTTTGGCACCAACGAGAGCCACAACCGCCGCTACAACTCCATGCTCCATTACCGGCAGATGGACGAGCTGCTGCGGATGTTGCGCGAGAAGATGCCGGATGTCCCTATCTTGATGACGACTCCCCCGGGCTCGTACGACAGTTCCCGCCGACGGGGACGCCGCCGCACCTACACGGTGAATCCGCGCACAGCCATTGCCGTGCAGACCATCCACCGCTTTGCCGACAACAACGGTCTGGCCGTATGGGATATGTACGACATTCTGGGCGGCGCCCAGCGTGCCTGCCTCAATTGGCAGGAAGCCGGACTGATGCGTCCCGACCATGTGCATTACCTGCCCGACGGCTACACGCTGCAAGGCAGCCTCTTGTATCAAGCATTGATAAAAGCCTTCAACGATTTTCTGAATAATGAATTATGAATTATCCATTATCAATTAAATATGGATTCCATTCTCGACATAGACCTGACCCGATTGCGCGACGTCTTCCTGTACGACCCGCAGGCACCGATGATATTCAGCAGCGGCATATTCCTGTGGCTGTTTGCGGCGTTCAGTGTGGTTTATCTGTTGCTGCAACGGCAGATGACGGCGCGTTTGCTGTTTGTCACCCTCTTTTCCTATTACTTCTACTATAAGAGCAGCGGCACCTACTTCTTCCTGTTGGCTGTGGTGACGGTCAGCGACTTCCTGTTGGCACGTTGCATGGCCTGTACCGTGGTGCACTGGAAGCGGAAACTATGGGTGGTGCTCAGCCTGTGCATCAATCTGGGGCTGCTGGCATACTTCAAGTACACCAACTTCTTGCTCGATTGCTGGGCTTCCATCAGTGGCGGCACCTTTACGGCGCTGGACATCTTTCTGCCCGTGGGCATATCGTTCTTCACCTTCCAGTCGCTGAGCTATACGATTGACGTCTATCGGGGCGACATCAAGCCGCTGGACAATCTGCTGGACTATGCCTTCTACGTATCCTTCTTCCCGCAGTTGGTGGCAGGCCCCATTGTGCGGGCACGCGACTTCATTCCGCAGATACGCCGCCCGCTGTTCGTGTCCGACGAGATGTTCGGGCGTGGGGTGTTCCTCATAGCCAGCGGTCTGTTCAAGAAGGCCATCATTTCCGACTATATCAGCATCAACTTTGTGGAGCGTATCTTCGACAATCCTACGCTCTATTCCGGTGTGGAGAATCTGATGGGTGTCTATGGCTATGCGTTGCAAATCTATTGCGACTTCTCCGGATATAGCGACATGGCCATCGGCATTGCGCTGCTGCTGGGTTTCCACTTCAACATCAACTTCAATTCGCCTTATAAGTCGGCTTCGGTTACGGAGTTCTGGCGGCGTTGGCACATTTCGCTTTCTTCGTGGTTGCGCGACTACCTTTACATTTCGTTGGGAGGCAATCGCAAGGGCAAGGTGCGGCAGTATGTCAACCTCATCATTACCATGTTTCTGGGTGGCCTGTGGCATGGCGCTTCGTGGAACTTCGTGCTGTGGGGCGTGCTGCATGGGGTGGCCTTGGCGGTGCACAAGCTTTGGATGTCGGTTACCGGACGCAGGAAGGGGGAGCAGAGCCACGGCATCCGCCGTTTCTTCGGCATTCTTTTCACCTTCCACTTTGTCTGCTTCTGCTGGATATTCTTCCGCAATGCGGAATTATCTACCTCCTTCGATATGCTGAGGCAGATAGCGACCGCCTTCCATCCACAACTCCTTCCACAGCTGATTAGCGGCTATTGGGAAGTCTTTGCCCTGATGGGGCTGGGCTATGTGCTGCATTTCGTGCCCGACAGTTGGGAACAGGCCTGTGCTAAAACAGTAATCCGCCTCCCCCTTGCGGGAAAGGCGGCACTGCTGATACTTTTGGTCTATTTCGTCATTCAGATGAAAAGTTCGGAGATACAACCCTTCATCTATTTCCAGTTCTAAAGTTTCTATTCGATTCCTATTTCATCCACAAAGATGTACGGCCTTCTTCCGGCTCCGTCGTGTCCCTTCGGCAGGGCGGGGGAGTGCTTCACTACCACCTTCACGTAGCGGGCCTTCGTCGGCTCGAAGGTCACTTCATAGTCCTCAATGCCTCTCTTGCCGATGGACGTCTCGGCCGGATAGGACTTGTCGGCCACCTGACGGAAGTTCTTGCCATCGTCCGATACCGAGACTACCAATCCTGTGCAGCCCATAATCCAGTTGGGCAAATCGACGCAGGCCGAGGTGAACACACGCTGTATGTCCGTCGGCTCGCGCAGGTCGATGGTGGCGGTGAGGTCACCGTAGTAGAAGCCCAGCCAAGCACTGCTGAAGTACGACTCCTTTCCTTTGATGCCATCTACCAAGGCAGGGGCACCGTTGTAGGCATAGCGGGGTACGGGTGGCGTGGCCAGCGTGATGGGCTTCATGGTAGCCTTGTTGAAGAAGAGCTTCTGTTCGGTCACGTTGCTTGGCCCTTCCGGACGGATGGCGGCTGCGCAGAAGTCCACCGTCGTCGTGATGTCGATGGGAGCGGTGTATAGGGTGGATGCAGTGGTGGGCGTGCTGCCGTCCAGCGTATAGTAGATGGGTGCATCGTCGATGGCGCTGAGGCTGACGGTGATGACCTTTTTCAGCGTGTCGGGTGTGAAGTCAGCCTTCAGGTCGAACACCTGCTTGGAGTAGTTCAGGCTGTCTCTTTGGTAGAACTTCAGGAGGGGCAGCAGGCGGCTGGTGAAGTCCTTGTAATCCTTCTTCTCGGGCCGGGTCCACTGCACTTCGGCCAAGGCATCCATACGCGGCAATACCATGTATTCCACGTGCTCGGTGCTTGCGATGTATTCGGTCCACAGGTTGGCCTGCACGCCGATGATGTGTTTCTTCTGTTCGTCGTTCAGCGATTCGGTAGGCTCCAGGCTATATACCTTTTCGATGGGCAGGTAGCCACCGATGGACAGCGGCTCGTTTTCAGTGTGGCTGCTTTGGTAGTAGTCGAAGTAGCAGTGAGAGTTGGGTGTCATGATGACGTCATGCCCCATCTGTGCGGCCTTGATGCCTCCGGCCGATCCTCGCCACGACATCACGGTGGCATTCGGCGCAACGTCTCCTTCCAGAATCTCGTCCCAGCCGATGATTTGGCGGCCCTTGCTGTTGAGGAATTGTTCGATGGTGGTCATGCAGTAGCTTTGCAGGCGGTCTTCGGCTGTATGCTCTTTGTCCGATTTCAGGCCTTTCTGCCGGATGAGGGCTTGGCACTTGGGGCACTTCTCCCAGCGGGTGCGCGGAGCTTCATCGCCGCCGATGTGGATGTATTTGGAGGGGAAGATGTCGAGTATCTCGGTCAGTACGTCCTCCAGGAAGGGGATGGTCTTTTCGTTGCCGATGCACAGCACGTCTTCGAACACGCCCCAGCGCGGACATACTTCATACGGGCCTCCCGTACAGCCCAGTTCGGGATAAGCGGCCAGTGCGGCAAGCATGTGTCCGGGCAGGTCCACTTCGGGGATGACGGTGATGTAGCGCTCGGCGGCATACTTCACGATTTCGCGGGCTTCCTCTTGGGTATAGAAGCCGCCGTATGGAGTTTCGTCATACTCTTCGGTGTTCTTGCCGATGACGGTGCGGTTGCGTACGGAACCGATTTCCGTCAGGCGGGGATACTTCTTGATTTCGATGCGCCAGCCTTGGTCCTCGGTCAGGTGCCAATGGAAGGTATTCATGTTGTGCAGGGCCAGCAGGTCGATGTACTTCTTCACAAAGTCCAGCGGGAAGAAGTGCCGGCCTACGTCGAGGTGCATTCCGCGGTAGGCAAAGCGTGGCTCGTCCTTCACCTCGCCCGCAGGTAGCAGGATGGTGGCTTCTTGCGCCACGGCAGGGATGGACTTGCGCAGGGTCTGGATGCCGTAGAATACGCCGTTCTCCGTCTGTCCAGCGATGCGGACGCCGTCGGCGGTAGTGGTCAGCTCGTAGCCCTCTTTGTTGGCGATGTCCGGGCTGAGTGCCAGCGTGATGGCTTTGTTCACGGATTCGCCTTCAGCGATGCCTTTTATCGGCAGGTTGTAGCCGGTGGACTGGGCGATGTACTCCGACAGGAACTCTGCGTTGCGTTTCAGCAAGGCATTGTCAGCCGGATAGGCGATGACCGAACCCTTGTTCAGCTTAAACGGTTCAGCTTGTGTCAAACTAACCTCTTGGGGGAGAGGTATTACCGAGTAGGAAGCCTGTTGCTCGCCCGATGTGCAGGCGGCAAAGGCCAGTGCCACGAATGGCAGGAATAGTGTTCTCATAACGTTAATAAATTGATTCGTGGCAAAATTATCAATTTATTGGGAATGCACCTAACTTTTGGCGTTTATCTTTCCTTGGCTCGAAATTCCTTGGGCGACATCCCCGTGTGCTTCTTGAAGTAGCGGCCGAAGAACGATTGGTCGGGGAAGTGGTATCGGTCTGCCAACTCTTTCAGCGAGAACGGGGTCGATTGCAAGGCGACTTTCAGCTCCAGTATCAGCATGTCGTCGATGATTTCCTTGGCCGATTTTTGCCCCATGCGCTGCGTGATGGTCGATAGGTAGCGGGGGGAGATGCAGAGCCGTTCGGCGTAGAAAGAAACGTCCCGTTGCGAGGTACAGTAGGTGTGCGCCAGGCTGATGAACTTCTTGAACAGCTCTTCTTTCCGGCTGCTGCCTTTTATCTGCTCCTGCGTGTAGAGGCGTTGCGCCTTGTCGTAGGCGTCGAGGAAGAATATCTGGAGCAGATTTTGGGCGATGGTCTCGCGAAAACGGTTCTCCAGGTCGTAGTAGATGGATTGGCTGGCCTCTATCATGCCCTTGACGGACCGGATGGTCTCGGGCTGAACGTGCGTGTGGCAGGCATTCTCCTTCAGGAAGTGGATGAAGGGAGGGTCGAGGCGGAAGCATACCGTCTGAAACATCTCTTCCGAGAAGCTGAAGAAGTGCATCTCAAAGTCTTGGCTGCTCGCTATCAGCGAGAAGATGCAACCGGGCAGCAGGCTGAGGTTGGTGTAGGGAACGATGTGGTACTGCTTCAGGTCAATCATCACGTCGGCCTCTCCGCTGAGGCTGAATGTCAGTACGCCGTTTGTCATCTTGGTGGGGCGGTTGAGGAAGTATTCCAGGTTGTCCGTCCCTACTTTGAAGGACTCTTTCTTCGTGGTCAGAAATGGATTCATGCTTCAGGGTGTGATGGTTGAAAAGGTCAGACTTGTAATAATTTACCGTCTGCAAATTTACATCTTCTTTTTGACAGGCCGAACGATTTGTTCCGAAAATGAAATATAACTTCGTATGTTTTCTCACTTTTTTCTTTACCTTTGTCGCTGTGTATCGTCGGGATACACCGAACAATGGTTAATCTAATAGAATGTTATGAAACGAATATGCTTACTGGCCTTGCTGATGCAGGCATTCTTCTTCCTGTCTTCTGCTTACGCCCAACAGAAAATTTCCATCTTGGGCGATTCCTATTCTACGTATGGCGGCTACGTCACGCCTTCCACCAATCTGTGTTGGTACAACGGTACCGATGGCGGCGACAAGTCGGACAAGAACGATGTGAAGAGTGTGGAAGAAACGTGGTGGCATCGCCTCGCTCAGGAGCACGGCTATCAGCTGGATGTAAACAACTCCTATTCAGGCTCCACCGTGTGCTGCACGGGCTACCGGAAGAACGACTACTCGGACCGTGCTTTCATCACCCGCATCCTCAATCTGGGCAATCCGGACATTATCCTGGTCTTTGGCGGTACTAACGACAGTTGGGCAGGTGTCCCCATCGGTGAATTTCAGTATGCCGACTGGACCAAGAAAGACCTGTACCGCTTCCGTCCGGCCTTTGCCTATCTGCTCGATGCCCTTATCCGCCTCTATCCTTCGGCTACCATTTATAGCATTACGAATTCCGAGCTTTCGGCCGAAGTGACGAACTCCATGGACGAAATCTGCCGTCATTACCAGATTACCAACATCCGCCTGCACGACATCGAAAAGCAGTGGGGGCATCCTTCCGTGAAAGGGATGGAGAGCATCTGCGAACAGGTGTGGGAAGCACTGAAGCGCTGATGCGCGATTCAGTGTTGGTATATCCGATTGCCACGTTGCCACACCCCCAAGTCGTGGCAACGCGTAATTTTCTCCGTACCCGCTCCATACCTTCTCCGTACCAAGTCCGTACCTGCTCTATATCAGGCCCTTACAAAATCCGTGTTTTTTTGGGTGGAGCAAGTGTGGGGCGGATATGGCGGAAAAATGGCAAAAGAGTGGAGCATGTACGGAGAAGGTACGGACTTGGTACGGAGCAGGTACGGAGAAAGTACGGCTGAGAAAGCTCGATGAACCATTGATTTTGGCGACTCAAAACATCGTTTTCCCCTCCCCAAAGCATTGTTTCTTCAGTCGGATAAAGCAAAGAATCCGTCCAATCCGTACCTAAAAGGAAGCACATCATGACTTCCCGGACATTCTCGCCCCTTTTCCCTTCCCATCCTACACGCGCGTATATATTATTATGTATACCCATTTTCTCCCTCTTTTCTCCCATTGAAAAAACATGCTCTAAAACATAAGTGTAAATCAGCCACTTAAGAAAAACTTTCAGAAATTCGTGAAAAAAGTTAGTGATAAGTTTTGGCGTTGTCGATAAAAGCCCTACTTTTGCAC
>JAUNJD010000177.1 GCA_030523205.1 Bacteroides sp.
CCATTATCCATTAATCATTAACCATGCACGTCTTCTATACCCCGGACATACAGACACGGTGTGAACTTCCCGAAGAAGAGGCTGCACACGCCGTGCGCGTGCTTCGCCTGCAAGCAGGCGACGAAGTGACGCTGACCGACGGAAAGGGCTGCTTCTACCGAGCCGAGATAACAACCGCCAGCAACAAGCGTTGCTTGGTGCGCCTGTTGGAGACCATCCCCCAGCCCCCCTTGTGGAGCGGACATCTGCACCTGGCCATGGCTCCCACCAAGAACATGGACCGCACGGAGTGGTTTGCCGAGAAAGCCACCGAGATAGGATTCGACGAACTGACTTTCCTGAACTGCCGCTTCTCCGAACGGAGGGTCATCAAGACCGAACGCATCGCCAAGATTCTGGTGTCGGCCATCAAGCAATCGCTCAAAGCACGCCTGCCCCGACTGAACGAAATGACAGACTTCAACCGATTCATCGCACAGCCCTTTGCAGGACAGAAGTTCATAGCCCACTGCTACGAAGGCGAAAAGCCCTTGCTGAAGGATTGCCTCCGAAAAGGGGAAGATGCATTGGTGCTCATAGGCCCTGAAGGCGACTTCAGCGAAGAGGAAGTGCAGAAGGCCATCGAAAACGGATTCCAGCCCATCAGCCTGGGACGCTCGCGCCTACGCACGGAGACGGCAGCACTCGTGGCCTGCCACATCATGAACTTACAAAACAGCTAAAACTCAAATAAATACTAGTAAGTATGAAAAGAAAAACATCTTTCCGATTGTTGGCACTCACGATGCTGATTGCGTTAGTAAGTGCTTGTTCCGAGCCGGTGGCAAAGTACACAAATGTGATTCCGGCTGATGCCTCGACGATTGTATCGCTCCACCTGAGCGCACTGGGTAGCAAGGCGGGAGCCGCAGACAAGGAAAATAAGGAAGCCTTGCAGCAGCTGACCGACGTGCTGAAAAACGAAATGAACGCCGCTGCCTTCCAACAGCTGGAGGGCGTACTGAACAATCCTGCCAAGTCGGGCATCGACTTAGAAGCCCCCATCTACTTGTTCCAGTCTGCCAATTTCGAAGCCGCCATCGTTGCTAAAGTCAATAGCGAGGACGACTTGCAAGCACTGCTGTCTGCCGCCGAGAAGGAGCAAATCAGCACGCCCGTAGCCGAAGGAGATGGCTACCGCTACACCACGCTGGGCGAACAGGCTCTATTGGCTTTCACCCCCGAAGCATTGCTCGTAGTCGGCTATCACAACCCGGCACAGCTGGAGGAAGCAAAGGCTAACGCAGCCGCTGCCCTGCATCAGGGCGAAGAGCAAAGCATGTCCGCCAACGAAGGATTCAAGAAGATGCAAGCCGCCAAGGGCGACGTCAATATGTACCTCCCACTGAAAGGGATGCTCAAAGACTATGCCAACCTCGTGAATCAGAATGTACCCGAAGACATCGACTGGAAGGAGCTGGTGATGCTGGGAGCACTCTCCTTCGAAAACGGAAAGATTGACTGGGAGATAGAATGGTACACGGAAAACGAAGCGCTGGCAGCACAACTGAAAGAACAAGGCCAAGCCACCACATCGCCCATACAGAACACTTATCTGAAGAATCTGCCACAATCTACGTTGATGGTCATCAGCGCAGGCCTCAACGGAGAAGAGATTATGAAATACCTGCAAGAGAACAAGGACTTCCAGAAATCCATCACCGTAGATCAGCTGAACAAGCTGAAGACGCTTATAGGAGCTTTCAAGAACGATGCTACGGCAGGCATCACCAACGTCAGCCTGATGGGTATGCCTTCCTTCATCATGTACGCCGAAGCACAGAACAGCGATGCCTTGAAGGCTCTGTACGAAGAGAAGGAAGAGCTGGGCCTCGGACGCGGGGAAGACATCGTGCAGCTGGGCGAGAACGAGTATGTATTCAAGTCGCGCAAGCTCAACGTATTCTTCGGCATCAAGGACAATACCCTGTATGCCACCAACGACGAGCAAGCGTATAAGAACATCGGCAAGCCGGTCAGCCCCTCGGCCGCCGACACGGACTATGCCGCCGAAATCAAGGGAGAGAATGCAGCCGTCATCATCAACGTAGATGCCATCCGCCAACTGCCTGCCGTACAGATGCTGGCACAATATGGTGGAAAAGAAATTGTCGTCTACCTGAATCTGGCTGAGAAAATATCCTACCTGAAAATGACGGGAAACGCAGAGAAAAGCAACATCACCCTGCAACTGAAGGATAAGAACGTAAATTCGCTGAAGCAGATTGTAGAGCTGATTAAGCAGTATGCGGGAATACAAAATTAATTAACAATTGACAATTGACAGTTGACAATTAATTGATTAGGCTTATCATTTAAAATTTAAAATTTAAAATTGATAATCAACAGCATTCACCTACGGCAGACACTTCCACAAGTGTTTGCCGGACGTGATGCCATCGTTTCAGAGGTGTGGCATCGCGACTTATCATTTCAGAAGGGCAAAAGCTATCTGATTGAAGCGGCTTCCGGCACCGGAAAGTCTTCGCTATGCAGCTATATCTACGGATACCGACGCGACTATCAGGGCATCATCGCCTTCGACGAACGGAACATACGCTCCTACTCCGTCGGCCAGTGGACCGAAGTGCGGAAACGTTCGCTCAGCATCCTCTTCCAAGAACTGCGCATCTTCCCCGAACTGACAGCCCTCGAAAACGTCTTGCTGAAGAACAGGCTGACGGGCTGCAAGAAGAAGAAAGAAATATCGCTCCTCTTCGAAGCCCTGGGCATATCCGACAAGATGAACGTGAAGGCCGAACAACTGTCCTTCGGTCAGCAGCAGCGTGTGGCCTTCGTACGCTGCCTTTGCCAGCCCTTCGACTTCATCCTCCTCGACGAGCCTATCAGCCATCTCGACGACGAGAATGCAACCATCATGAGCCGCCTGCTGAAGGAAGAGGCCGACAAGCAGCAAGCCGGCATTATCGTAACCTCCATCGGAAAGCACCTGCCAATGGAGTATGACCAGGTGCTCAGACTTTAAAGCAATATCACGCCATGAATCGTCTTGTTTGGAAACTTCTCCGCCAACACATCAGCGTCGGACAGTTGTCCGGCTTCTTCCTTGCCAATCTTTTCGGAATGCTGATTGTACTATTGAGTGTACAGTTCTATCGGGATGTCCTTCCGGTCTTCACGCAAGGAGATAGTTTCATGAAGAGGGAATACATCATCGCAACCAAGAAAATCAGCACGCTCGGCAGCTTCGCCGGACGAAGCAATACCTTCTCGAAAGATGAGATAGAGGAGCTACGCCGACAACCTTTTACCCGAGGCATCGGTGCCTTTACGCCTTCGCTGTTCAAGGTGTCCGCCGGGCTGGGGATGCAGGAGGCAGGCATACACCTATCCACGGAAATGTTTTTCGAGTCGGTGCCCGACGAATACGTAGATGTCAGTCTGGACAAATGGCATTTCGACGAAGGTAGTCATACCATCCCCATCATCATTCCACGCAACTACTTGAACCTCTACAACTTCGGTTTTGCACAAAGCCGAAGTCTGCCCAAGCTGTCCGAGGGATTGATGAGCCTGATTAACATGGACATCATCCTGCGTGGCAACGGGCGTGTGGAGCAATACAAAGGAAACATCGTGGGCTTCTCCAACCGCCTGAACACCATCCTTGTCCCCCAGCCCTTCATGGAGTGGGCCAACCGGACGTTTGCCCCCGACAAGGAAGCACAACCTTCGCGGCTGATAGTGGAGGTGAACAACCCCACCGATACCGCCATCGCCGACTACTTCGGGCAGAAGAATTACGAGACCGAAGGCAACAGCTTGGACGCAGGAAAGACGACTTACTTCCTGCGCCTCATTACGGGCATCGTGATGGGCGTAGGACTGTTCATCAGCCTGCTGTCCTTCTACATACTGATGCTGAGCATCTTCCTGCTATTGCAGAAGAACACCATCAAGCTGGAGAATCTGCTGCTGATAGGCTATACACCGGCTCAGGTGGCACGCCCCTACAATGCGCTGACCATAGGGCTGAACTTGCTCGTCCTGCTGATTTCCGTCGTGGGCATGAGCGGAGTGCGCACTTACTACCTGTCCGGTCTGCAAACGCTGTTTCCTCAATTGGAGGCAGGCTCTTTGCTCCCTTCCCTGCTGACCGGAGGCTTCCTGTTCATCCTCGTTTCTGCGATTAACATTCTGATGATACGGAAGAAGATAAGCAAGATTTGGCAGCAGAAGGCTTAAGAACGATGCTTGTTTACGTACTCTTTCGGTGACATTCCGTACTTCTCCTTGAATGAACTGGAGAAATGGGACAGGTTGGTGTATCCTGTGGCGTACGCTATCTCCGAAATGGTGAGCTTCTTGTCTTCAGCCAAGAGGGTGGCAGCCTGTTGCAAGCGGATATTCTTGATGAAGTCGCGGGCAGACAGGTTGGTCAACTCCTTCAGCTTCCGGTGGATGTGAACACGGCTCAGCCCTACTTCGGCGGCCAGCATTTCCACATTCAGCTCGGGGTCGGCCAGATGTTCGTTGACCACCTTCATGATGCGGCTCATCAGCTTTTCGTCGCCCGACTTCATTTCTATCTTTTCTATCTTGTCCTCCTGCTGCTGCGCACCGCTGAACTTGTTGCGCAGCAAACGGCGGTTGGAGATTAGGTTGGCTATCTTGCTCTTCAGCAGCTCTGTGTGGAAGGGCTTCACGATGTAGGCATCGGCTCCCATCTCCATGCCCTCCATCGTATCTTCCGGCTTCGACTTGGCGGTCAGCAGAATGACGGGTATGTGGTTGACATTGGTGTTCTGCTTGATTTTGCGGCATAAGGTGAATCCATCCATTTCGGGCATCATGACGTCGCTGACAACCAAGTCGGGCGCATCGGACAGAATCTGCTCGTATGCCTCCTTACCGTTGGCACACGTTTGTATCCGATACTCATCGGAAAGCTCTTTTTGCAGGTACGAGCGTATTTCCTCCTCGTCTTCTACTATCAGCACTTTCAGCCGTGTCTTTGCCTTTACCCGCTTGGGTGCCTGCTCCTGCTGCCCGGCATCGGATACATCGGCCACCGCCTCTGCCACCTCCATTTGCGGTTGAGGTTTGGTCTTGACAGGTGCTTGGATGAGGGGCTTCGCATCGGATACCTCCAGCTCGTCGGCCCGCAGATGGGCAGCCCCCAGCGGAATGCGGATGACAAAACGGCTGCCGGATGTGTCTTCCCGGTTCTCGGCATAGATTTCTCCGTGATGCAGCTTCACCAACGAGCGCGAAAGGTGCAGGCCTATGCCTGTGCCGAAGTTGGATGCCGTCACGTCATTGTCTATCTGGTAGAAGCGTTCGAAGATGCGGTCTATCTTGTCTCTGTCCAGCCCTATGCCACTATCGGTTATGGCTATCTCGAAATAGTCTTTCAGCGCATCCCGACGGCCGGCATCCCTGCCCACGGCAAGCCGCACGCAGATTTCTCCGCCCTCGGGCGTGTATTTGAAGGCATTGGAAAGGAGGTTCATCAATATCTTATCGAAGTTGTTCAGGTCAACCCACACTTTCAGGTCGGGCATCTCGTGGTCGAAGGAGAAGGTTATCTTCTTCTTGCGGGCCAGGTATTCGAACGTAAGCATCACGTCGTTGATGAAGCCCACCATATCCGTTTCGCGAAACTTCATGAACATCTGTCCTTTGTCCAGCTTACGGATGTCCATCAGCTGATTTATCAGGCGCAGGATGCGCTGTGCATTCCGGTAAATCATCAGGTAGGTCTTGTGCAGTTCGCCGTCCTTCCCGTCCGAAATCAGCTTCTCCAGCGGATTGATGATGAGCGTCATCGGCGTGCGTATCTCGTGGGAGATGTTGATGAAGAACTGAAGCTTGGCCTCGTTCAGCTGTTCGGCGTGCTCGCGCTTCATTATCTCGCGTCTGTGGCGCATCCGCGACAAGATGTAGCTCACAATGCCCGTAATGAGCAAGGCGACGAGAAGCGCATAGACGGCATAGGCCCACCAAGTCTCGTACCAAGGCGGGGTAATCAGGATTTCCACCGTGCGCACGTCCGAGTAGGTGCCATGATTGACGGCACGGACGGAGAAGGTGTAAGTACCCGGAGGCAGGTTGTTGTAGGTGACGCGGTTGACTCCGGGCTCCGTAGCCAGCCATTGTCGGTCCACCTCTTCTATCCGGTATTGATAGGAGATTTGCTCCGGATTGTTGTATTGCAGCACCGAGAGCACGATGCTGAACGTATTGTCGTTGTATGCCAGCCGGAAGCGTTCGGCATCCTGCACGGCAGTCTCTATGACCGACTTGCCTCCCGAACAAGTATTCTTGTGCACCGGCTGATTGTAGATGGCGAAGTCCGTAATCCACACCTGCATATCCTTGGACGCTCCCCGTATGGCGTCGGGCAGAAAGCTGGTAATGCCGCTCATGCCTCCGAAGAATATCTTTCCGCTGTCCGAGCGGTAGAAGGCTCCATGCGTAAACTCGTTTCCCTGCAAGCCGTCGCCCACATAATAGTTGATGAAGCGGCCTTCCTTGATGTCGTACTTGCTGATGCCCATATAGGTGCTAATCCAAATGTTGTTCTGCCCGTCTTCGCAAAGGCCGCAAATCACGTTGTTCGGCAGGCCTTCTTGGGTGGTGAATCGCTCTACCTCGCCCGTCTGCTTGTGGAAGCAATAAAGTCCGCCCGTGGTCCCTGCCCAGATGTCGCCTTTATAGTCCTCCAGCAAGGCATAACCCACGCAGTCGGTAATCAGCGTGTTGGCGTGGTTGTAGTGCAGGAAGTTGCCCGTCTGTGGGTTGAAACAACTGATGCCCTTGTAATGAGCCAACCAAATCAGACCCTCGTTGTCGCAGAACAGGTAGTTTATCCAGTCGTTGGCCAGCTCGTTCCGCGTCAGGTCTCCGCGTTCGTCCTTCCTCGATTCGTAGTGCTTCAGCTCCTTCGTCAGCAGGTTGTATTGGTAGAAGCCCGAGCCCAGAGTGGCTATGTACAGGTTCTTGTGCTTGTCTTCGGTCAGCGAAAGAATCTTCTTGTCCTTGATGATGGGCAGGTAGTCGCACGTTCCGCTCTGCCGGTTCATCTTCCCTAGGCCATGCGTATAGGAACCTATCCAGAAGTTGCCTTCCGAATCTTCGTACATGCACATCACGGTGTTGGCCATCGAGTGCATGGACGTCCCCGGCCGGTAATGCTTCAGCCGCCTTCCGTCGATGCCCAGCTCGAAGAGCCCTTCATTGTCCGTCCCCACCCACAAGTGATAATTGCGGTCTTGATAGACGGCCATGACGCACCCCTTCCCGATGGGATTGTAATAGATGGACTTATAGCCGTAATACTCGAAAGGGTTTTCCTGTCTGGGTATCAGTACAATGCCTTTCTGAAACAAGCCCAGCCAAAGGTTCTTGTCTTTGTCTTCCAGTATGGCGTGTATCTTGCCTTCCGAAAAGTCCAAGGGAGCCGAGTTTATCGTATATTTATCCAAGCGGTCGGTCTGTGGGTTGTATATCTTCAGGCCCTGTCCGTCCGTGCCCACCAACAACTTGCCGGACACCAGCGAAAGGCAATAGACCGACACCGTCCCACCGTCGGCACAGGGTACAGGGACAAAGCGGTTGGCCTCGCGGTCGAAGCGGGACAGGCCTTGCTTCTGCGTGCCTATGAACAGGTTTCCCAGCCTGTCTTCGATGATGGCGGATACGTTGTTGTCGTTGATGGCGGGATACTTATACACGCGGGTCTCCTTGGTGGCAGGCAGGTAGCATATCAGCCCGTTGCCTTCGGTCCCTATCCAGATGTTGTAATGGGAATCTTCGTAGAAGTTGGACTGATAGTTGTAGTTGGCTTGATGCAGGATGTCGTCCAAGGATGTTGCCTTCTGCCGTTGTTCGTCCAGGCGGAACATACCCTGTCCGGTGGTGGTCATCCAGATTTCGCCATTATGCAATTCCTGCATCTGCGTCACGTGGGGGAAAACTCTTCGTCCACCGCGCGTCAAGGGTATCTCGCTGAAGGTGTCCGTCTCGCGGTCGTACTTCATCAGCCCGTCGATGCAACCGATAAACAGGTTCTGCCTACTATCTTCGTACAGCGTGCGCACGTAGTTGTTCTTGATGGAGGCTGAGTCTTCCGGCAGGTGCAGGTAGTTGGAAAAGCGCAAGCCATCGAAGCGGTTCAGTCCATACTCCGTGGCTGTCCACACAAAGCCGCGGCTATCCTGCCAAAGCTTGTTGATTAAACTGCTGGACAATCCATTTTCCGTGGAATAGAAGCGTCCGGTCTGGCCCATCAAAGGCAAATATGTAACGCAGAGACAAATGGCCAGCAGATAAATACGAATATGTTGTTTCATAGCACTCGATCAGAAATTCATCGGACAAAGATAGTCAGAATATTTAATAGAACCAGCAATCGGGCATATTAAAATCGTGCCACGCCTGACCTTACCCTATCCTGCCACGACCTCAAACAGGCTCTCCCACAACCTCATCCGGTCTCCCTTCGGACCTTAGCACCACTGCCTCCGGACCTCATCCTAAAATAGATGC
>JAUNJD010000178.1 GCA_030523205.1 Bacteroides sp.
AATTATATCCATGTGTTTATGCTTTTGGACAAGAAGAACTAGTTATCGGAGATTTAACGACAGAAAATTTAAAAGAACTTTGGGAAAACAACGATAAATGGAGACCCTTCAGGCAAGGATTTAATCTCGACAAGATTGCTTCTTGCGCTTCATGTTCCCTAAAATTAAAATGTTCTTTGGCTGGTTGTAGACTTAGAAATTATGGCCTAAATAAAAGTTTCTATAATAAGCCCCAAGAATGTGCTTTAGATCACACTTTTTTATTGTAACAAATAGTATTCCTAACACTATAAAAGCAATGAAAGCAAAAACATGGATAAGCCTATGTGTAATGTTGACGGCCATGCACCTCTCCGCACAGCAATCTATTACCGGAAGGATTCTGGATAATCAGCAATGCCCTATTCCCTATGCCAATATCGTGCAGTATTCTTTGCCCGATTCTGCATTTATGGCCGGAAGTGTAAGTGACTCAAATGGGGTGTTCATCTTAACACCTCAGCAAACGGAGAAATGCTTTTATCGCATCTCATCCATCGGATATATTCCGGTGTGCCGAATGCCGGATGCACATACCACAGACATGGGTTCCATCTGCCTCTTCCCCGACAATCTGCTGCTTGAAGAAGTTGTAATAAAAGCCAACTTACCCACCACCCGCATCAAGAACGATGCATTGGTAACCCATATTCAGCACAGCATTCTCTCCCACGCAGGCTCTGCCGGCGACGTATTGGCAAAGATTCCCGGCATTATCAAGGAAAGGGATTCCTATGAGGTCTTGGGCAAGGGCAATCCCATCATCTACATCAATGGAAGACCGGTCCGCGACAATAAGGAGCTGGAATACCTAAACTCGGAAGACATCAAAAGCGTAGAAGTAGTAACCAACCCCGGAGCACGATATGACGCTTCCGTAGCGGCAGTGGTACGCATCCATACCCTACGGCGCATCGGCGACGGCTTCAGCCTAGACGTACGCTCCGGCTACAGCCAAAGTCAGAATGTGGACTTGGAGGAACAAGTGAACGTAAACTATCGGCACGGTGGACTTGACGTGTTTGGGCAATTCCACTACTCCAAGTATGAAGCCACGACCCGGAACGACATCACACACATCGTGGAGATAGACTCTCTATGGAACTTTCAGAATCTGCTGAATGGGACCCTGTCCGGCAAGACCGTCGGAGGAGAAATGGGAATGAACTATATGATAAATGACAATCATTCATTCGGATTCCGACTTTCAGTCTCGGCAAAGCCCAACACGACATCGGACATGAATACACGCAGTTACATCACTGCCAATCAGCAATTCTATGATTACCTGAACAATCGGGAGTACACAACGACAACCGGGAAACCTTCATTTCAACTCAATGCGTACTATAATGGGACGATAAAGAATTGGGGCATTGACTTCAACGCCGATTATATAACGAACCATACACGGAGCAGAAGCCTCTACGATGAGGCAAGCCAAAAGCAAGAAAGCAGGGAGGTGAACACGCAAAGCCGCATCGTGAACAGGGTGGCGGCCTCCAAATTGGTCTTTACCCACCCTCTGTGGGGAGGACAAATCTCGGCAGGCGGAGAATATACCCACACCTACCGCACAGACGAATATAGCAACAACGAAGGGTACATAGAAAATACGTCGAGCCGCACAGAAGAGGACGGGATAAGCGGTTTCGCAGAGTATAGCCGACAATCGAGCCTGGGCAACTTTACGATTGGACTTAGGTATGAACATACCGAGTTCAAGTATTCCGAAGACAACAAGACCGTGGAAGCCCAAAGCCGTACTTACAATAACCTGTTCCCCGCCTTCTCCTACTTGATTAGAATAGGTGCTGTCAGGACGCTATTGAGCTACACCGTCAAGACAAGACGTCCCACTTATAGCCAATTGAGCAACAACCTGACTTATGTGGACCGTTTCACCATGCAGCAAGGCAATCCGCTATTAGAGCCATGCACCATCCATGACTTATCGGCTATCGGCACTTGGCGCTTCCTGCAACTCTCGCTAAGTTATCAACGGTGGAGAAATGAAATTATGTATTGGGGTAATTCGCAGGCGGGCGGCAACTCGGTCTTGATGACTTATATAAACTACAGAGACCGCCCTTCACTCAACATCACCCTATCGGCTTCACCCACTATCGGCATTTGGTCTCTACATTGCGACATAGGGATGCAGAAACAATGGATAAGCATTGACGGCATCGACTTCAAAAGGCCGCGTGTCAAGATACGGTTGGGCAACACCCTTGATTTAGGCAGCGGTTTCAGTTTAGGCATAGACGGTTCATTCATAGGGAAAGGGCATTATCAGAATCTTTATCAGTTCAAGAGTTATGGAACGATTGACATTTCTCTCCGCAAGTCCTTCTTAAAGGAAGCGCTGAGCCTGGAACTTAGAGGAAACGACGTATTTCATGGCACCCGAAACTATTGGCGGACGTATTTTGGCAATATCAACTGGTATCAATCCAATCAATGGGACACCCGAGAGTTCATGGTTACATTGAGATATAAGTTCAACTCTACAAAAAGCAAGTACAAAGGGACAGGAGCGGGAAATGAAGAATTGAGGCGGCTGTGAAGGCAGTCGGGGCTAAGAGGATGCGTCAAATCATAAAAATTAGTGTTTATCTCATGAAAAGGAATAAGAAAGAAGTATGGAAGGTTGTAAAGTCATACAACTTTTCATATCATTGCCCCATGAGAAAAATAAAGGAAATAGATGCCAAGCAGAGCGACAATAAGACAGCAAAAAAGATACGGATTCAGGCGTGGTGAAGTAACACTAAAACTCCCACAACCAAATGTCCAGCGACGGGATGTCGGCGCACGGGCCCAACTGCTCGGTGATGCGCTCTTTCAGGCGGGTCTTACGCTTGCACACCGAGTCGTAGGAGATGCCGAGCACGGTGGCGAGGTCGCGGATGCTGAGGCGTAGCTTCAGCAGACAGCAAAGGGTGAGGTCGCCGTCGGTCAGCGTGGGCAGACGGTGGTGCAGGCGGTGGGTGTATCCGTCGAAGATGCGGTCTACGGCATCGCGCATTTCATTCAGGCTACGGTCGTCCAGATAAGTGGGTGCGGTGGTGAGGCGATGCAGAAGGGGGTCGCGCTCCAGCAACTGCATGCACAAGTCTGCCTCGCGGCGGGTAAGGCGAAGCACGTCGTCCGACAAGCGGCTCTGCGCCTCCAGCTCGCGGCGCACACCTTGAAGCGAAGCGGCCGACGCGTCGATGCGCGATTGCAGCTCGCTGTTCTCGCGAGACAAGGCCTCGTTCTGCTCCTGCAGCAAGCGCAGGTTCTGCTCCTGCTCGGCCAGTTGCTCCTTGGCATCCTCGCCCTCGGCGATACGGGCGGACAGCACCTCCATACGCGCACGGTTGCGGGCCATCTGCTGCTCGTTCTCCTGCATGCGCAGGCTGTAAACGCGAAGCCCCTGCTCCTGCTCCTGTATCAGCCGTTCCTTGCGGAAGAGCTTGCGCTGATACACGTACACTAGCACGCCGATGAGACAGAGCAACAAGATGATGACCACAGCCACCTGACGGAACTGACGGCTGTGGCGAAGTTCCAAGGTGTTCTTCTCGTTCAGCACCTTCTGCTCGTTGTACTTCTCTTGCATCTCGATGAAAGTTTTGGAGTTCTCCCACTCGGATATGGAGTCTTGGCATTGCAGTATTTTATCTACGTATTCGGCCATGCCTTCCACGTCCTTTTCTTCTTTGGCAAGTTCGTACAGCGACAGAGCGGCGGCGCACTGTGTGTATATATGGGGCGACTTCAACGCCAATCCGGAGAAATAATAAGCCGAGTCGGTCTGCCCCAACTCCTTATATATCTTACCAAGGCTGAAGTAGTTTGACGCTTTTTCCGCCTCACCCTTTGTCAACCCAATGCTTCTGTTATGCAGATCAATCGCTCCCCGATAGTTGCCGATAGCGCAATAAAGCCCACCCAGTTCGCCCAGAGCCATGGACAATATCCTATCATCATTCGTCTTTTCAGATAAAGCTATGCACTTCTGATAATAGGCAATAGACTGTTTCAAGCTGTCTGCGAAATTGTCTTCGGCGGACAATACGGAATATACCCTGCCGGCATACATATAGGATGTGGCGATGTAGGCATCAATCCCACTTTTTTGGGCATATTCCAATGCCTTCCGGTTCGATTCAAGCGCATACTCAGTCAGTCTACGATAAGCATGGATATTGGTAATGCCCTCATATATCCGATACCCAAGTCCATAGTCCTGCGTCTTGTCCACCTCTTCTGCCGCCTGCAACCAGCACTCCTGCGCTTCTTCAGTGTCATCATTATCTTCTGCTATTCCTCCTTTGCAATACAACGCCAACGCCTTCCGCTGCGCGTCATCCCTCTTCAAGAAGTAGTCGCAAGCGATGTTGACCAGCGAATCCGACTGCTTGATGTAGCATTTGAACTTGGCCTCTGCCATCAGCAGTGCCCACGTAGCGTGCTGCAATGCCTGCGAGCGCGGCGGATGTATGCCCTGTAAGATGCGCAAAGCGCTGTCCGGCGCATCGTACATGATGCTTTCGGCCTGCACCAACTCGGGCATCAGGCGGGAGGAAGATGAATGTCGGCTGCACGAAGCCAAGGAAAGTAGGAAGGCCACGAAGGCCGCAAGCAGGGAGAGAAAAGTAGGTCGTTGCATAAAGTGTGTGTAGTTATTATATACGTGTTATGCAGACAAAGTTAGGAATTCTTTCAGAACAGACAACGGATAAGAGAGGGCAAATCGGTGCCCGACCGCACAATGTCCACCAAACGCGATTTAGCTACACCTTCAATTTCCTGTTTATCAATACTATCAGCAGAAACCAATGTCCATACGAAGTCCATGTGGTTTCCTTGGCTACGCATAGGCAAATCCCTACCTTTGCACAACAACTAAACGATTGTTGAACTCTTTATAAAGAAGAAGAATGAGAAAGATTACGATTGCCTGCTGCCTATGCCTGCTGAGCCTTGTAGCAGCACATGCACAGATGGTCAGCGGAAAGCTGACGGACAGCGAACAAAACGCCATAGCGTATGCCAACGTCGTGTTGCAGACCACCGACTCGGCCTTTGTGACGGGCACCACCACCAACGAGAAGGGAGACTTCGCCCTGAAAGCCCCACAAGCCGGAAGCTACCTGCTGCAACTGAGCTATATGGGCTACCGCACAGAGACCATACGCCTGGAAGGGCTGGAGAAGAAACGCGACCTAGGCACGCTGACGCTGAGCGAAGACAGCGAGATGCTGGACGAAGTGACCGTGACGGCCAGCGGAACGGTGAAGAAGGTGGACCGACAAATAGTCTACCCCTCGGAGAAGCAACTGAAGCAATCGGAATCGGGCTACGACCTGCTGGCCCGCCTCATGCTGCCCGACCTGCAAGTGGATCCCATACAGAGCCGCATCAACACCATAGGAGGCGGAAGCGTGGAGATACGCATCAACGACAGGACGGCCAGCCAAGCGCAAGTGGCCGCACTGCGCCCAACGGAGGTAGTGCGCATTGAGTACATCGACAATCCCGGCGCACGCTACGGCGACACCGGCGTGGAGGCTGTCATCAACTACATCGTGAAGCGCAGGGAGAGCGGCGTCAGCGGAGGCGTACAGGGCATGAACGCCTTCACCACGGGCTTCGGCAACGACTATGCCTATCTGTATGCCAACACGGGCAAGTCGGAGTTTGGCGTGAACTACTTCATCAGCTACCGCGACTACGACGACCGCTATACGGAGGGGTACGACCGCTTCAGCCTGCCCGACGGAACCACCCGCCACCGCAACCTGCAACCCGTAGAAGTGCCCTTCGCCTATACGCAACACTCCATAGAGGCCTCGTACAACCTGACGGAACCGGACAAGTACGTGTTCAACGTGCTCTTCACCGACGAGCTGTACAACAGCGGCAAGCAGGACAATGCGCAACGCATGGTCGAGGAAGGACTGGAAGACCGTTACCACTTCACCCATCGGGAGGACCGCTACAACTCGCCCTCACTGGACTTGTTCTTCAGCCGTAACCTGCCCCGTGGACAGAAGTTCGCCGCCAACGCGGTGGGCACGCTCATCAGCACCGACTACACATACGACTACCGCGAGTATGAGACGGAGGACGAAACCCTGTCGCACTACGCCTACGCCACCGACGGCCGACGCTACTCGCTCATCGGTGAAGCCATCTACAGCAAGGAGTGGAAGGCCGCCACGCTGTCCGCAGGGCTGAAAGGCAATACGAGCTACACCCGAAACGTCTACACGGGCGATAGCGACAAGACGCTGCACATGCACAACAGCAGTCTGTATGGCTACGTGCAACTGCAAGGCCAATGGCAGAAGCTGAACTATATGCTTGGCGCAGGCGTGTCGAGGCAAGCCTTCAGCGAATCGGACAACAGCTATTCGTTCGTCACCTTCCGTCCGTCGGTATCGCTCTCCTACCCGCTGTCCGGCAACAGCCGCGTGCGCTACTCCTTCTCCCTCAACCCACAGACACCCTCGCTATCGCAACTGAGCGACGTGACGCAGCAGAACAACGACCTCGAAATAACACGCGGCAACCGCGACCTCGACCCTTACCGCATCTACACCAACCGCCTAACCTTGTCGTGGAACCCCAAGCACTTCTCGGCCCAACTCAGCGCCAACTATAGCTACTACGACAGCCCCATCCTGAAGAGCATCAACCCCATAACGGACGGGGACGGCAGCTACCTCATAGAGTACGCCTCGGAGAACGGGAAGAGCCACCGCACCGCCGGCGCACGCCTGAACCTGCAATGGAGCATCGTGCCCGACCAGTTGACGGTAAGCGGATATGGCGGCGTCAACTGGTATCGGTCGGAGGGCACGGACTACACCACGGAGTACACGGCGTGGACGGGCGGCCTCTCGATGAGCGGCAACTACAAGAACTTTTCGCTATCGGCCGGTGCATCGCTCCGCCCCAAGTCGCTCTACGGGCACTACATCGACTACGGCGAGAAGTACAGCTACGTGCAACTGACCTATAAATACAAAAACCTGAGCGTGGGCGCCGCCTGCCTCTACCCATTCACTCCCGGCGGATGGACGGGTGGCAGCCGCATTGTAGGCAGTGAGTATGTCGATAAGACGCAGTGGACGCACATAAAGGACAACGGCAACATGGTCTGCATCTACTTCAACTGGAGGTTCAGCAGCGGACGCAAGTCGCAAGCCGGTGACAAGACGATGAGCAACAAGGATACAGATTCGGGCGTGGTGAAGTAACGCTGAAGCAAGTGCAAAGGCCACCAAATCGCTAAATTCGAAATTCCACACCGGAATATCTAAAACAAGTCGGCTGTGTCACGCAACAACCAATCGTACACGGGACGAACGGCGATGGGGTGTCCATCTACCACCACATCTTCATACTGATGATCGGTCAGCAATAGCAAGTTCTTGCAGCCGGTCTTCCTGGCTGCAAGCAACAGGCCTTGAAATTCGCGCTTACGGGTCTTATCATTCAGGAGGTTATAAAGGTACGATTATTTTCGCAGAATGCGATAATTTACATAATCTTCTTTACTTAGAATGCGATAATTTACATATTTTTCCTTCTCAGAACGCGATAATTTACAAAAGGCCACAGTCCTCCTATGAGCAATCCTTTCGGGCAAGAACTGCAATCCTTTCGAGGAAAGACCGGAGTCATTGCTAGGGAAGACCGGAGTCCCTTCGATGGAGGAGCGAAGCAAACGAAAGGCAATTTCATGACGGAATAGCAGCCGAAAAGGGGTATTGAACGGGCACTCATTCAGAATATCAGCCAATTTTCCCGCAAAAATGAGCACTCATACTGTTGTAAAAATTAAGATTACTTATTTTGTATTCTGTCCTGCTTGCACTATCTTTGCAAAGTTGTTTAAACAATAATTTCATGATGGAGCAATTTAATTTCGACATTCGGCTCATTTTTGCCATTCTAAACGGTAAGGTATCAGCTGCCATCAACCGCAAGCTGTCGCGCAATTTTCGCCAAAACGGTCTGGAAATCACGCCCGAACAATGGACGGTACTCATCTTCCTGTGGGAGAAGGATGGAGTGACTCAGCAAGAATTGTGCAATGCAACTTTTAAAGACAAACCCAGCATGACGCGCCTGATAGACAATATGGAGCGGCAGCATCTGGTGGTGCGCATATCGGACAAGAAAGACCGACGTACCAACCTCATCCACCTCACCCGCGACGGGAAGGAACTGGAAGAGCGAGCCCGCGGCATTGCCAACCGGACCTTGATGGAAGCCCTGCAAGGAGTGAGTGCCGAAGAACTGCGCATCGGACAGGATGTGCTGAAAAAAGTATTTTTCAACACCAGAGATTAAGACCGAAATATGACGTTGAAAGCCCCTTTTTGGGGATCTTATCCTCTATTCTTCACGAAAATATACTTTTTTTGCAAAAATAATTTCGCTTGTTAAAGAATTATGCTTTTCTTTGTGACAAG
>JAUNJD010000179.1:0-4430 GCA_030523205.1 Bacteroides sp.
TGAGTGACGGACTTAACTCGGTTAAGTGACGGACTTAACTTTGCTTTCGCGACAATAAAGAAAAATTGTAAGGAAATATAATCATAACTGACCGCCTTTCCTCCACATCGGATTAAGGGAACTTGGGATATTGCTTGAAGTTCGGCTTCCGTTTCTCCAAGAATGCGTTCTTGCCTTCTTGAGCCTCGTCCGTCAGGTAGTAGAGCAAAGTGGCATCGCCGGCCAACTCCTGAATGCCCGATTGTCCGTCCAGCTCAGCATTCAGTCCGGCCTTAATCATGCGCAGGGCCAACGGGCTGAGCTGCATCATCTCTTCCGCCCACTGCACATACTCGTCTTCCAGTTGCTCCAGCGGAACAACCTTATTTACCAATCCCATCTCCAGAGCCTCTTGTGCATTGTACTTGCGGCAGAGGAACCATATCTCACGTGCTTTCTTCTGACCGACCACACGTGCCAGATAGGAGGCACCGAATCCGGCATCGAAGCTGCCTACGCGGGGACCCGTCTGTCCGAAGATAGCATTCTCCGAAGCAATGCTGAGGTCGCACACCACGTGCAGCACGTGTCCACCGCCGATGGCAAAACCATTGACGGCTGCAATCACCGGCTTGGGGATGCTGCGTATTTGCTTCTGCACATCCAGCACGCTGAGGCGGGGTACTCCGTCCTTGCCGATGTAGCCGCCGCGTCCTTTTACGTTTTGATCGCCTCCGGAACAGAAAGCCTTGTCGCCTGCTCCGGTAATCACTACGACATCAATGTCGGCCTCTTCCCGACAGATGCGCAGGGCATCGCTCATTTCGGCCGTTGTGGTTGGAGTAAAGGCATTGCGATAACGCTCACGGTTGATGGTGATGCGTCCTATTCCATTGTAATAATCAAAGAGAATATCTTCGTATTCTCTGATGGTGGTCCATTCTCTTTTTGCCATATATTTTAAGTTTTTGAGTTTGGAACACAGAGACACGGAGTCACAGAGTCATTTTTTAGGAGACGATTGATAACGCGATGAGAACACGGAACGGAATCTGAAACGAGAAAACTCTGTGCTCTCTGCGGCGTTAGTCGCCGCCTCTTCTTTTTATATAGAAAACTCTGTGTCTCTGTGCCTCTGTGTTTATTTTAATTTATGAAAGTATTCTTTCAATATCCTCGCATCCTTGTTCTTGTTGGTGAAGACCTCCAGAAGGACGGGTTGTTCCGTGATTTCCGGTTGTGTAAGGGTGGGCATGGCTTCGGCCAGTTGCTCTTCGTTCTCTGCACAAAGGTAAAGGAAGCCTCGCTCTTCTGCCCAACCTTTGGCCGAGGTCTTGTGTACGGCCGTGATGAACTTATGCGATGTGCCCGACATATCCAGTCCGGGCAGTGTATGGAATATCTCTCCACCACCGTTGTTCAGCAGGAGGATGCGGAGATTGGGTTTCAAGTTCGTGCTCCACAGGGCGTTCATGTCGTAGAAGAAACTCAAGTCTCCGATGACCACAAAGTTCAGCTTGTCCGAACAGGCCGCATAACCGATGGCAGTAGATAGTGAACCCTCGATGCCACTCGTCCCACGGTTGCAGCAAACCTCGATGGTGGGTGGAATGGCGTAGAGTTGTGCATATCGTACCACGGAGCTATTGGCCAAATGCAAGGAACACGAGTCCGGCAATGACTTTAGCAGGGCACCGATGGCCGACATTTCGGAGTAGGGGAAGTCCGGTTCGGGGATGGTCTTGCAATAGTTCTCCCATTGGCGCGGATAGTCGGGTGTGCGGCTGTCCAGTAGGGCACCGGATATCTTCTCCAAGAACTCAAAGGGGTCTATTTCAATCAGTGTAGTCAGCGAGCCGTAGAGGTCCACTACTTCGCCGTCGGGCGACACATGCCAGTGTTCCTTGGGCGGGTTACGGCGCAGGAACTTCTTCAGCCGTTTGGATACGATATGGCCTCCATACGTAATCAGCAGTTCGGGTGTCATCTGCGGTATCTTCTCTTCGGGCATGGCATACAGCGCCGCATCGAAGTTCTTTACCGGAAGGCCGGGGATGGTTCGGTTGCCAAGGTGTTCCGTTAGCCAGGCAAAGTGCTTGTACAGTTGCTTCACCTGCCGCTTCTCGAACACGTATATCAGGTTCATCTGCCCTACGATAATCATGCGCCGTCTGTACTTCTCCAGTCGCTCCATCAACTCGTTGTAGTTGCGGTCGTAGATGTTCAGTCCTTGATAGCGGGTGATGACCCGCACTTCGGGCAACGCCTCCACGGTAAACTGAAACAAGGGTTCGGAAATAGGGATGTTGATGTGTACCGGCCCCTTGCCGTGATGATGTGTCTCCAACAGGGCTTCGTTCACCAAGCGGTTGCAGTACCATTCGTCTTCTTCCGTATGGATTTCCGGCAGGTTCACCGATTTCTTGACCAGCGAACGGAATACTTCGGGTTGCGGCAATGTCTGTCCGTCCATCTGCCCGATCCAGGCCGCAGGACGGTCGGCAGAGATGACGACCAAGGGCACTTGCTGATAATAGGCCTCTGCCACGGCCGGATGAAGATTCAGCAATGCAGTACCCGAAGTGCAGCAGACAGCTACCGGATTGCCGTCGCTCAAGGCAAGGCCGATGGCGAAGAAGCCTGCACTCCGTTCGTCCGTCATGGCGTAGCTGACGAAGTCGGGATGTGTAGATAGTGTGTGTACAAGCGGGGCGTTGCGGCTTCCCGGACATAGCACTACTTTTGTGATGCCGTGTGCTCGCAGCAAAGCGACCAACTGAAGTATGTTTCTTTTGTCTGAGTACATCTATTAATTTTAAATTTTGAATTCTAAATTTTAAATTATAAAGATATGAGATGTTTTGAGCCTAAGCTAATGTGAGAATCTTGAATTATGAATTGAATTAGATTTTAAGAATTATTGTTATGCTTTGATGAGATAATGGGAGATGTTCTGTGCATAAGCCAATTTCATCCGCATGGCAATAATTTAAAATTCAAAATTTATAATTCTCTATACGATTCTCCTCATTGTTTGCAACTTCTTCTCCGTCTCCTGCCACTCATCCTCCAGCTCCGACGAAGGCAGTAGTCCGCCACCAGCGTAGAGGGTCAGCTCTTGTTCGCCGATATTCATGCAGCGTAGGTTGACGTACAGGTCTGTCCGTCCTTGCGGGTCCATCCAGCCGATGAAGCCTGTGTAGTAGCGGCGGTCGTAACCCTCGTTTGCTTGTATGAATAGGTATGCCTCCTCCTTAGGCAGGCCACATACGGCAGGCGTGGGATGCAGCACCTTCAGCAGTTCGCCCAACCGTCTGTTGTCTTTCAGGGTAAAGCGAAAATCGGTCTTTAGGTGCGACAAGGCACCGGCGTATGCCGGATAGGGGCCATTCTCGATGGCGTGTATGTCGAGCGCAAGCAATTGTCGGCGGATATAGGTCGTCACATACTCCTGTTCCTTTCGGTTTTTCTCATTCCACGTTCGGGGCAGTTCGCCGTGTAGCAACGGTTGAGTGCCGGCCAAAGCTACGGTATTCCACGTCTCATGTTCGCCGGATAAGATAATCTCAGGGGTACTGCCCAGCCAAACTCCGGTCTGAGGAGTATAGCACAGGTACGTATAAGAATAAGTATAGTGTTTGCACGCTGCACGGAAAAGAGCCGATAGCGAACTGTCTGCCCGATTCCTCGCGACAGTCAGCTTGCGGGAAAGCACCAGCTTGTCGAATGTATCGTTGCGTAAGGCTTGGATGAATGTGGAGAAACACTTCGCATATTCCGGTGAGGCTGTTGACCGAAAGACATCGTTCACCTGCGTCCGCCAGTCTTCGTCCTCGTCCTCCTCTTCCCTGTCCGGCAAGAGTAGTTGGCCGGGGCGGTCGGGTTGTATCAAGACGATAGGTGTCTGTTTGTCTGTTCGGAATGGAGCAATGACAAACCCCTGCTGCCCGTTCAGCTCTGTCAGGTCGTACATCTGTCGTACCGTCCCTTCCGTCTGCGTCAGCAAGCGGGGATGCTTGTCACCGGGAAGACGATATACGGCAAACGGTTGTTTTCGCTCCAAAAGGGTGTCGATGATGGTCATGATAGGATTATTTGTTCCATTGATTTGCAAAAGTACGAAAATAGTATAAACGAGCAAGGCATTGCGGCGGAAAAGATTCCGTCTGCAATGCCTTGCTTGTGTTGGGGTGTTGCCTCTTTAGAACTCCACCTTCGGAGCCTGCTCGGCACCTTCGGCAGCCTCGAAGTAGGCACGCTTCTCGAATCCGCAAATGCCGGCGATGATGTTCTTGGGGAAGCGGCGGATGGTGGTGTTAAACTCCTTGGCGGCATTGTTGAAGTTGGTGCGTGCCACGTTGATGCGGTTCTCCGTACCTTCTAGTTGAGCTTGCAGTTCCAAAAAGTTTTGGTTGGCTTTCAGGTCGGGGTAGTTCTCGGTGATGGCAAGC
>JAUNJD010000179.1:4530-8416 GCA_030523205.1 Bacteroides sp.
AGCTTCTCAGGCGTCAGGTTGTCGGCATCTACTTTAATTTGTGTAGCAGCACTGCGTGCCTGCACTACGCCTTCCAGCGTCTCCTGTTCGTGGGCGGCATAGCCTTTGACGGTACTCACCAGATTAGGAATCAAGTCGGCCCGACGCTGATACTGCGTCTCTACGTTAGACCATTGTCCGCTGACGTTTTCGTCCATAGTCACTAAACCGTTATAGCCTGATATGCCCCAAATGGCGATTACGACCACAATAACAATAAGGATGATTGTTGATTTCTTCATGATGATGTGATGTTTATTGTTAATAATCTGTTTTTAAGTATTCAAGTATTAAAGGAAGTATCGGGAGGTAAAGTTCGATAGATTTTATCCTATAATCTTTCCGTGATAATCCGTGTCATCCGTGCCTAAAAATAAACTTTTGCGTTCTCCTAAAACCTTGACCCGGCACCACCGCCGCCTCCCATTCCGCCGCCGAAGCTACCGCCACTGAAGCCGCCGCCTCCCATTCCGCCGCTAAAGCCCCCTCCGAAGCCACCACCGAAGATGACGGGGCCACTGCCTCCACCACCACGGTAGTTCTCGTCGTACGATTGCTGACGGCGGACAACCTTATGCCCGCAGTTGCGGCACGTGTAGGTGACGTCCTCCGTTCTTATGCCTTTCTTGTGCGATATCAGTACGCTGCTGCTACGTTGCAGGGTGTGCTTCCCGCAGTTGGGGCACTTGGTGGATGCCCGTATGGCCATGATGACAAGGATGCATCCGATGCCAAAAATCCCGATGAATACCAAGAAAATGGTGAATAGGTCTTCGTCTTCTTCGTCGGAGTCGGCAGACATGGAGCCGTTTAAGCGGGCACATACGGCCTCGATGCCGGCCACCATGCCCGCATCCCAGTTGCCGTCCTTCAGATAAGGAATCATGTTCTGCGTCTGTATACGCTTGCAGATGGCATCGGGCAAGTCGCCTTCCAAGCCATAGCCCGTATAGAACTGAATGCAGCGTTGGTCGGTCACCAGCAAGATGACCAAGCCGTTGTCTTTTCCCTTCTTACCTACGCCCCATTCGTTGAGAAGCTGATGAGAGAAGTCGAAACAGTCCGCTTCACCGATGGAGGGTACGACGGCTACTACCGTCTCAATACCGGTCTGTTGTTCCAGCGCATAAAGCATACGGTCTATGCTGTCGCAGGCTGCGGTGGACAAGATGCCGGCAGGATTGCAGGTATATCGGTATTTGTTCTGAAGATGTACTTTGGGGATGTTCTCGGTGGTATATGCCTCTTGTGCTTGTATGGAAGTCAACAGGCACAGGAGGAATGCGATGGAAATGAATCTTTTCATACTGTCATTCATTGGTTTGGCAGCGAAGATAAGCAAATATTGTATCAATGTATGTATTTATCCACAAAATTCTTTACCCGTTCGGTATATTCCTGAGGATAATCTCTGTATGACAGGGCGTGCGCAACTCCCGGACTAATCCAAATCTCTTTTGGCTCGGACTTGGCTTCGTAAAGCGGATGAACCATCCATGTCGGTACATACGTATCGGCATCTCCATGGATGAAAAGCATCGGCAGACTGCATTTCTTCACTTGTTCGAGAGGTGATGCTTCGCCGAAGGTCCAGCCATAGCGTAGGTTACACAGCAGGCTGGTGGTATAGAGCAAAGGAAAATCCGGCAAATGGAACTGTTGGCTCAATTCGTGGGAGAATTCATCCCATACACTGGTGTAACCGCAGTCTTCCACGAAACATTTGACGTAAGGATACGGACGTGAAGCGTGCTCCACCTCTCCGGATACCATCATGGTGGTGGCTGCTCCCATCGAGATGCCATGTACCACCATGTGAGTGTCTCCGCCAAACATCTCGTTGGCCTTTTCCATCCATTGCAACACGTCGAGCCGGTCTTTCCAGCCCATTTGTATCTCTACGCCGCCGCTCTCTCCATGCCCATAAAGGTCGGGTAGCAAGATGTTGTAGTTCAGTTCATAGCTGTATAGGTAACCTATCATGAGCATTCGTATGGCATTGTCGGTATATCCATGTACAATGACGGCTGTATTGTTTGTAGGTTGTGCAGCCTGTATGTAGAGGGCGTGTAGCCGTACTCCTTGTTCGTTTACGATATAGGTATCTTGCAGGGCATCGACCGTACGCAGGCTATCGACCCACGGTTTTAAGTCGGGATACTCCTGAAACATATATTCGTAAGAAGCCTCTATGCGTCGTCCTTTGTTCGGATCGGGGCATAGCGAGAAGTCCAGCATATAGTAACTTGCCACGACCAATAGCAGTAGGATAGCAATCAGTGTGGCGACTGAATATCTGATGGCTTTCTTCATCCTTTTTGCCATATCTCCCATGCTGCAAATGCTTGTAATAGCAACATTTCCAATCCGTTCTTAGTGACGGCACCTTGTGCGGCACCTTTCTTCATGAAGAGGGTTTCGTTGGGATTGTATAGCAGGTCGTAGAGAAGGTGTTGGGGGGTCAATAGTTCGTAAGGAATGTTAGGGCAGAAATCTACCTTGGGATACATACCGACGGGCGTACAGTTGACGATGACCGTATTCTCCTGCATGATTTCCGGTGTCAGCTCCTCGTAAATCAGTATGTCGTCGGCTTTCTTGGTGCGCGATACGAATGTGCTCTCAATGCCCAAGTTCTCCAGTCCGCGGAGTACGGCTTTCGATGCACCACCTGTACCCAGAATCAATGCCTTCTTGTGATGCGGTTGCAACAAGGGTTCGATGGATTGGGTAAAACCGATGATGTCCGAGTTGTGGCCTATCAGTTTGACCTTGCCTTTGGGTTGGCGGATAATCTGAATGACGTTGACTGCGCCAATCTTAGCCGTGTCCTTGTCCAGTTCGTCCAAGAAGGGGATGACCTTTTCTTTATAGGGAATGGTTACGTTGAGTCCGCAGAGGTTGGGGTTTTCCTCTATTACTTCCATGAAGTCGTTGATGTCGGGGATTTCGAAGTTCACGTATTCGGCATCGATGTTCTCTGCCTTGAACTTCTCATTGAAGTATCCGATGGAAAACGAATGTTTCAGCGGGTAACCTATTAAACCGTATTTCTGCATAATTGATGTGATTTTAAAGGAATATAAATACCTATTTCTTAGCTACATATAACGTACATATACCGAAAGTCAGCCGCTTGGAAGAGACTTCGCTGAACCCTGCCTTACGGATGATGCCGTGCATCACTTCGCCTTGCGGAAAGGCGCGAATGCTTTGGGGCAGGTAGGTGTATGCCTTGTTGTCTTTCGATATGCATTTGCCGAGCAGGGGAATGACGGTCATGGAGTAAAGGTCATAGAGTTGTTTCATGGGGAAACGGTCGGGGGTGGAGAATTCGAGTATGACGAGATGTCCTCCCGGCTCCAAGACGCGGTACATTTCGGAGAGACCTTTGTCCAAGTCTTCAAAGTTGCGGATGCCGAATGCTACCGTTACGGCATCGAAGCTTCCGTCGGCAAATGAGAGGGAGGTGCAGTCTTCTCGGGCAAAGGTTATCTTGTCCGAGAGTTGCGCCCGTTTGACCTTTTCACGTCCCACATTCATCATGCCTTCCGATATGTCGGTGCCTATCAGCGTGTCCGGTTGCAGCTTGCGGCAGGCCAGTATGGCAAAGTCACCCGTACCGGTGGCCACATCCATGATGCGGCGCGGGCGGAAGGGGCGAAGCGTGTTGATGGCTTTCCTGCGCCAGCTGCGGTCGATGCCCAATGACAGGGTGTGGTTCAGCTTGTCGTAGGCAGGAGCGATGTTGTCGAACATCTCTTCCACTTGTTTGCTCTTCTTGCCGTCATTACCGTAGGGCTTGATGTGTTCTTGGGGGTAATCCATGATTTTTTTATGTGCTAAT
>JAUNJD010000180.1 GCA_030523205.1 Bacteroides sp.
GGTGTGGCAACATGGCAACGTGGCAACCGAATATTTCCAAACGCTCATGCTGCGTACTTTTCCAGAAGATTTCCTTCCCAAAAGTAACACCCTATGATATTTTCCACTATCTTTGCGCCCGAATTGGTTCCGGAGGAACATATCTGTACTTCGGATTAAAAGGGAATCGGGTGCAAATCCCGGACAGTCCCGCTGCTGTGAAGCTCCGCTTTTTTATATCATGAGAACACTCTTGCCACTGATGCGTGCCGTGCATGTCGTCGGGAAGGCCTCACGATTAGGAGTCAGTCAGAAGACCTGCCATTCATTATCAAGCGTTGCCTTTGCTCGTGGGTTTAGGAGGGCGACACAAGAACATTAACATAGAAATTCTAGAATGATTAAGAAAGTTTTGATTGCCAATAGAGGTGAGATAGCTGTGCGCGTCATGCGCTCTTGTCGCGAGATGGGAATACTGAGCGTGGCTGTCTTCTCTGAAGCCGACCGCACATCGCACCATGTGTCGTATGCCGATGAAGCTTGGCCACTGGGACCGGCTGCGGCCAAGGACAGTTATTTGAATATAGAGAAAGTGATAGCCGTGGCCAAGCGTTGCCATGCCGATGCCATCCATCCGGGCTACGGATTCCTGTCCGAGAATGCCGAGTTTGCCCGCCGTTGCAAGCAGGAAGGCATCATCTTCATAGGACCTGCCGCCGAAACCATGGAAGCCATGGGCGACAAGATTGCCGCCCGCAAACGTATGATTGCCGCCGGCGTGCCCGTAGTGCCCGGCACGGAGCAGCCCCTACAAAGTGCTGAGGAGGCCGTGCGCATTTGCAATGAGATTGGCTATCCCGTGATGCTGAAAGCCTCGATGGGTGGAGGTGGAAAGGGGATGCGCCTGATACACGATGAGAGCGAGGTGGTGGAAGCCTACAACACGGCACGTTCGGAGTCTATGTCCTCCTTTGGTGACGATACCGTCTATCTGGAGAAGTTCGTAGAAGAACCACACCACATCGAGTTCCAAATATTGGGTGACAACCACGGCAACGTCATTCACCTTTTCGACCGCGAATGCAGCGTGCAACGCCGTAATCAGAAGATAGTAGAAGAAAGCCCGTCGCCCTTCCTTACGCCTGAGTTGCGCAAGGAGATGGGAGAGAAAGCCGTAGCAGCCGCCAAAGCAGTAAACTACTCCGGTGCAGGCACCATCGAGTTTTTGGTAGATAAGAACCGTCGCTTCTACTTCCTGGAGATGAACACCCGCCTTCAGGTGGAACACCCCATCACGGAGGAAGTGGTGGGTGTGGATCTCGTAAAAGAGCAGATACGGGTGGCCAACGACGAGGTGCTGCATCTCCATCAAGAAGACCTCTATCAGCGTGGACACGCCATCGAGTGCCGCATCTGTGCCGAAGACACTGAAAACAACTTCATGCCTTCACCCGGCATCATCAAGCAACTGACCGAGCCTAACGGCATCGGCGTGCGCATCGACAGCTATGTATATGAAGGCTATGAAATTCCCATCTACTACGACCCCATGATAGGCAAACTCATCGTATGGGCCACTACCCGTCAGTATGCCATCGAGCGTATGCGTCGTGTGCTCTACGAGTACAAGATAACGGGACTGAAGACCAATCTGGGGTACCTGAAGCGCATCATGCACGTGCCCGACTTTGTTCGTGGCGAATACAACACGCTGTTCATCGCTAAGAATGCCCGTATGCTGGTGCGTACCAACACCGCCAACGACGAGTTGGAGAACATTGCCATGATAGCCGCCTATATGGATTATCTGGTGAATCTGGAAGAGAATACCTCGACGCAACTGCCCGATGCACGGCCCATTAGCCGTTGGCGCGAGTTCGGGTTGCAGAAGGGGGTACTGAGAATATAAATTTAATGAAGAATGAAGAATTAAGACTATACCTTGATGTTAATATTAGGAGATATATTGAGCGTAAGCTAATGAAGAATTTCTATGCGGGATGTTTCTCATGCGGATATTCTTTACTTTAAGAGAAATATTATATAAGAAGGCCAATATTGCGCAGCCTATTCTTAATTCTTAATTTTTCATTCTTAATTCATCATTATAAAGTAATATGGAAATACATATCGGAGACCGTGTGGCAGACGTCACGTTGGTCAGCAAAGAAGGAAATAAAGTGCAGCTTACCGTGGACGGAAAGCCGTACGAAGTAGATATCGTGATGGCTGAAAACGGAAGCTGTTCCATCCTACACGAAGGCAATTCGTTCAACGCAGGACTGGTGCGCGGCGAAGGCGGAAAGAGTTACGACATCAGTATGTTCAACCGTTCCTATCATGTGGATATTGTGGATACGCAAGCCAAGTATCTGCATATGAAGAGGGGAGCCGACGAGAAACAGGGTGATAAGATTGTAGCCCCGATGCCCGGCAAAGTGGTAAGCATCCCTGTAAAAGTGGGCGACCGTCTGACGGCGGGCGACATCGTGGTGGTGCTCGAAGCCATGAAAATGCAGAGCAACTATAAGGTCAGTGCCGACTGCATCGTCAAGAACATCTTGGTTGACGAGGGAGAACCTGTCAGTGCCAATCAGGTATTGGTGGAGTTGGAACTGGTAAAGGAATAAAGAGAATAAGTCAACAAGGGAACGAGTTGACAAGGGAACAAGGAGACAGCGATTTACTCTACTTTGTAGCCTCGTTAACTCGTCGACTTAAAAACTAAAAGAACTTAAGAACTCAAACATGATAAGAGAAGAAATCTACCAGCAATTTGAAGAGCTGGACAAGAAAGCCTCCTTGGGTGGAGGACTCGATAAGATAGAGAAGCAACATGCGTTGGGCAAGATGACTGCCCGCGAACGTATTGAGATGTTGCTCGATAAGGGTACATTCAATGAACTGGACAAGTTTGCTGCACACCGCTGCACCAACTTCGGCATGGAAAAGAAACAAATTCCAGGCGATGGCATGGTGACGGGCTACGGAAAAATTGACGGACGTCAGGTGTTTGTCTATGCCTACGACTTCACGGCACACGGAGGCTCATTGAGCGAGACGAATGCCGCCAAGATAGTCAAGGTGCAGGAACTGGCTCTAAAGACAGGCGCACCCATCATTGCCTTGAACGACTCAGGAGGCGTACGCATACAGGAAGGCGTGAGCAGCCTCGAAGGATATGCTTCCATCTTCTATCAGAACACAATAGCCTCGGGCGTCATTCCGCAAATCTCGGCCATCCTTGGCCCCTGTGCGGGTGGTGCTTGCTATTCGCCGGCATTAACAGACTTCATCTTCATGGTGAAGGAGCAGAGCCATATGTTCATCACCGGCCCCGACGTGGTGAAGACCGTCACCAACGAGGTGGTAGATAAGGAAGAGTTGGGTGGTGCCGACACGCATAGCAGCAAGAGCGGTGTCACGCATTTTATGTGCAACACCGAGGAAGAAACGCTGATGAGCATCCGCGAGCTGCTGAGCTTCCTGCCCTCCAACAACATGGAGGATACGCCATTCACGCCTTGCACGGATGACATCCACCGACAGGTAGAGGCTTTGCAGACCGTCATTCCCGATGATCCTAATATGCCTTACGACATAAAGGACATTATCGAACCGGTGCTCGACAATCAATACTTCTTCGAGGTAATGCCTCACTTTGCCAAGAACGTAGTCATCGGTTTCGGTCGTTTGGCCGGACGTTCGGTGGGTATCGTAGCCAATCAGCCTGCTTATTTGGCCGGTGTGCTCGACATCGACGCCAGCGACAAGGCTGCCCGCTTCATTCGCTTCTGCGACTGCTTCAACATTCCGCTTATCACGTTCGAGGATGTCCCCGGCTTCTTGCCCGGTACCGTACAGGAGCATAACGGCATCATCCGTCATGGTGCCAAGATAGTGTATGCATACGCCGAAGCTACCGTACCCAAGATTACACTTATTACTCGCAAGGCCTACGGAGGAGCCTACATCGTGATGTCCAGCAAGCCGACGGGTGCCGATGTGAACTTGGCCTATCCGCAGGCGCAAATAGCCGTGATGGGTGCCGAGGGAGCTGTCAACATCCTCTACCGCAAGGCTGCCCCCGAAGAAAAGAAGGAGATTATTCGCGAATACGAGGAAAAGTTCTCCAATCCGTATCGTGCCGCCGAACGTGGTTACATCGACGAAATCATCCTGCCGCGCGACACACGTTACAAGCTGGTGCAGGCCTTGGAAATGGCTCATAACAAGAATCAAAGCAATCCGCCGAAGAAACACGGCAATATGCCATTATAAATAGTAATTTTTTGTGTGAAATCAGGTATCCCCGGAGAAGTGAATTCTGCGGGGATAAATTTTGTAAGGATTTAGATTTTAGAATTCAAAATTTAAGATTGATAATATATGGAATTATTAAGGAACTTATTCGAAGGTTACCCCAACTTGTGGGGTGGTGGAGTGGCGCACTCCGTACTTATCTTGTCGTTGGTTATCGCCTTCGGCATCATGCTTGGAAAGATAAAAGTAGCCGGTATCTCTCTAGGCGTTACGTGGATTTTGTTTGTGGGCATCGTGTTCGGGCATTTCAACTTGAATCTGAACGAGCATTTGCTCCATTTCCTCAAAGAGTTCGGCTTGATTCTATTTGTTTACTCCATCGGTTTGCAGGTGGGTCCCGGTTTCTTCTCAGCCTTTAAGAAGGGGGGACTTACGCTGAACGTGCTATCCATGCTAGTGGTGTTTATCAGTGTGCTGATAACCGTCGTCCTGCATTTTGTGACGGGGCTGCCTATCACCACCATGGTGGGTATCCTTTCCGGTGCAGTCACCAATACTCCAGGATTGGGTGCTGCCCAGCAAGCTAATAGCGATTATCACGGCGTAGATGCACCCGAGATTGCTTTAGGATATGCAGTAGCCTATCCTCTAGGTGTGATAGGTGCCATACTGGCGTTGCTGGCTCTGAAATATTTCCTGCGTATCAACACACAGCAGGAAGAAGCCGATGCCGAACGTGGCTTGGGACACCTGCAAGAGCTTACCGTGCGCCCCGTATCCGTAGAGCTGCGCAACGAAGCGATGGACGGAAAGACTGTGCAAGAAGTGAAGCATCTGCTCGCCCGTGCCTTCGTCATCTCTCGTATCCGCCATCATGAGAACGAGACCTTGACAGAATTGGTAAACGGTGAAACTGTGCTCCACACACATGACAAAATTTTGTTCATTGCTAACCCGAAAGACGTGGATGCCATTGTTGCTTTTCTGGGCGTGCGCATTGAAGTGGAGTGGGAGAAGGAAGACAAGAACCTTGTGTCGCGCCGTATCCTCATCACCAAGCCTGAACTGAACGGTAAGTCGTTGCAACAGCTTCGCGTTCGCCAGAGCTTTGGTGCCTGCATCACTCGTGTGAACCGTTCAGGCGTGGACTTGGTACCTACTCCGCACCTGCAACTTCAGATGGGCGACCGTGTGACGATTGTTGGTAGTGAACTGGCCGTAACTCATGCCGAAAAGGTATTGGGCAACTCGCTGAAACGTCTGGACCATCCGAATCTGATGCCTATCTTCCTAGGCATTGCCATCGGTTGTATTTTAGGTAGTTTGCCTTTTGCCTTCCCCGGCATACCGCAACCGGTGAAGCTGGGCTTGGCTGGCGGTCCGCTGATTGTGTCCATCCTTATCAGTCGCTTCGGTCCCCAATACAAGCTGATAACTTACACCACCATGAGTGCCAATTTGATGATACGCGAGATAGGCATATCGCTCTTCCTTGCTTGCGTCGGCCTAGGTGCGGGTAAAGAGTTTGTAGATACCATCATCTACGAAGGTGGTTATGTGTGGATAGCCTACGGTGCCATTATTACAATTGTACCTTTGCTTTTGGGTGGTTTCATCGGCCGCTATGCTTGGAAGATAAACTACTACACGCTGATAGGCGTATTGTCCGGCACCAACACCAATCCGCCAGCCTTGGCCTACTCATCGGAACTGACTTCGTGCGATGCACCTGCCGTAGGTTATGCTACGGTTTATCCGTTAGCCATGTTCCTGCGTGTACTGACGGCTCAGTTGTTGGTACTGGTGCTGGGGTAAAGCGATAAGAGCATAAAAATGAAATAGCGAAAGTTTCACAATAATGCAACTTTCGCTATTTTTTTGTACTTACATCTAATTTCTATTCTCTTTACTTTAAATCCTCGAACCATTTCTCCGCCTCGGCCAGCGTTTCCGGTTTGCCTATGTCGAACCATTGGAAGCCGCTAAGGGGATAGCCTTGAATCTTGGCTTTCTGGCAGATGGAGAGGTAGAAGGGAATAATGGAGAACTTGCCTGACCATTGTCCTTCTTCCATATATCGGAAGAGGGAGGGGGAGATGATATGAATACCTCCGAAGGCATATTCCTGATAGCTAGCATCGGGGATAAAGCCTGCCGGACGTACTTCACCTGTATTTTTGTTAGTCCATCCGCAGAGGCGGTAGGTCTCGTCAAGAAGAAGATAGCGCGAGGTCTGCCGTCGGCTGACAAGTAAGGTGGCTTGGGCATCTCCTTCAACGTGATGGCGATAGAGGGCAGCCAAATCGATGTCGGATAAGATGTCGGCATTGTGCACCAAAAAAGGCTCGTTGCCATCGAGAAATGGTCGGGCTTTCAAGATGCCGCCACCTGTATCCAGCAATTCATCGCGTTCATCACTGATGTGGATGCGGACGCCAAAATTGTCGTTGGCGTGCAGGAAGTCGATAATCTGCTGGCCAAAGTGGTGAACATTGACCGTAATGTCGTCGAATCCGGCTTCCTTCAGTCGGATAATCACCCGCTGAAGCATCGGTTGTCCGCCTACGGATACCAATGCCTTGGGCTTATGGTCGGTGAGCGGACGGAGACGGGTGCCGAGGCCGGCCGCAAAGATAAGAGCCTTCATTGATTTTAAATTTAAAATTCTAAATTTTGAATGAGCTATTCAGGATGCGTAGGTGTTCGGAAGGCATAGGCATCCTAAAATTGCTTTTCAATATTCTGTTCACGATGCACTAAATTCACCCGCACGCCGAAGGTGGTGTGCAGATGTTCGGCAAGGTGCTGAGCGCAATATACCGAACGGTGTTGGCCTCCCGTACATCCGAATGAGACAGAAAGATGAGTGAATCCACGCTCCATATAGCGTTTGACGGAAGCATCGACCAAGGCATATACGTGCTCAAGAAAAGTGGTTATCTCGCCGTCTTCTTCGAGGAAACGAATGACAGGCTCGTCCAGTCCGGTGAAGGGCTTGTATCGTTCATACTTGCCGGGATTGTTCACCGCGCGGCAATCGAATACAAACCCGCCACCGTTGCCCGAAGTGTCTTCGGGAATGCCCTTCTTATAGGCAAAGCTCATTACCTTTACTACCAGCTGACGCTTCCCGGTATCGGCAAATTGCTTCAACTCTGTTAGTTGGCGTAACATCTGACAAAGATAGGGATATTCGGGATAAGGCTCTTGCAAGAGCTGGCGGAGGTTCTCGATGGCGAAGGGCACGCTTTGGATAAAGTGGGGCTTCTTCTCGAAATAGCCGCGGAAACCGTAGGCACCGAGCACTTGCAGGGTGCGGAAGAGTACGAAATGACGCAACTGGGCATAGAAGTAAGTTTCGTCCACGGGCTTGTAACGACGCAGGGCATCGATATACTCGCCCAGCAATTCACGGCGCAGGCTATCGGGATAGTTGGCCTTGGCTTGCCATAGAAAAGAGGCTACATCGTAGTAGAAAGGCCCTTTCCGCCCACCTTGGAAATCTATCAGCCAAGGCTCTCCGTCCTTTATCATGACGTTCCGGCTCTGAAAATCGCGATACATGAAGGTAGCCGAACTACTCCGCAGCAGAACGTCAGTCATCCGTTGGAAATCATCTTCAAGGCGGTCTTCCTGAAAGTCCATACCGGTAGCTTTGAGGAAACAATACTTGAAGTAGTTGAGATCCCACAAGATGCTACGGCTATTGAACTCGGTTTGCGGGTAGCATTGAGAGAAGTCCATGCCGTCGGCTCCGGCAAATTGAATGGCGGGCAGCAGGCGGATGGTCTTCCGCAACAATAGCTTCTCATCCTCGCTGAATACGCCCGTCAGCCGACCTTTCTCGATGGCATTGAAAAGGAGCGTATCGCCTAAATCTTCCTGCAAATAATAGAGGTCATCCTCCGAGCGGGCTACAACTTGGGGAACGGGCAGGCCTTTCCGACGAAAGTGGTCGGCCATATAAAGGAAAGCACGGTTCTCTTCGATGGATTCACCGCTGACGCCAATCAATGTAGGTTCACCTTTCAGACGAAAATAACGGCGGTTGGAGCCGGAAGAAGGAAGCTCGTCCACGCTTTCGGGCTCGTGTCCGATGTGGTTTACATATAGTTTTCTGAGTGTTTCGATTATCATTTTTTGAGTTTTTAAGTTTTTAAGTTTATAAG
>JAUNJD010000181.1 GCA_030523205.1 Bacteroides sp.
ATCACTTGTACAGTATTACTGTATCGCACATACAGCGTTACTGTACAAGTCATACAGAATCTGTACAGTACGAATGCGTTGATTACCAGATGTATCCGTTCTCGTAGCTATCAAAGGTCGGTGCGGTGCTGAGGCCTGCCGCACGAAACACGCGGGCAATGGCTTGTTGCTCGCTTGGCGTGATGAGGCGGGTGCCCCTACGGCTGCGATAGAAGAAGCTTTCGCAACTGAAGCAATCCATTACACGCAGGCGGATGACGTGGGCTTGCTTCAGCGGGATGTCGTCGAATATCCGCTTCATGCCCCTGGCATAGCGCACAGGTTCGCTGCTACGGTAGTGCTCGCAAGCAGATGCGCCAGTCAGATTGCGGACGTATAGCGGGTTGATGGTATGTAATGTGGACGGTTGGGCGTTGGGGCTTTCGGCCAACAGATTGGCGGCGACGGCGTGCAGGCAAGTAGAAGCCTTGGAGCAGGTGGTGCTGTCGGCGAAACAATAAGCATAGCCGTGGGGTACGTCTTGTAACTGAATCATGGTATATAGGGTTAAGTTCGTTATTTACTTTACGGGAGGCAAATGTAAGTAAAAAAACAAAGGTAGCCAATAATAAAAAATCAATTAGGCTTCCTTGTTTTTTTCATGTGGAATGTACTCCTTATCATTCCTCTTTATTCTTCTCCCTTTTCTTCCTCCTCCTTCCCCTCCGGCATCTCCCGGTAGCGGGCGGGCGACACTCCGAGGTGTGCCTTCACATATTTCCCGAAGAATGACTGGTTGGAGAAGTTCATATCTTCGGCTACCTCCTTGATGGACTTGTTGGAGAACTTCAGTCGATGCTTGATTTGCTCTACGGCGGCTTCGTTTATCCAGTCGAGAGCCGTGCGGCCGCTCACCTGACGGATGACGCTGGACAGATACTTGGGCGAGTAACACAGACGGTCGGCGTAGTAGCTGACCGAGCGGTGCATGCCGTTGTCCGTGGACAGCTCTTTTATGAACTCGTGGAAGACGATGTCGGCACGCTTGATGCCGGGGGCGGTGGCGGCATTCGGCTGTGCTTCTTGGTTTCCGTCCATCTTTTGGAAGACGCCGCACATCATTTCGCTGAATATGGCCGAAAAGAGGTGTTGCAGAATCTCCTTCTTGTAGCGTTGGGGCGGTTCGTTCACTTTGGCCATCAGCAGGTCTGTATAGCAATGTATGTAGTCGGGACGGTCTTCCATTCGCTGTACCGGATTGTTATATAGGAAGGCCATCACTCGCTCGGTGTCCTTTTCTACCTTTAGTATGCGTTGCAGGAAAGAGGTGGAGAAACCTATCAGCCGCATCTTATATTCGGGGCTTACCATGATAGAGCTGATGATGGTGGTAGGCAGACATACCACAGCTTCATCGGCAGTCAGCGTGTAGGTCTTGTTGTTGATGTCGAGTTGCATACGGCCCTCTACGCATCCCACTAATAAGAAGATGTTCATGCGTACAGTCTTGGTCTTCTTGTTATGTATGCTGTCGATGGTGGTCGCTACCAAGAAGTCGTCGTCCACATAGTCCATAAAGTCTTCATGTTGCTTGAATGTCTCCATGTCAAGCACGGGTATTGTTCCATTCTCTGTTTCCATATTCCTTTTTCGTTTTGGTTTCTGTTTGCAAAGGTGAACATTATTGGGCAAAAAGGGATATTCTATAATGCTTATATTCTGTTCTATTATGCACATATATGTTGTTAAATGTCTGTTAAACCTGTATAATGTGGAAAATAGAACATTTGTTTGGGACAATGTGTTACTATTGGAATATTCTATTCGCCTACCTTTGCTGCCGATTTAAACAACGAAATTAATTTTTTAAACGGAAAGATTATGATTACAGGAAACAGAAAATGGATGCGACTGATGATGCTCGTCGGTTGTACTGCGTGCTTGGCATCGTGCAAGCAAGCACAGGGCGAAATGCCAATGTCTACTTATGAGACCATGACGGTGGCCACCACCGACAAGGAGCTTACGGCCTCTTACTCGGCCACCATTCGCGGACGTCAGGATATTGACATCTATCCGCAGGTGTCGGGCACTATCGAACGCCTCTGCGTCACCGAGGGTCAGAAGGTGCGCAAGGGTCAGTTGCTCTTCGTCATCGACCAAGTGCCCTACAAGGCTGCACTGAACACCGCCCTTGCCAATGTGGAGGCGGCTGAAGCTGCGGTGGCCACGGCCGAGTTGACCTACAACAGCAACAAGGAGCTGCGCAAGCAGAATGTGGTTTCGGACTTCACGCTACGCACTTCTGAGAATTCCTACCTCACCGCCAAGGCGCAGTTGGCCCAAGCCAAGGCGCAGGAGGTGAATGCCCGCAACAGCCTCTCTTATACCGAGGTGAAGAGCCCGAGCGACGGCGTGGTTGGTTCGCTGCCCTACCGTGTAGGTGCCCTCGTCAGCAGTGCCATAGCTCAGCCGCTGACCACCGTGAGCGACAACTCCACGATGTACGTCTACTTCTCTATGACCGAAAACCAGTTGCTCTCCCTCACTCGTGAATATGGCGACATGGACGAGGCACTGAAGAACATGCCCGAGGTGTCGCTGCAACTCAACGACAAGTCCACCTACGACAAGAAGGGACGGATTGAGTCTATCAGCGGTGTCATCGACCGTCAGACGGGTGCGGTGACGGCCCGTGCGGTGTTCGACAACAGTTCGCGCCTGCTGCACAGTGGTGCATCGGGCAGCGTGGTGATACCGAGCACGTACAAGGATTGCATCGTCATCCCGCAAGAGGCCACCGTGAAGCTGCAAGACAAGATTCTTGTGTATAAGGTGGTGGACGGTAAGGCCACATCGACTCTGATTACCGTAGCCTCCATCAACGACGGCCGCGAATACATAGTGCTGGACGGCCTGACCGCCGGCGACGAAATCGTGGCTAAGGGCGCCGGATTGGTGAGAGAGGGAGCACAAGTTAAATAAGTCAGTTGACAAGGGGACAAGTTAACAAGGGAACAAGGCATGTCCTTGTGGTCTCGTTAACTCGTCAATTGGAAATCTAACGCAACCTCGTAGTCTCGTTAACTCGTCAACTTGTCAACTTAAATAATATAGTAACAATGAAAGGAAATATATTTATCAAGCGGCCAGTCATGGCCTTTTCAATCTCCATTTTGATATTGGCGATTGGACTTATTTCGCTCTTCACGTTGCCCGTTGAGCAGTATCCGGACATTGCGCCTCCTACGGTGTACGTGTCTGCCACCTATACGGGTGCCGATGCCGACGCTGTGATGAACTCTGTCATCATGCCGTTGGAGGAGAGCATCAACGGTGTGGAGAACATGATGTACATCACCTCTACCGCCACCAACTCCGGTTCGGCTACGATACAGGTGTACTTCAAGCAGGGTACCGACCCCGACATGGCGGCGGTGAACGTGCAGAACCGTGTGTCGAAAGCACAAGGCTTGCTGCCTTCCGAAGTAACGCAGATTGGTGTGACAACTCAGAAGCGTCAGACCAGCTTCTTGCAGATTAATTCGTTGGTCAGCAACGATGGTCAGTACGACCAGACTTTCTTGGCCAACTACCTCGACATTAGCGTCATCCCGCGTATCAAGCGTATCGAGGGTGTGGGCGACGTGTTGGAGCTGGCCGATACCTATAGTATGCGTATCTGGATGAAGCCCGACCGCATGGCGCAGTACGGACTGATGCCTTCGGACATCACTGCCGTGCTGGGCGAACAGAACATTGAGGCTCCTACCGGTTCGCTGGGCGAGAACTCGCAGAACGTGTTCCAATATACAATGAAGTATCGCGGACGTCTGAAGAGCGTAGAAGAATTTGAGAACATGGTGGTTCGTTCGCAGGAAGACGGTTCGGTGTTGAGGCTGAAGGACGTGGCCGATGTGGAATTGGGAACGTTGACCTATAGCTTTAGTAGCGAGATGGACGGCAAGCCCGCCGCTACGTTCATGGTATTCCAGGTGGCCGGCTCCAATGCAACGGCTGTGAACGAAGCCATTTCGAAGGAACTGGAGAGCATGAAGGACGAGTTGCCTAAGGGCGTGGAGTTCGTCAGCATGATGAGTTCGAACGACTTCCTCTTCGCCTCTATCCACAACGTGGTGGAGACGTTGGTGATTGCCATCATCCTGGTTATCCTCGTGGTGTACTTCTTCTTGCAGGACTTCAAGAGTACGTTGATTCCTTCTATCTCCATTATCGTCTCGCTGATTGGTACGTTTGCCTGCCTCGTGGTGGCCGGATTCAGTATCAACATCCTGACGCTGTTTGCCTTGGTGCTTGCCATCGGTACGGTGGTCGATGATGCCATTGTGGTGGTGGAAGCCGTGCAAAGTAAGTTCGATGCGGGCTACACTTCTCCCTATCAGGCTACGAAGGACGCTATGGGCGATGTGACGATGGCCGTTATCTCGTGTACCTGCGTGTTCATGGCCGTGTTCATCCCCGTGACCTTCATGGGTGGTACGTCCGGTGTGTTCTATACGCAGTTTGGTATCACTATGGCTACTTCCGTGGGTATCTCTATGATTTCCGCCTTGACGCTGTGTCCGGCCCTCTGTGCCATCATGATGCGTCCGTCCGACGGAAAGAAAAGTGCCAAGAGCTTCAACGGCCGCGTGCGTGCCGCTTACAACGCTTCGTTCAACGCCTTGATGGGCAAATATAAGAAGGGTGTGATGTTCTTCATCCACCACCGTTGGATGGTGTGGACCTCGTTGGCAGCCGTCATCGTGTTGCTGGTATGGCTGATGAGCACCACCAAGACGGGCCTTGTGCCGCAGGAAGACCAAGGCGTTATCATGGCCAACGTCAGCGTTTCGCCGGGTAGCACCCTGCCCGAAACCAATAAGGTGATGGACAAGGTGGAGAACATCTTGAAGGAGACTCCCGAAGTATCCCACTATGCCCGTGTAGCCGGTTACGGTCTGATTGCCGGACAAGGTACTTCCTACGGTACCGTTATCATCCGTCTGAAGGACTGGAGCGAACGTAAGGGCAGCGAACATACGTCCGATGCCGTGGTGGCCCGACTGAACGCACAGTTTGCCGGCATCAAGGAGGCACAGATATTCAGCTTCCAGCCGGCCATGATTCCGGGCTACGGTATGGGTAATGCCATTGAGCTGAACATGCAGGACCGCACGGGCGGCGACATGGAGACGTTCTATACCTCCATCATGCAGTTCATCGGTGCGCTGAACCAACGCCCGGAGATAGCCATGGCCTATACGTCCTATGCCCGAAACTTCCCGCAAATTGCGGTTGATCTCGACGCTGCCAAGTGCAAGCGTGCAGGCATCTCGCCCAGCACGGTGCTCAGCGCATTGGGCAGCTACTGCGGTGGTTCGTACATCTCCAACTACAACCGGTTTGGTAAGGTATATCGTGTGATGTTGCAGGCCGCTCCTGAGTATCGCTTGGACCAGAACGCACTGGACAATATGTTCGTGCGCAACGGCACGGAGATGGCTCCTATCAGCCAGTTCGTCACCTTGTCCAACGTGCTGGGTCCTGAGGTGTCCAACCGCTTCAACCTGTACAGCTCTATCACGGTGAACGTGAACGTGGCCGACGGCTACTCTTCGGGTGAGGCTCAGCAAGCCATCGCCGAGGTGAGCGAGCAGATGCTGCCCAGTGGCTACGGCTACGAGTACGGCGGTATGGCCCGCGAGGAATCCAATTCGGGTGGTGCACAGACGGTGTTCATCTATGCAGTCTGCGTGTTGCTGATATTCTTGATTCTGTCCTGCTTGTACGAGAGCTTCTTGGTGCCGTTTGCCGTCATCCTCTCCGTGCCGTTCGGCTTGATGGGTTCGTTCCTCTTTGCCCGCTTGTTCGGGTTGGAGAACAACATCTACTTGCAGACGGGTGTGATTATGTTGATTGGTCTGTTGGCCAAGACGGCCATCCTGATTACGGAGTACGCCTTGGAGCGTCGCCGCAAGGGTATGGGCATTGTAGAGTCCGCTTACTCGGCTGCCCAAGTCCGTTTGCGTCCTATCTTGATGACGGTAATGACCATGATATTCGGTATGCTTCCGTTGATGTTCTCCACGGGTGCCGGTGCCAATGGTAACGGTTCGTTGGCTACGGGTGTCGTAGGTGGTCTGTTGGTAGGTACGCTGGCATTGCTGTTCGTGGTTCCGGTGTTCTACATCATCTTCGAATTCTTCCAAGAGAAGATTCGTCCGCCTATGGTAGAAGAAGTCGATGCACAGGTGCTTCTGGAAAAGGAACGCAGTGAGGCTGAAAAGGGAAACAAATAATATTTAGTTAGAAAAACAATGAAAAAGAACATCATACTTTTAGCCGTAGCCGGTCTTACGTTGAGCAGTTGCGGCATCTATACCAAATACAAGCCTGCCACCGAGGTGCCCGACAATCTGTACGGCGAGGAGGTGGCAGTGGAAGACACCGCCAGCATCGGCAACGTCGATTGGCGGACGCTCTTCACCGACCCTTACCTGCAGAGCCTCATCGAGCAGGGACTGGAATCGAACACCGACTACCTCAGCGCTCAGCTGCGGGTAGAAGAGGCACAAGCCACGTTGCTGTCAGCTAAACTTGCCTTCTTGCCCAGCCTCGCCTTTGCCCCCACGGGCACGGTGGCCAGTTGGGACAAGATGAAGGCTTCGCAGACCTATTCAGTGCCCGTCACGGCCAGTTGGGAGCTGGACTTCTTTGGCCGTATGCGCAACTCCAAGAAGCAGGCAAAAGCCCTGTTGGCACAGAGCAAGGACTATCAGCAAGCCGTGCGCAGTCAGCTCATTGCCGGCATTGCCAATACTTACTATACCTTGCTGATGCTGGACGATCAACTACGCATCACTACAGAATCGGAACATGCGTGGGCAGAGACGGTTCGCTCCGTACGCGCTCTGATGCAGGCCGGACAATATACCGAGGCCGGCGTAGCTCAGATGGAAGCCACTTATTATAGCGTGCAGACATCCGTAGCCGACCTGAAGGAACAAATCAATCAGACGGAGAATGCCATGGCCCTGCTGCTGGCCGAAACGCCGCATCACTACGAGCGTGGCACGCTTGCCGAGCAACACTTCTCCGAAGACCTCTCCATCGGCGTGCCCTTGCAGATGTTGTCCAACCGTCCCGATGTCCGTTCGGCCGAACGTGCGCTGGAGGCTGCTTTCTACGCCACCAATGCGGCCCGTTCTTCCTTCTATCCCAACATCACGTTGAGCGGAAGTGCCGGATGGACCAACACGACGGGGTCTACCATCATCAATCCGGGCAAGCTGTTGGCCTCTGCCGTGGCCTCGTTGACGCAACCATTGTTCAACCGCGGTCAGCTCATCGGCCAGCTGAAGATAGCCAAGGCACAGCAGGAAGAGGCTTCGCTCAACTTCCAGCAGACATTACTTAACGCCGGAAGTGAGGTGAACGATGCCCTCACCGCCTTGCAGACCAGCCGCGAGAAGCACGGCCTCCTGAAGAAGCAAGTCGCTTCCTTGGAGACCGCCCTGCGTAGCACCACCCTCTTGATGGAGCACGGCACCACCACCTACTTGGAAGTGCTTACCGCTCGTCAGACCCTGCTCAGCGCCCAGCTGTCGCAAACCGCCAACCGCGTAACCGAAATACAAAGTCTAATCAGCCTCTACCAAGCCTTAGGTGGAGGTCGTGAATAATCTCGCTGTATCATACTCTCTCTGTTCTTCATACAGTGAAGGAAGGGCTGCACTTGGAAGTGATTCCGGGGCAGCCCGTTTTTTTGTCAGTCAGAAATAAATCGTCCAACATGGTACGATATTGGGGAATAAATACTATCTTTGTAATGAACAATATTTTATTTATTAATGCGGTAAAAGTATGGTAATGAATAATATATTATCACTTAATATGGCAACTCCCGCCGAGGTCTCCTTGCAGATTGCAGCTCGGGTGAAGGCTCGAAGGTTAGAGCTGAATCTGACGCAAGAGGGACTGGCCGCAAGAGCCGGATTGAAGTTTGCCACCTATCGCCGCTTCGAGCAGACGGGAGAAATCTCCCTACGCGGCTTGCTGCAAATCGCCTTTGCGCTGAATGCACTTTCCGACTTCGATGCGCTTTTCGGTCAGCGGCAGTATCAATCGCTGGACGATGTGCTGAATGAACAAACAGTAACCCGTAAAAGAGGAAAGAAGAATGAGTAGTATCAAGCAGATTCATGCTGTACTGAATGTAATAAGAAAGCCGTAGCAAACACTTATCAAGGTGTTTGCTACGGCTTTCTTTATTTCTACGAATTTATTAGAAGAATCCCTCCCGCAGGTTAATTAGCTTACGCTCAAAATATTCCTTGTCCCTAAACATCAAGGCAAATTCTTCATTCTTCGTTCTTC
>JAUNJD010000182.1 GCA_030523205.1 Bacteroides sp.
TCGGAAAGTCCGTAATAATACCGTCCCTCAACCAGAAAGTTGCCGGCTTTGGTACGGAGTTCAAACCCTAGACCGCCTGCGATGCCATAGTCGAATTTGTTTTGTACAGCTTGGTCGTGCTGGTCAACGTTGAAACCCGAACTGCCCCATTCGTCTTCACCGCTTGTCGTATAGCTGTCGCCTAGGCAAAACCCAATCTGGGGACCGGCATGAATGAAGAGTTGCAGGCCGCGGTCTTTACCGAATGCCAAGTGGGCCAGCAAGGGAATCTCCACATAATTCATTTTGCGGGTATATTGCAGCTCCGGATAGTCCTCGTAGTATTCGTCCCAGCCACGTTGAGAGAAGTTCACTTCTATCTGGGCACCGCAAATCATGCCGAAATACTTCTCGGAAATATAGCGTGCCGTGAGTCCTCCGTTGATGCCCATCAGATTCTTTTGTCGTACGGTAGGCGAGAAACTGACGCTGTTCATATTGACACCACCACTAAATCCCACGGCAAGATTGTAGCGTTGTTCACCTATCTGTGCATGAGAAGGCAAGGCAAATACACCCAACAAGAGGGCTATTCCTAATATGGTCTTTAATCTCATCTTTAGTCAAAATCAAGTTTAATCAATTCGTAGTTTTTCGTGAAACGAACGAAGAATATTTTTTTGTTGATGAATCCTCCCCAGTTGTTCACCCGCTGGAACTTAAAGCCAGTCTGGATGGGAACCACCTTCATGTTCGGCAGGTTGTCTTCAAGTTCGTTGCCATAGTATGCCAAGCCTTTCAGGAAGAAGTAGCCGGTGTCGAAGCCGAGCATTCCATACTTGGGGTAACGTTCGTCCATGTCCTTGCCGAACCATCTGCGGTAGTTCTTGGTAAAGTCCTTGGCGGCGGGCAGCAAGTCGTTGGTATAGAAGGATGAATAGAAATAAGTGTCAAGCTCGAAGAATGCCTCCAGATGGTCTTTGGTGTAAGTTTGCCATTCGGGATAGCCAAACAAGTGTATCTTGCTTTCGGGATTGTCGCGTACCAATAAGGTGAGCTGTGGCAGAATCTTGATCAGCACCAAATTGCTGCCGGAGGTGGGTATGAACATATTAACCCGGTCGTCGCGCAGGACTTTTTTCATCTCTTCCATATTGGCATCTTCCTTGATGGTAGTGGTAGGGATGGCCCGGTTGCGCAATTCTTCTTTCAGCCCCTTGATGAAGTCCGCCTTTTCCTTGGCTCCGCTGCTGGCTTCCACGAAAATGACGTGAGCGTTGGGGAACAGGCGTACAAAGTGGTCATAGACTTCGGAGTAAAGGTAGGATTGCGGCGTATTAATCTGATAGATGGAGGGATTGTGGAACACCGTATTGTCCTTCGAAGTGAAGGGAATGACCAGACGTATCCCGTTCTTCTGCGCAAAATTGGCCAATGTGGTGATTTGCGATTGGTACAGAGGGCCAAAAATGATGTCCATATCCTTCATTTCGCTTTTGGCAAGAATGTTGTTGAGCGAATTGATGTCTGTGCCCGAATTGTACGTGTAGAGGTCAATGGAAGTGTTCCGGTGCTTCATGCTGTCAACAGCCATCAGAAATCCTTCGTAATACTCCACCATACGGGCCGATTCGCTCTGGGAAGTTCCACTGCCCAGGAAGGGCAGGATGACGGCCGCCTTGATGGTCGGGATGCGCTTGGTGGTGTACTTCTTGCTTTCGTTGAATAGCTCGTAGTTGCTGGGAGCGGATTTGGTCTGACCCGTAGCTTGGGAAGCTGATGCCGTCGAGGGATAGGGGATGCAGAGGAAGGAGCCTTTCTTAATCTTCGTTTCACCCCTCAGTTCCGGATTGGCGGCTATCAGTTCGGCTTCCGTAATGCCATATTCGCGGCTGATGCTATACACGGTTTCTTTCCGCTTCACTTTGTGCATATCGCGGCAGCGTGATTGCACGGGGCCTTGTATGTTGGTCTGGGAGGATGTGGATGACTGGCCGGATTGGGCTTGAGAAGCTGTCTCGCTGCTGCTGTCGGGAGCCGGGATGCGGACTACTTGACCGATACGGAAGTTCTCGGCGCTCAGCCCCGGGTTGGCGTCGCAGATGGCTTGGGCGGAGACGTTGTATTTTACGGTCAGCCGATACAACGTTTCACCGGCTTCGATGGTGTGGAACGTTTCCTGCTGTGCATTCGTGCCGTTCCGTGGAATGCGGAGGGTATGTCCGATGTATATTTTCTCATCGCTTCCGGGATTCAGTTTGACGATGTCTGCCTGACTGACACCATACATGCTGGAAATGGAGTAGAGGCTTTGCCCCTTCTCGATGGTATGCAGTATGTAGGTTTGATTTTCTTGTGCATGGGTTCCCAAACCGCATGAGCAGGCAAGCAGAAAGGAGCAGATAATCCGGTTAATCGTTTTCATTCAATATCTTGTATATTTTGGTTTCGCAGGAACGTCCCTACGTGGCATACAGGATATGCCGTTGAGAAAGAGGCGAACGTACGAAAGTTAAGTATTCGCAATGTACCAAAGTAGCGGCAAAGTTAAGAATATTATGTCATTTCAACCAAAGGAATGAGTTAAGAAAATAATATTGTGCATTTCAAAACCGAAAAATAATTCATTTAGGCTGATATTCGGGTGGAAACGATTATTTTTGCAGGAACATTTGTGCTAATAAGGTAAATTTGATAGGATATTCAATCTATGCAAGAGGAAACAGAATACATCAACGTGTACGGTGCACGTGTACATAACTTAAAAAATATAGACACGGAGATTCCACGTAACAGCCTGACGGTCATTACCGGATTGAGCGGGAGCGGCAAGTCGTCCTTGGCTTTCGACACCATCTTTGCGGAGGGGCAACGGCGATACATAGAAACATTCTCGGCATACGCCCGCAACTTCCTGGGCAACTTGGAACGCCCCGACGTGGACAAGATAACGGGGCTAAGCCCGGTCATCTCCATTGAGCAGAAGACAACGAACAAAAATCCCCGTTCCACGGTGGGAACAACCACGGAGGTATATGACTATCTGCGTCTGCTGTACGCCCGTGCCGGTGAAGCCTATTCATACCTTTCGGGCGAAAAGATGGTGAAATATACGGAGGAGCAGGTGTTGGACTTGATTCTGAACGATTATAAGGACAAGCGCATTTACATCCTTGCTCCGTTAGTGCGCAGCCGCAAGGGGCATTATAAGGAGTTGTTCGAGCAGGTGCGCAAGAAAGGATACCTCTATGTGCGAGTGGATGGCGAGGTGCGCGAAGCCTTGCCGGGCATGAAGCTGGATCGTTATAAGAATCATGACGTAGAAGTAGTCATCGACAAGCTGGTGGTCTCGAATAAAGACGACGCCCGCTTGAAAGGCAGCGTGGCAACGGCTATGCGTCAGGGCGACGGACTGCTGATGATTCTGGATACGCAGAACAACGAAGTGCGCCATTACAGCAAGCGTTTGATGTGTCCTGTCACGGGCTTGTCCTACCGCGAACCGGCTCCCCATAATTTTTCCTTCAACTCCCCGCAAGGCGCCTGCCCCAAGTGCAAAGGCTTGGGAGTGGTCAGCCAGATTGACATCGAAAAGGTGATTCCAGACAACGAGCTTTCCATATACGACGGGGCATTGGCTCCGCTGGGCAAGTTCAAGAACAGCATGATATTCTGGCAAATATCGGCCCTGCTGGAGAAGTACGAGGCTACCTTGAAGACCCCTGTCAAGGAGCTGCCGGAAGAAGCCATCGACGAGATTCTTTACGGTGCCGACGAACGGATTAAAATCAAAAGTTCGCTGATAGGCACTTCGTCCGATTATTTCGTCACCTTCGAAGGGGTGGTGAAATACATTCAGATGTTGCAGGAGAAAGATGCCTCGGCAACGGCACAGAAGTGGGCTGACCAGTTTGCCAAGACAGCCACCTGCCCCGAATGCAAAGGTGCCAAGCTGAACAGAGAGGCCTTGGCCTACCGCATTCACGACAAGAACATCTATGAGCTTTCCTGCATGGACATCAGCGAGTTGTACGAATGGCTGCAACACGTGGATGCTTTCCTCAGCAACAAACAGCAACAGATAGCCACCGAGATACTGAAAGAAATACGTACCCGCCTCAAGTTCCTGCTGGATGTGGGGCTGGATTATCTTTCGTTGAACCGTAGTGCCGTAAGCCTTTCGGGTGGCGAGAGCCAACGCATACGGCTGGCTACGCAGATTGGTTCGCAGCTGGTGAACGTGCTCTATATCCTGGATGAGCCGAGCATCGGTTTGCATCAGCGAGACAATCAGCGCCTGATTCACTCCTTGAAGGAGTTGCGCGACATAGGCAATACCGTCATCGTGGTGGAGCATGACAAAGACATGATGCTGGCCGCCGACTATGTGATAGACATGGGACCCAAAGCCGGAAGGCTGGGGGGCGAGGTCGTTTTCGAAGGCACTCCGCGCGAAATGCTGCAAACGCATACCTTGACCTCCCAATACCTGAACGGAGAACGCGCCATCGAGATTCCCGCCAAGCGTCGCGCGGGCAACGGGCACAGCCTCTGGGTGCGGGGTGCCAAAGGGAATAACCTGAAGAATGTGGATGTGGAATTTCCGTTGGGCAAGCTGATTTGCGTGACGGGCGTTTCGGGAAGCGGAAAGTCAACGCTCATCAACGAGACGCTTCAGCCGATACTTTCCCAGCGTTTCTACCGTTCGCTGCAAGACCCCTTGCCCTACGACAGCATCGAAGGGCTGGAATACATAGACAAGGTGGTCAACGTGGACCAATCTCCGCTGGGGCGTACGCCGCGCTCCAATCCGGCAACCTATACGGGTGTCTTCTCGGACATCCGCAACCTGTTTGTCGGCTTGCCCGAAGCCAAGATGCGCGGATACAAGCCCGGCCGTTTCTCGTTCAACGTCAGCGGTGGGCGGTGCGAGGCCTGCCAAGGCAACGGATATAAGACCATCGAGATGAACTTCCTGCCCGATGTGTATGTGCCTTGCGAGATATGCCACGGCAAGCGTTACAACCGTGAGACGCTGGAAGTGCGCTTCAAAGGGAAGTCCATTGCCGACGTACTGGACATGACCATCAACCGTGCCGTGGAGTTTTTCGAGAACGTTCCGCAAATCCTGAACAAGATAAAAGTGATTCAGGAGGTCGGATTGGGATACATCAAGCTGGGACAATCTTCAACGACGCTGTCCGGAGGCGAAAGCCAGCGTGTGAAGTTGGCTACGGAACTGTCCAAGCGCGATACGGGCAAGACACTCTACATCCTGGACGAGCCGACAACGGGACTACATTTCGAGGACATCCGTGTGCTGATGAACGTGCTGAACAAATTGGTGGACAAAGGAAACACGGTCATCGTGATAGAGCATAATCTGGACGTCATCAAGATGGCCGACTACATCATCGACATGGGTCCTGAAGGTGGAAGGAATGGGGGAGAGCTCCTCTCTCATGGTACGCCCGAAGAAGTGGCGCGAAGCACCAAGGGGCATACGCCGAAGTTCCTGCGGGACGAACTGGGCATGACAGATGACAAATGACAATTAGGAAAAGAAAAAACATTGGTTTGCGAAGATGAAAACGCCGGTTTTCCGTGCGTACAACGATGTTTTATGAGAGAACTAACCATATAACGTATAATTGAAAACAATGAAAATAAACAAGACCAATGCCGCAAGGCTTTTAGACAAAGCAAAGATAGTTTACGAACTCATACCGTATGAAGTAGATGAGAACGACTTGAGTGCCATACACGTGGCGGCCAGCTTGGGCGAGGACATCAACTGTGTGTTCAAGACGCTGGTGCTGCATGGCGACAAGAGCGGATACTTCGTATGCGTGATTCCCGGTGAACATGAAGTTGACTTGAAGCTGGCGGCCAAGGCCTCGGGCAACAAGAAGTGCGACCTTATCCCCCTGAAGGAACTCCTGCCGCTGACGGGGTACATACGGGGAGGCTGTTCGCCCATTGGCATGAAGAAGGCATTCCCCACGTACATTCACGAGACGTGTCTGAACTTTCCCTACATATACATCAGTGCCGGACAACGGGGCCTGCAACTGAAGCTGAATCCGAAGGATTTGATTAAAGAAGTGCGTGCAGAAGTCTGCGCACTCTATGCGGAATGAGGCAAAATGAAATATTTTTATGGAGTATTTCGACTTTTTGAGAAGAATGTTCCGCTAAAAGTATATATTTGCAGAAAATATAAAAAAGAATCAATCTAATTACTAATTAAAAAAAATGTTCTATGTTCAAAAATCATCCTAAGGGTTTGTTGGCGGCGGCCATTTCCAACATGGGAGAGCGGTTTGGCTACTACATCATGAATGCGGTGCTGGTGCTGTTCCTATGTTCTAAATTCGGTCTGAGCGACGAAACCAGTTCTATTATTTATTCAGTTTTCTATTGCGGCATCTATGTGTTGAGTTTGGTGGGCGGTATCATTGCCGACAAAACTCAGAACTACAAGGGCACCATCATGTCGGGTCTGATAGTGATGTCGTTGGGTTATGTCATCCTGTCCATCCCCGTGCTCTCCACGGCCGAGAACATTGGTTGGTTGCTTCCCTTGACCTGCTTGGCCTTGTTTCTCATTGCCTTTGGCAACGGTCTTTTCAAGGGCAATCTGCAAGCCATCGTGGGTCAGATGTACGATAACTTCGAGAAGGAAGCCGAGAAAGACGGTCCCGAAGCCGTCAAGTTGGCCAAGAGCCGCCGCGACTCCGGATTCCAGATATTCTATGTATTCATCAATATCGGTGGTTTGGTAGCCCCCTTCGTAGCTCCGTTGCTTCGCGAGTGGTGGCTGAAGGTGCACAACCTGGCCTACAATGCCGACCTGCCTGCCCTGTGTCATCAGTACATCAGCGAAGGTGCCAATATGGCTAGTAAGAGCGTCGATAACCTGAATGAGTTGGTCGCTAAGGTGGGTGGCACGGTATCGGCCGATATGACCGGTTTCTGTGGCTCCTATCTGGAGGTGTTCAACACCGGTATTCACTATTCCTTCATCGCTTCGGTGTTTGCCATGCTTATCTCTCTCTGCATCTTCATCGTCAACCGCAAGGTATTCCCCACACCGGGCAAGAAGACCAAACAAGAGTCTGTAAGCTATACGGAAGAAGAAAAGAAAGCCATGGCCACGGAAATCAAGCAACGTCTGTATGCTTTGTTTGCTGTGCTGGGTATCGTTATTTTCTTCTGGTTCTCGTTCCATCAGAACGGTCAGTCGCTCTCGCTCTTCGCCCGCGACTTCGTAGTGACCGACAGCATCGCACCCGAAATATGGCAGGCTGTTAATCCGTTCTTCGTGATTGTACTCACTCCGCTCATCATGCTGTTCTTCGGTTCGCTGACCCGTCGTGGCAAGGAGATTTCCACACCGAAGAAGATTGCCATCGGTATGGGTATTGCCGGATTGGCGTTCTTGTTCCTGGCTGTTTATTCGGCCCTGCAAGGCTATCCTTCGGGCACGGAATTCAAGGACATGGCAGACTCTGCCAAGGCAGGACTAAAGGCCGGACCGTGGGTGCTGATTGTCATCTACTTCTTCCTGACTGTTGCCGAGTTGTTCATCTCCCCGTTGGGCCTTTCGTTTGTATCCAAGGTGGCTCCTAAGAACATCCAAGGCCTCTGCCAAGGTCTTTGGCTGGGTGCTACGGCCATCGGTAACCTCTTCTTGTGGGTAGGTCCGCTGATGTACAACAAGATTCCCATTTGGCAGTGCTGGAGCGTCTTCTTCATTGTCTGCCTGATATCGATGGGTGTCATGCTGGCCATGGTGAAGTGGCTGGAGCGTGTGACGAAGTAGTCCTTGCACTTAGCATCCGGATAGGCTGATATATTTTAGGCACGGATGATGCAGAATATGGAAAAATCCATCCCGTCTGCATCGTCCGTGCCTAACTTATTTTTATCTGTCGGCATCCGGGCCGCTAGATTTCCAATCCCATGATGTAGTCGTTCATATAAAATCCGTTGCCTATCGGGAAATCGCCCTCCCGCAGCTTCTTCATTCCCATGTGCTCATAGAAATGCAGTGCTTTGTTGTGGCGGTTGACGTTCAGTTCCATGAGGCAAGGCTCGGGATGCATTTCCTTGATGTATTTGATAGCCTCTCTGAACAGGAAACTTCCGCAATGCGCTCCTTGGTAGTAGGGGAGTACGTAAATCTTCTGCAAATGGAATAGATTCTCTTCCTGCTGCTGCACGGATACATAGCCGGCAGCTTCGCATTCTTCGTAGGCCAGCAGATATACGTGGCCTTCTTCCTCCATCTGCTTGCGGATGTTGTCGAGCGAATACATCCATTCCATCATATAATCAGTTTGTTCGGGAGTCAA
>JAUNJD010000183.1 GCA_030523205.1 Bacteroides sp.
AACTCCTTAACTCCCTATAACTCCTTTAACTCCTTAAATTAAAAGAAATCCTTGCTTTTTTGCCCCGAAAATCTTATATTTGGGAAACTAAAACCGTAGTGTATGGCCAATCCCAAGATTCCGGGCATCTCCGAAGACGAACAAGACTTACTGTATGAGAAGCTAAACGAGTACAATAAGGGGCGTGCTTCCTACAAGGAGGACGGTACTTACCTTGTTGTATTTCCGCGTCCGGAGCATCCTGTGTATTCGTTGTGGATTTACTCTCCCCTACCCGAACGGCAGTCCCTCTTCTACATCTGCGACCTCTCCACCGACATACATCAGACGCTGCGCATGGCAAGTACCCTGTGCTTCTACTCCACCCGCCCAATGCACCTGACAGAATACAACGCCAAGCACATGCAGAGCAAGGGGGACGACATCGTATCGTTCGGGAAGTATCACGGGCACTTCCTGCACGAAGTGCTGCGCATCGACCCTGCCTACCTCACTTGGATTGCCTTCAAGTTTCAGCCACGCATCCCCAAGCAGGAGCGCTTCGTACAGATAGCCAAAGTCTATCACTCGGTACACGTTGACATTGAACGGCGAAAGATGTATCAGAAGCCTGTCGTCAGCCGTTTTCTCGGGAAGGAAGGAGATAAGGTGGAGAATCTGAAGCTCAGTGTGGTTCATGTCCGCATAGAAGATAACCCCTACAAGACGGAAGTGAGAAACGGAATGCCCTGCTTCTACGTGCGGCAAGTGTTGCGATTGAAGGATGCCGCGGGCAATCTTGTGACCTTCCGCATCAATGCCCGCACCGTAAGCCACGAATCGTGTCGGCTACCGGCAATGGAGCATTCCTATCAGCCGGGAGAGGCCGTAGATGTAGCATCGGCACGCATAGCACGTACCTATACGGTGGGCAACGTCAAATACACCCGGCTGAGCCATGTGAAATTGCAATAAAGGGAGAGGCTGTCCGAAAACCCGTTGCGGAGAGCCTTTGATACGAGAAGTTGACCGATTAGGTGGATTCCTCAATCAGTTATCCGGTCGGATTGTGTGTTATTCCTTCGAGATGAGTACCGTAGCGTAGGCCGAAATGCCTTCTTCCCGTCCGGTGAACCCCAGCTTTTCGGTAGTGGTGGCTTTGATGGATACGTCGTCCTCGTCAATCCCCATGACGGCTGCCAGGGTTCGTTGCATATCCGGAATGTGAGCCTTCAGCTTGGGACGCTCGGCACAAATCGTCGCATCAATATTGCCGACGGCATAGCCCTTGGATGCAATCAGCTCGACGGTTTTCTTCAGCAATATCTTGCTGTCTATGTTCTTGAATTCGCCGGCCGTATCGGGAAAGTGATACCCTATGTCGCGCATATTGGCTGCACCAAGCAAGGCATCGCAGACAGCATGAATCAGCACATCTGCATCAGAATGGCCTAGCAGCCCCTTCTCATGCTCCAAGCGTATGCCGCCCAACCAAAGTTCTCTACCTTCCACCAACTGATGGACATCAAAACCGAAACCTACACGAACTTTCATCGAAGAATTATGAATTTTAAATTAGAAATTATCTTGTCATCCTATAATCTTATCATCTTACATAGAAATCGAGCAACTTCTCCTCGCCCAGATAGCCTTGCAGATGCTGACCGATACTGACCGGACCGACACCTACCGGCGTTCCTGTAAAGAGCAAGTCGCCAATCTTCAGCGTCATAAACCGACTGACGTAGGCAATGATGTCGTCCACACGGAACAGCATATCCGAAGTATGCCCATGCTGCACCTCACGCCCGTCAATGTCCAAATGGAAATCCAGGTGCTGAACATCGCCGCCTACCTGCTCCAACGGAACAAATGTGCCAACGACAGCCGATCCGTCGAAGCCCTTGCTAAGCTCCCACGGATTGCCACACGAACGGAACTTACGCTGAAGGTCGCGGGCTGTAAAGTCGATGCCCACCGTCACTGCATCGTAATAGCGATGTGCAAAGCGAGGGGCAATGCTCTTCCCCAGCCGACAGATGCGGACCACAATCTCGGTTTCATAATGGATTTCGCTTGAGAAATCGGGTAGGAAGAAGGGCTTTCCGTCCTTCAATATAGCCGAATCGGACTTCATAAAGATGACAGGTTCTTGGTTTTCCACCGTATGCCCCAACTCCTGATTGTGCAGGGCATAGTTCATGCCGACAGCTAATATTTTCATTACTTGATTTCGTTGAAATTTAAGCGGTTGAACATCACGGCCAAGTGGGCATACAAAGAGGTATTCTGCACCACAATGTCCTCCGGCACACGAATACGGAAAGGAGTAAAGTTCCACACGGCCTTGATGCCGCCTGCCACCATTTTATCCGTAATCTGCTGGGCTATCTCGATAGGCACCGTCAGTACACCGATATGCACGTCGTACTCGCTCATCTTCTGCTCAAACTCATCGGAATGGAAAATAGGGATGCCGTTCAGCTTGGTTCCCACCAAACGGGGATTGATATCGAAGGCTGCCACAATCTCCAAGCCAAAGTGATTCAGACCGGAATCGTGCAGCAACGCGCCTCCCAAGCTACCTACACCGAAAAGAAAGGCCTTGTGCAGGTTGGTAAAGCCCAAGAAGTCTTCCAATACAGCGATTAGCGTATCAACCTCATAACCTACACGCGTACGACCGGAAATATTGACGTACGACAAATCTTTCGCTATCTGAGAAGCGTCTATATTGATTTCCTTGGATATTTGCGTAGAAGATACGAAGCGTTCTCCCTTCTGTTTCAAGAGCTTGACATTAGAAAGATACCACGGAAGACGACGTAAGGTAGGCTCCGGCACTTTCATGCTATTTTTAGATTGAATTGCCTGATTCGTGGTCATGTTCTTCGCTTATTTAAGTTACAGTTGGGCAAAATTACTCTTTTTTCCGTAAAAGGACAGAGAAAGTTAACATAATTTCCGCAAAACTTTTATCAATCAACCATTAACGCCTATTTTAGGATAGGCAAACTAACAGAAAAACCTATTGAACGGAGCTTCAGATTGTCGAATCCTGCAAATACACCGATGCGACCAACATCGGAAAAACCCAATGAATAACCTGCTTCCGTATAAGGGACGTGGCGGTAAGTGACCACAGAACGAAGGTGCAATGCCTCGTCAAACGGCTTCTTCGACAGGAAGGGGAGCCACTTCAACAGCAAATAGGGAGTGTACCACGACGCATTGGCCTGTGCCCAACGGGTGTCGGTGGCCAATGCGTAATTGTCACGCAAACTGAAGCCTGAATCGAACGAACGACCTGTCACCCAGATGCGGGTGGATGCAAACTGCTTGAAATCGGGGAATTGAAGGTTGTTTGCTCCCCAGAAGATACCGGCTTGTGCACTCCAGCAGAAGCGATTGAACACACCAAACTCCCATTCGTGCCACGCAAGGAATTGCATTTTGTGATACGTGGTGAGGTATTCATCGCCTTGCACGGGGAATGCCCGTTCGTAGGACAAAGCCAAGGTAGGATAACGGGAATCTTCATATACCTTACGCCCCTTGGAGGTAAGGTGATAGTAACGTGCCGGCGTATATTGTAAAGCGAAGGTTGCTTTCAGTATTTTATTGCCGGGCATGGGCCGGAATGCCTCATTGCGGGGAACATTGGATTCAACCTCACGCTTGAGCCAACTGCGCTGCACGTGGTTGTCGAGCATCTCACGGCGTTGCCAAGACAAAGCCGAAGAAAAGACTACGCCATTGAACGGTTCTATGGTATTCTTTACGCTGAGAAACGATTGTTCGTAGAACTTTATATGATTGTGCCCAAACAACGAACTGGCAACGGCATTAATCTGACGCAATTCACCATCTGTTCCGTTATAGTCGGCGGACAGCACACCACCGGACACAGATAGCTTACCCGCACGAAAAGGAGCATAGGACAGAGAAAGTTCGCCCTGCCCCATCCAGCTATGACGTGCCGTAGTATAATAGACCGCCGGCGAAAAGCTGAGTGTGGATGAGGAGCTTAATTTTACTCCCGATTCAAACTGATAGCCCAGACTAAAGCCATCGACAAAATTATAATCGTGGAAAACAGACAGCAGGGAAGGTAATTTTACCCAGGCTTTTCGATTCTTGCTCCTAAAGGTCTTGTGCGATGCCAGTATATCGTTTATCCATTCATCGTCCTGCGAGTGAGTACGGATGGTATCCGTAGTTACCGAATCCGTACGCACTCTCAGTTTTATCTCCTTGAAGTCCGATGCTTTCCGTTGATAGCTCAACAGCTCTTCTGCACGCAAAGGTACACTTCTTACGGTATCCCAATAAGCTGAATCCCTCAACGAAGCCAATGAATCGGTCCATGTATTCGAGACTTCCGAACTGACTTCCTGCCTGCGCTCGTATTTGCGCTTCTTTGCCGGACTGACGGTTGCCAAGGCTTTTACCGTGTCTTTCTTTATGACCGGCAATTCACGGCTATCCGTTATCACTTTCGAATAGTGCATAGCCGAGAGGTAAGAAGCTTCGGCCTTAAAGCCCATCAGACTGACTGCAATGGATGCCGTTGTCGAAGTAGGCAGAAATACGTCCGGCTTTACTTCCTTGCAGAGAATCTTGACTTTCCCGTCGATGCCGTTTCCCGAGATGTCTATGTCCAATGCAGAAATACACCACAAATCTTCTACAATAAACAGATCTCCTACTATCAGTCGCCTATCGTCTCGCTTCGGTATCACGCGAATCTTGTTAATCATCCGTCCGGCTTCCTCATAACAGGCATCCAAACGGAAACGATAATAGGTAAAAGCCTTAGTGGAAAGCGGAGATACCTTATCGAACAACTCGGGGGTGTACAAATCTGTAATCAGTAAATCGAGGTTCATGTCCATTTCCTCGGGGAAAGAATTTCGACGTGCCAAAATCCGATTGTCCCATTGGTTGGGAGCCGTGTAGGTAATCACCTGCTGTTCCTCCAATACGAACAGTTTGCCAAGGTATTTCTTCGACTCAGTCCGCACTTCCTTTGAAAGCTTCAGCACGGCAGGAATGCTGATTCCCTTTCCCGTACCTTTCAGGTAAGTACCCACCGTATAGCTTTTCACCTGTGTGCGATGATACTCTGCACGGGCTATTGCCCTGCGCATCACATCGTAAGCCGGGTCTTCACCCTTCTTCTTGGTTACGCTGACTTCGGGTAAGGAGTAGGTGCGTTCGACCAATGTCACATCCCTGTCATAACCGACATCTGTCATACGGAAAGTAAATGTCTGCGATACAAAGCCCAGCGAAGATACCTCGCAAGTGTATGTACCTTCTTCCAACTTCAATTGGAAACATCCACCCTCATCCGTAGTTACTCCCGACTGAATTTCACGTAAATATAATGAAGCATAGGGTACCGGATTCCCGTCGTCATCCTTCACTATTCCCCTGAAAGTCTGTGCAGAAGCCAGCACTATACAAAAATTTATCAGCAATATACAAACCAATCGTTTCATGAAGTTCTTCTCTTCGTTCTTTAATAATACCATTCAATATATTTAATCTCAAGGCAGCCCCCTCTTCCACTGCCTACAATTATTTGACGGCAAAGTTCCCTAAAAAGTTGCAATACTCTAGCAGAAATATTACTTTTGTTTGAGAAAGGAAGCCATTAGATGCTTATCGCTGTTGATAAGCGGCCTTTTTGCATCCTTAAAGCATTGTTTTTGCACGAAGAAAGCATTGTTTTAGTACCCAGAAGAATGACCCCTCTGCCGAGCATTCTTCTCTCTACTTATTAAGCAACAAAGTTATGAAGAAAAATGATTGGAAAGACCGTCTGAATATCGTGTATTCCACGAATCCGGATTTCAGCTATGAAACAGAGGATGAAGAAGAAGCTTCTACCCCGCCACCTGCCCAGCAACGATTACGTGTACAGCTAGACCGTAAGAATCGTGGTGGCAAAGTCGTCACCCTTGTCACAGGGTTTGTCGGCAATGAGGATGACTTGAAGGAATTAGGACGGCTTTTAAAAAGCAAATGTGGTGTAGGCGGCAGTGCCAAGGACGGTGAAATCATCGTACAAGGTGACTTCAAGCAGAAAGTCCTGGATTTACTAAAGAAAGAAGGCTACACGCAGACAAAACCTGTAGGATAAGGATATAAAACGACAAACAACAAAAATAGTCATACGCTCAAACAACTGTATGACAAAAATGGCTGCCCGATTATCTTTTATCGTGGCAGCCATTCTTTTTTATCTTATCGGAAGAAACCGATTATTCAGCACGCAAAGTGAAGCGCTTGAAGTCGAGAACTGTCAACTCCTTGTCCTGAGACTTCAGGTAGTCGGCAACAGTCATCTTGGCATCCTGAATGTATTCTTGATTCAGCAAGCAAGATTCCTTGAAGAACTTAGCCATACGACCCTTAGCGATGTTCTCAATCATGGCAGCGGGCAGGTTGGCAGCTTTCTCAGCAGAAACTTTAGCCTTCAGATCACGAATTTCCTGAGCTTGAGCTTCAGTAATGTAACCCTTCATGATACCTTCGTTGAGGTGCTCCTCGTTTTCAGCAATATAAAGGTTGAATCCGGCTTTCTTCAAAGCAGCTTCAACAGCCTTCTGTACCTGCTCTACCTTTGTCTTCTCAACAGCTACCTGCAATTCGTTAGCCTTCACCGACTCAGGAACACCAGCTTCGTTTACAGCTACAGGATTCATAGCGGCAATCTGCATGGCAACTTCCTTACCAACCTGAGCATCAGCTTCCTTATTCAGCACAACCATCGTGCAAAGGAAGTTCTTGTTTTGGTGATTGTAAGTAGCAATGCACGGACCTTCTACTACATTGTAGCCATCCAGCTCCATCTTTTCACCAGTAATACCACTGCGGTCTGTCACAGCTTGAGCAACAGTTACGTCGCCCAACGGCAGAGCCTTTACTTCGTCCAACGTCTTGCATTTGTTGGCAACAGCAGCATCCAAAATATCTTGAGCCAATTTAACGAAGTCTGCATTCTGCGCAACGAAGTCAGTTTCACACTTCAAGGCGATGATTGCAGCGAAACCGTCTACAGCCTTCACCAGTACACAACCTTCAGAAGCTTCACGGTCGGAACGCTTGGCAGCTACAGCCTGTCCCTTTTCACGGATAATCTTCATTGCCTTGTCGAAATCGCCTTCGGCATCTGTCAATGCATTCTTGCAGTCCATCATACCAGCACCGGTCATTTTGCGGAGCTTGGTAATATCAGCCATTGTTACAGCCATAATTTCTTTATTTTTTTAGGATTAATATTCTAAGAATAATGTGATAAAACAATAAGATGGTAAGAAGGTAGATGGTAAGACAATATTATTATCTTATCATTTTACCATCTTACCATCTTTCTATAGGTGATTAAGCCTCTTCGTCTTCCTTCATGAAGGCAGCAGCCTTAGATGCGTTGATGGCATCTTCGTCAGACTTGTCGAGACGAGCTTTCGTAGCTTTTTTCTTACCCTTGTTAGCAGGAGCTTCACCAGCAGCTTCCATATCTACCTTTTCAGCCTTACGCTCTTCCAGACCTTCCTGCATAGCAGCGCAGCAGGCGTCAAGAATCACTTCTACTGACTTAGTAGCATCGTCATTAGCCGGAATTACGAAATCTACATTAGTAGGATCGGAGTTCGTATCAACGATACCGAATACGGGAATACCCAAACGGTTAGCTTCACGAACAGCGATGTTTTCCTTCATTACGTCGATAACGAACAGTGCAGACGGCAGACGGGTCAAGTCAGCGATAGAACCCAAAGTCTTGTCCAACTTGGCACGTTGACGAGAAATCTGCAAAATTTCTCTCTTGGAGAGGTTAGAATATGTACCATCGTTAGTCAGTTTGTCGATGGTAGCCATCTTCTTCACAGCCTTACGGATAGTCGGGAAGTTAGTCAACATACCACCCGGCCAACGCTCGATTACGTATGGCATATTAACAGATGCAGCCTTGTCGGCAACCACCTGCTTAGCTTGTTTCTTAGTAGCAACAAACAGGACTTTCTTTCCTGATTTAGCGATTTGCTTCAAAGCTTCAGCAGCTTCATCAATTTTAGCAACCGTCTTGTTGAGGTCAATGATATGAATACCATTGCGCTCCATGAAGATATAAGGAGCCATTGCAGGATTCCACTTTCTTTTCAAGTGGCCGAAGTGGCAACCGGCTTCCAATAATGTATCAAAATTTGTTCT
>JAUNJD010000184.1 GCA_030523205.1 Bacteroides sp.
ATCTTTGTCCGCAGAATAGACGAAATAATATGGCAGTAACTATCAAGAAAGTTTCTACGAAAGGGGAGTTGAAGAAATTTATCCGCTTCAACTACGAGTTGTACAAAGGAAACCCTTACTCCGTCCCCGACCTGTACGACGACATGCTCAACACCTTCAACAAGAAGAAGAATGCCGCCTTCGAGTTTTGCGAAGCCGATTACTTTCTGGCCTACAAGGAAGGCAAGATTGTGGGCCGTGTAGCCGCCATCATCAATCACCGGGCCAATCAGACCTGGGACAAGAAGGAAGTGCGCTTCGGCTGGATTGATTTCATCGACGACGACGAAGTGTCGCAAGCCCTCCTCCGCACGGTGGAAGACTGGGGCCGCGAGCGTGGCATGACCCACATACAGGGACCGCTTGGTTTCACCGACTTCGATGCCGAGGGTATGCTTATCGAAGGCTACGACCAGCTGGGCACCATGAGCACCATCTACAATTATCCCTACTATCCGCAGCACATGGAGCGCATGAGCTTCGAGAAAGATGCCGACTGGGTGGAGTACAAGATATACGTCCCCGATGCCATCCCCGACAAGCATAAGCGCATCTCCGACCTCATCCAACGCAAGTACAACCTGAAGATAAAGAAATACACCTCAGCCAAGAAGCTGGCTCGCGACTACGGTCAGCCCATCTTCGAACTGATGAACGAGGCATACAGTCCGCTGTACGGCTACTCCGCCCTGTCGCAAGGACAGATAGACCAGTACATCAAGACCTACCTGCCCATCCTCGACCTGCGCATGGTGACCCTTGTGACCGACGTCGACGACAAGCTGATAGCCGTAGGCATCTCCATGCCATCGCTGTCCGAGGCTTTGCAGAAGTCGCATGGTCGTCTGCTGCCCTTCGGTTGGTATCATCTGCTGAAAGCCCTGTTCATGAAGCGCCGTGCCAAGATGCTCGACCTGCTGTTGGTAGCCGTGAAGCCCGAATATCAGAACAAAGGCGTCAACGCCCTGCTGTTCTCCGACCTGATACCTGTCTATCAGCAACTGGGTTTCGTCTATGCCGAAAGCAACCCCGAACTGGAGATGAACGGCAAGGTGCAGGCCCAATGGGAATACTTCAAGACCGAACAACACAAGAGGAGAAGGGCTTATACGAAGGCGCTTTAAAGGCTTCTGTAACATTTTTATGCATCCTTGTTCGTATATTTATCGTATAATTTCCTAAATTTGTAGCTGGCTTTAAGGCAACGACAATAACACCCTTTTTTAAAGACGTATGGAAGAAGAACTGAATATCAACGAAGGCTTGCAGTTTACCGAAGCACCTGTGGAATACAACGAAGACAACATCCGGCATCTGGACGACATGGAGCACATCCGTGTGCGCTCGGGCATGTACATCGGACGGCTGGGCGACGGAGCGCAGAACGACGATGGCATCTATGTGCTGCTGAAGGAGGTGATGGACAACAGCATCGACGAGTTCAAGATGGGCGCAGGCAAGCGCATCGAAGTCGTCATCGAAGACAACCTGCGTGTCAGCGTGCGCGACTACGGACGAGGCATCCCGCAGGGCAAGCTGATTGAAGCCGTCAGCAAACTGAACACCGGCGGCAAGTACGACAGCAAGGCCTTCAAGAAGAGCGTCGGACTGAACGGTGTGGGCATCAAGGCCGTCAATGCGCTGAGCAGCCATTTCGAAGTGCGCAGTTACCGCGACGGCAAGGTGCGTACGGCCATCTTCGAGAAGGGTGTGCTGAAGAGCGACGTGACGGAAGACAGCGATGCCGACTGCGGAACGTACATCTTCTTCGAGCCGGACAATACACTGTTCCTCAACTACGCCTTCCAAAGCCAGTTTGTGGAAACACTGCTGCGCAACTATACCTATCTGAATACAGGCCTTTCCATCGTCTATAACGGTCAGCGCATCATCTCCCGTCACGGGCTGGAGGACTTGCTGAAGGACAACATGACGGCCGAAGGCCTCTACGACATCATTCACCTGAAGGGCGAGGACATCGAAATAGCCTTTACGCACACCAACCAATACGGCGAGGAATACTACTCCTTCGTCAACGGTCAGCACACCACGCAGGGCGGCACGCACCAAAGTGCGCTGAAGGAACACATCGCCCGCACCATCAAGGAATTCTACAACAAGAACCAAGACTATGCCGACATCCGCAACGGCATCGTGGCAGCCATCGCCATCAATGTGGAGGAACCGCAGTTCGAGGGACAGACCAAGACGAAGCTCGGTTCGCCGTCCATGTATCCCGGTGGTGTCAGCGTCAACAAATATGTGGGCGACTTCATCAAGACCGAGGTCGATAACTACCTGCACAAGCATCCGTTGGTGGCCGAGGTGATGCTCCAGAAGATTCAGGATTCCGAAAAGGAACGCAAAGCCATTGCTGGCGTCACCAAGCTGGCACGCGAGCGTGCCAAGAAGGCCAACTTGCACAACCGCAAGCTGCGCGACTGCCGCTTCCACCTGAACGACGGCAAGGGCAAGGACCAAGAGACCGAATCGTGCATCTTCATCACCGAGGGCGATTCGGCCAGCGGCTCCATCACCAAGAGCCGCGACGTGAACACACAAGCCGTGTTCAGCCTGCGCGGTAAGCCCCTCAACTCCTACGGACTGACCAAGAAGGTGGTCTATGAGAACGAGGAGTTCAACCTGCTACAAGCCGCGCTCAACATCGAAGACGGCATCGAGGGCCTGCGCTACAACAAGGTCATCGTGGCTACCGATGCCGATGTGGACGGTATGCACATCCGTCTGCTCATCATCACCTTCTTCCTGCAATTCTTCCCCGACCTGATAAAGAAAGGTCATGTCTATATCCTGCAAACACCCCTCTTCCGCGTGCGCAACAAGAAGAAAACCAACTATTGCTACACCGAGGAGGAACGTGTGAAGTCCATCGAAGAACTAAGCCCCAACCCCGAAATCACCCGATTCAAAGGTCTGGGCGAAATCTCTCCGGACGAATTCAAGCACTTCATCGGCAAAGATATGCGCCTGGAGCAGGTATCTCTGCGCAAGACGGACCTCGTGAAGGAACTACTGGAGTTCTACATGGGCAAGAACACCATGGAGCGGCAGACGTTCATCATCAACAACCTGGTGGTGGAGGAAGACTTGGTGAAGGAAGAACTAGGAATGAATAATTAGGACTCAGTTGACAAGGGAACGAGTTGACAAGGCAACAAGGAAGTTTCGGCATACTCTGCTTTGTGGCCTCGTTAACTTGTCAACTCGTCAACTAACTAAAAACTTAAAAACTAAAGAACTCAAAAACTCAAAATGAGAAGAGCAATCTTTCCGGGCACATTCGACCCGTTTACCATCGGCCATGCATCGGTAGTGAGCCGTGCGCTGACTTTCATTGACGAGATTGTCATCGGAATCGGCATCAACGAGAACAAGCATACACACTTCCCCCTCGAAAAACGCGAGGCCATGATTCGCGACTATTACCGCAACGAGCCGCGCATCAAGGTGCAATCTTACGACTGCCTGACCATCGACTTCGCCAAGCAGATGGATGCCTGTCTCATCCTGCGTGGCATACGCACCGTGAAGGACTTCGAGTACGAAGAGACCATCGCCGACATCAACCGCAAACTGACGGGGATAGAGACCATCCTCCTCTTCACCGAACCCGAACAGACCTGCGTCAGCTCCACCATCGTGCGCGAGCTGCTGCAATATGGCAAGGACATCAGTATGTTCGTGCCGAAGGGAATGAAGATTAATGAAGAATGAAGAACGAAGACTATACCTTGATATTAAAAATAAGAGATATATTGAGTGTAAGCTAACGAAGAATGGGAGACCACCCTTTTGATATTGATACAATGAAGAAGATATTTATCACCCTGTGTATATCCGCCTTGTGCGCCCTCTCCGTGCAGGCGCAAGGCCTTGCCAACACGCCCATCCGTAAGTTGCAGATGGCCGAGTTCGCCATTACCAACCTCTACGTCGATTCGGTGGACGAGAAACGGCTGGTGGAAGAAGCCATCATCAGGATGCTGGCACAGCTAGACCCGCACTCCACTTACAGCGATGCCGATGAAGTGAAGAAGATGAACGAACCCCTGCAAGGCAACTTCGAGGGCATAGGCGTGCAGTTTCAGATGATAGAAGACACGCTGCTGGTGGTGCAACCCGTCAGCAACGGCCCTTCGGAGAAGGTGGGCATATTGGCGGGCGACCGCATCGTGGCCGTGAACGACACCGCCATTGCCGGCGTGAAGATGAGCACCGAAGACATCATGAGCCGCCTGCGCGGTCCCAAGAACTCCGAGGTGAAGCTGACCATCGTGCGCCGTGGCGTGAACGAGCCGCTTTACTTCAACGTGAAGCGCGACAAGATACCCATCCTCAGCCTCGATGCCTCGTACATGATACAACCCTGCACGGGCTACATCCGCATCAACCGCTTCGGAGCCACTACGCCCGATGAGTTCCTCACGGCACTGAAGTCTTTGCAGAAGCTGGGCATGAAGGACCTCATACTGGACCTGCAAGGCAATGGAGGCGGTTACCTGAATGCCGCCATCGACCTGGCCAACGAGTTTCTGGAGCAGCGCGACCTCATCGTCTATACCGAAGGCCGCTCGGCCCGCCGCAGCAACTTCTACGCCAAGGGCAACGGTAACTTCCGTGTGGGACGGCTTGTGGTGCTGGTGGACGAGTATTCGGCTTCGGCCAGCGAGATTGTGACCGGTGCCGTGCAGGACTGGGACCGTGGCGTGGTGGTAGGCCGCCGCACCTTCGGCAAAGGACTGGTGCAGCGCCCCATCGACTTGCCCGACGGCTCGATGATTCGCCTCACCGTGGCACGCTACTACACCCCCGCGGGCCGCTGCATACAGAAGCCCTACAAGACCACGGACGATGGCACCACCACGGGTGAAGACAATCTGGAGAAGTATCACAGCGACTTGCTGGAACGCTACAACCACGGCGAACTGATGCACGCCGACAGCATCCACTTCCCCGACTCGCTGAAGTATCAGACCAAGCAACTGGGGCGCACCGTCTATGGCGGCGGAGGCATCATGCCCGACTTCTTCGTACCCATCGACACGACGCAATACACGGACTATCACCGCAACATCGTGGCCAAGGGTGTCGTCATCAAGACCACCATGCGCTACATCGAGGGACATCGGAAGGAATTGCAGGAGAAGTACAAGAAGTTCAGCTCGTTCAACGAGAAGTTCGAGGTGGGTGACGACATACTGACCGATCTGCTCGCCACAGCCGAGAAGGAGAAGGTGACCTTCGACGAGAAGCAATACACCCAGTCGCTACCCCTCCTCAAGACCCAGCTGAAGGCACTGATTGCCCGCGACATCTGGGACATGAGCGAATATTACCAAGTGATGAATACCACCAACCGCAGCGTACAGCAAGCCCTGAAGGTGCTGAACGACGGCATCTACGAGACGATAATCCGGTAGGTCAATCCCCGAACAACCACTTGTTCAGCCATTTGTTGATGTAGATGTTGGCCACCGCGCATCCGGCACCGATGGCTGCGCCCGCCAGCACGTCCGACGGATAGTGCACGCCCTCGTTCATGCGCGATACGCCCACCGAGCACGCCCACAGGGCCGAAGGGGCTATGACGTACCATTTGGGGTACTTGATGCTGAGCGAGGTGGCCAATGCGAAGGCCGTCGCCGTGTGCCCCGAGGGGAAGGAAGGACTGCTCTCGTGGCTGTAAGCATGAACGCGGTCGGGATAGCGGTCGTAAGGACGGTCGCGGTCCACGATGTACTTCAGTCCGTAGGTCACCACAAAGGCGCCCGCCACGCTGGTGCCCACGTACACGGCATCCTTCAGCAAGCCCTTGTCATGCTTTATCCATGCCGCCACGGCCATGGCCACCGGTACGCCCACGGCGATGTAAGGTTCCGTGCGCGATATTACCTTATTATAATTGCGGACGAACTTGCCGTCCCAGCTGTTTACGCGGTGCAGTGTGTTGATGTCCCAGTTCTGTGCGGAGGCACAAGATGCAATCAGGGAGATGAAACACAGGAAAAAAGCAAATCTCTTCATAAACCTTCGTCAATTAGTGTGGTTAACCATTATCAATTAGTGCGTTGCAAATATACAACAAATCGTTCCAAAAACTCTTCTTTCGGGCCTGTTTGTAGCTTCCGGAGGCCTTGTTACTGCAAAATCATGCACAAAGATGTCACATTTTGGCAGAGTTTTCATAAAAAAAGCCTATCTTTGTTGCCATTACTAACGTTTTATCACCTATTAAGTTCATGTCAGCAGACAATACGCACACTAACAGTCAACAAAGTAGTGACAATGCATTGGGTTCGAAGGCACAGGAGGGCGTGCTGGAGCTTTGCCGTTATGGCAAAGGACAGCATTTCGCTGCCGAGAAGTGCACGCAGAACTGCATGATTTTTGTGTTGAAAGGTGAATTGCTGGTCAACAGCGACGAATACCCCGGTACCACGCTGCAAGGCAATCAGTTCATCCTGCAAGCCATCGGCTCGAAGATAGAGCTGCTGGCGCTTACAGACGTGAGATACCTCGTCTATCGCTTCACGGAGCTTCCCATCATTTGCGAAGCCGAATACAAGAAGATACTGGAACGTTCGGAAGCCCCCCTTACTTACACCCCCCTCATCACCATCCCCAAGCTGGAGCACTTCCTGACCGACATGGCCGACTATCTGCAAGAGGCGGAGCCGTTCGACAAGTACATCGAAATCAAGTGTCAGGAGCTGGTCTATCTGTTGATGCACTATTATCCGCTCTATCAGATGATCACCTTCTTCTATCCCATCAGCACCTATACGGAGAGTTTCCACTACTTCGTGATGCAGAACTACGACAAGGTGAAGAATGTGGAAGATTTTGCCCATCTGGGCGGATACACCACTACCACCTTCCGCCGCCTGTTCAAGAATATGTACGGCGTGCCCGTCTATGAGTGGATTCTGGCCAAAAAGCGCGAGGGCATACTGGAAGACCTGCAATTCACGAAACAGCGCATCAACGTCATCAGCACACGCTACGGCTTCGACTCGCTGTCCCACTTCGCCCACTTCTGCAAGGATTCCTTCGGCGACACGCCCCGCTCGCTGCGCAAGCGTGCGGCCAACGGCGAGAAACTCAGCATCATCAAGACACGGGAGTAAGGCCCTATATTTCCCTCCTGTTGGCGCTATATTTCCCTCACGTCGGATATATATCTTCCTCGCGTCAGGCATATATGGCTGTCGCGTGGGAAATATATATCCAACAACCTGTCTCTTATTACGGAATTATTTCTTTAATTGTTTGCTTAATAACGGGATTTACTCTATTTTTGCAGAGAAATAGTGACATGTTTCTGAATGAGAATATTTTCTAACTATTAAATAACTTAAATTCAATCATTTATGTGGTTAAGTAATTCATCTGTAGGAAGGAAAGTGGTGATGAGCGTAACGGGTATCGCCCTTATCCTGTTTCTGACATTTCACATGGCGATGAACCTTGTTGCATTGATCTCGGCCGAGGGATACAACATGGTTTGTGAGTTCCTGGGAGCAAACTGGTATGCGTTGGTGGGTACAGGTGCCTTGGCGGTGCTGTTCATCATCCACATCATCTACGCTTTCTGGTTGACAATGCAAAACCGTACGGCTCGCGGTAGCGAACGCTATGCGGTGGTTGAGAAGCCGAAGACCGTAGAATGGGCATCGCAGAACATGCTCGTGCTGGGTCTCATCGTCATCGTAGGTCTGGGCTTGCACCTGGTTAACTTCTGGTCGAAAATGATGTTGCCCGAAGTAATGCACCAACTGGGCGCACACGCCGACACTCTCACGCTGGTTTATGCCGCCAACGGTGTTCACCACATTCAGAACACGTTCAGCAATCCGGTATTCGTAGTGCTCTACCTCATCTGGCTGGTAGCATTGTGGTTCCACCTCACTCACGGCTTCTGGAGTTCCATGCAGACACTGGGCTGGAACAACAAGATTTGGATTAACCGTTGGAAGTGCATCTCCAACATCTACTCCACTATCGTTGTTGCATGCTTCGCCTTGGTGGTTGTTGTATTCTTTATCAAATCACTGATTTAAGTTTAACAAGGGAACAAGTCAACAAGTTGACAAGGGAACAAGTTAGTTAACAAGG
>JAUNJD010000185.1 GCA_030523205.1 Bacteroides sp.
TATGAGACTGAAGTAACCCATCTTCGCCAAGAAATTCGGCCCAACAGGACCATCGTTCGTAAATTATAGCAAAGTCTCCGAAGAGCTAAAATCGACTAATATTCTGAACACTTTCGACGGCGCATCGCCCCATTCCTTCACGGCGGATTCGGCTTCCTCGGGCTTCACCACGCGAGTAATCAGACTGTCGAGCGGACAAACGCCGCGCAACAGATAATGAATTACTGCCCTAAAGTCTTCCGGCAAGGCATTGCGCGAACCATGAATGCTTAGTTCCTTCTGCACAAACAGTTTTGTCTGAAAGGCCGTTTCGGTCTTGGCATAGCCTATGCAGACCACCCGTCCGGTGAACGACACCTCATCCACTGCCAACACGTAGGTGGCCGGACTACCCACGGCCTCGATGACCACATCCGGTCCCAGCCCTCGGGTTATCCGGTTCAATCGTTCGTGCACGTCTTCTTCCTGCGAATTTATCACGTAGCGGGCACCCACGGCGCGAGCCTGCTCCAGCTTCTCGTTATCCAAATCGACGGCCACCACCGTAGCCCCGCGCAAGGAAGCACGGATAATGGCACCCATTCCTATCATGCCACAACCTATAACCATGACCACATCGCTGTCGGTCACGTCGCCCATCGACACGGCATGGAATCCTACGCTCATCGGTTCTATCAGCGCCGCATACTTGGGTTCCATCCCTTCAGCCGGAATCACTTTCTGCCAAGGCACTACCAGATACTCGGCCATGGCTCCGTTCCGCTGCACTCCCAACGTTTCGTTATGCGTACACGCATTCACCTTGCCATTGCGACACGATGAGCAATGTCCGCAATTGGTATAAGGATTGACCGTCACGCTCATTCCTACCTGCAACGTATCGGGCACTCCGCTGCCCACCGCCTCTATCGTTGCGCCTATCTCATGCCCGGGTATAACCGGCAGTTTCACCATGGGGTTCCGACCCAAGAAAGTATTCAGGTCGGAGCCGCAGAATCCTACATAACAAATCCTCAACAATACCTCACCCGCATGAAGTTCCGGCTTATCTACCTCCACCACCTTCATGCTGAATGGTTTGGCTATCTGAATTGCTTTCATTTTTCCTGTTTCTGAAATATATGTTTTACAAATAGATATTCTCAAAATGCTACTCGGACATATTCCTGATGTAAGGCAACGACACCAAATGCCGGAAGCCATAGAACGACTGGGCATTCTGATACATAAACAGTTCCTTTTCGGCCTCGGTCAGTTCGTCCGACCGCAATACAAAGTCGTACGACATACGGTAGGTGATGGCCGTTATCGTGCGGGGATAGTCCGACCCCCACATCAGCTTATCCATCCCCACCCAGTCGGCTGCCTGCCTGATGGCACGCACGGCACCAGGGTAAGGATAGAACTCATCGTGATACAGCCAAGTGATGCCTCCTGCCTCGATAAACACCTGCGGATGCAGGGCCAGTTCTATCTGCTTCCGCCAGCCCGGCGTAGTTGCCATGCCCAAATGCCCCACCGCCACCTTCAGTGTAGGACATTCCTGAATAATCTCCTCCATCTCACCCAGCTGTATATCGTCATCGGCTAGGCAGATGGATAGAATCTTCTTCCGCTGCTCCATGTAGCGGAACATCTGCATCATCTCGTCGCTGTTCAGGCTTATTCGCCCGTCGCTGCCTATCATGCGGTGAGCCGGAATGGCCATGCCGCCAAACGTGTCATCATCTATCAACCGCCGAGCCTCTTCCAAGTATCCGGACTTCCGGTAATCGCAAAAACCGAAGACAAAGAAGCGGTTGGGATGCTGCCGCTTGACTTCGCGCAGGTAATCATTCTGATTGCCATCGATAAACTCCTGCACCACAACGGCCGCCGACACTTGGGCATAATCCATATTGGACAGGAAGACTTCCGCCGAGTTGCGTCCGTCTATCATGAACGGAGGCAACATCTGCTTCTCTTCGCCCAAGAACATGGAACGTCCGTTCGCCGTCGTGTAGATAGGCAGACCTTCGACCATCGTGTCCTGACTCAGCCACAGATGAGAATGTGCATCAATGATTTTCATGATATATAGTATAATACCTATTTAAGTGTCTTGAACGCCTTTACGAATTAGCCCAGCTGACCCTCATCTGATTGCCGATAATATCTTGGACTTCATGAACGAGGTTCCAGTCAATGGGTTCTTCCACAAAGGCAATATTCTTTTCTACATTGGTCGGATTGGCCGAACTGAACAAAGTGGTGGCGATGCGCGGATTGCTGACGGAATACTGCATGGCCAGTTTCTCGATGGGGTAATTCCGACTGTTGCAATGTTCCACAGCCTTCCGGCAAGCCTCTACCAACGACTGTGGTGCCGGATGCCACGCCGGTGCCCCGCGCTGCGACAACAGCCCCATGGACAGGGGAGAAGCGTTGATGATGCCCACGCCGTGCGCTTCGAAGAAGTCCAAATAGTCGGTCAGCTTCTCATCGTTCAAGCTGTAGTGGCAGAAGTTAAGCACGCTTTCCACCACGCCCGGCGCACTGTGCTCAATCACCCACTTCAGGTTTTCCAGCTGCAAGTCGGTGATTCCCACATGCTTCACCACTCCCTTTGTGCGAAGCTCCACCAAAGCCGGCAATGTTTCGTTCACCACTTGGTTGAGGTCGGCAAACTCAATGTCGTGCACATTAATCAGGTCGATGTAATCTACATGGAGCCGCTCCATACTTTCGTAAACGCTTTCGGTTGCCCGCTTTCCCGAGTAGTCCCACGTATTCACTCCGTTCTCTCCGTAACGTCCCACCTTGGTCGAGAGGTAATACTTGTCGCGCGGAATCTCTTTCAAAGCCTTCCCCAGCACGGTTTCGGCCTTGTAGTGTCCGTAGTAAGGAGATACATCGATGAAGTTCATGCCCCTGTCAATGGCTGTAAACACGGCCTTGATGCCTTCTTCTTCCTTGATACCCCGGAACACACCGCCCAAAGACGATGCTCCAAAACTCAGACAGGAAACCTTCATGCCTGTCTTCCCTATTTCATTGTAAACCATCATACATTCCTTTTTTAAGATAGTACAAAAATAATACGTTTGCTTGGGCTACTGCCTCACAAAAGCGTTCTGTTATAGGACAATATCGACAAAACGCTTCCGACATCAATCGTACAGATAGAACATACGTTCCATCATTTTCCATTTCTCGGCCGAAGTGCTCTCAGGAGCGCACTCCTGAAATCGCGAGACAAACTGTTCCCACTCTTCTTGACGGGGCAGATGAGCCAACCTTTCCATTGCCATCTCCCAGTCAAAATCGGCAGGCGTCTCTACAATCATGAAGAGCTGATGCCCCTGTATGTAGATTTCCATTTCCAATATGCCTACTGAACGGATGCCTGCCCGAATCTCGGGCCAGGCTTCCGTCTGACTATGTACCCTACGATACTCAGCAATCAACGCCGGATTATTTTTTAAACTCAATGTTTGGCAATAACGTTTCGTTGGTACACAAAACTCTTTCACTGAATATCCATCATTCATAGTTGCTTCTATTCAATTATCAATATCCCGGATTCTGGGTAAGGTTGGAATTTAACTGAATCTCGGACAGAGGGATGGGCCACAGCTCGCTGGTTCCCGTTACAAACACTCTGGTCTGGCAAAGCGCATAACCATCATCATCAACCGAACGGACAGTATAGTTATCCGGATCGGTTGTCAACTTCATTCCCGTAAACTGTCTGTTCAGTTCTTCATTTCCTATGCCCCAGCGCAGGATGTCGTAATAATGCAGTCCCTCAAAAGCCAGTTCTGTAGAACGTTCACGACGTACAATCTCTCGTAGTTCGTCAGTATCGGTTTCGGTCACAGCCGGCATATTGACCGACTCGCGTCCGCGCACCAGGTTCACCGTCTCGTCCAGTAACGACTGTGTGATGGTTTCACCGGCTTCAAGCATACATTCCAAATAGCTCAACAAGACTTCTGGGTACCGGATCAGGATGAAATTACCACCATAGTTCATAAGGTTTCCATCAAAACTACCATCCATGAACTTTGCTATGGAATAGCCGCTCCACTGCGAATATTTGGATATGGCATCTGATGAACCACTACCCGGTTCCGAGATAAATAGCTGCCCATTAAAGGAACTTTTACGGTTAATCATCACCGTATATAGCATACGCGGGTCTCTGTTTTCGTAAGGTTCATCTTCATTGTAAAGAGGCGATTCGTCTATTGTAAGTCCGTCAGTACATTCAAAACGCTCGACCAGCTCGTTATAAGGCGAGAACTGATGCCAACCACCATTCACCTCAGGATAAAGATATTGCGGCAACACATGATAAAAATCATCTTCCAAATACTGAGACGCTAGAATAATCTCGTCGCTATACTCGTTCGATTCCCAAAACAGTTCCTGAAAACTATCTTGTATCGTATATACACCAAGGTCGATAATCGTTTTATAGGTTGCGGCAGCAGCCTCCCATTCTTCTTGTGCCATTTGAGCACGTCCCAAGATGGCATACGCAGCACCCTTTGTCATACGTCCCAGCTCTGAATCCGACACTGTTTCTGGAAGCACTTCAGCACTTTCCGAAAGTTCAGACTCTACAAAATCCCAAATCTGGCTGACATCCGTACGGCTTACACTGTTGGCTTCCTCCAGCGATAGTACGGTAGTGACCAAAGGCACATCGCCCCAAAATATAGCCAACCAAAAATAATGATAAGCCCGCAAGACACGTATGTCGGCTATCATGCGCTCACGCGTATCGTCATCCATTTCAATATCATTGATATGATCCAAGAAATTGTTGCATCGCACAATAGCTGTCCAAGTATTCGACCAGTAATCACCTACAACCCAATTGGAAGAAGTCAAGTCACCGTTTGTCACACTATCGGGATATTCTTCCTTTTCCGAACCGAAGCCTGCCATAAGGTCGAGCCACAGCATGGGGCGGGGTCCCCAAAACGAAAGTCCCATCCAACCGTAACCATGGTTGTAACAAGCAGTCAGTGCCATCTGTGCGTCACTCTCATTCAGCCAAAAAGTTTCATCAGAAACTTCATCCAAAGGTTGCTTATCAAAAAAGCTGTCGGAACACGAAGGCATAACACATATCATCAGTGTATAGACCAGCACATTTACTAATTTCTTTATATATCGTTTCATATCGCTTATTATTTTTTAGAATTAGAAATTAAGATTGATTCCCAAGGTATATACTGCTGTCAATGGATAAAAGCTTTGTCCTTGATTCAACTCCGGATCCCATCCTTCGTAGAAACTGTCGAAGCAAAAAAGATTCTGGCCGCTTAGATAGACACGCGCTCTACTGATATGAAATTTCTGAATCAGTTTGGAAGGAAGCGTATAACCTATCTGCACATTCTTTACACGCAAAAAAGAACCATTACGCAACCAATAAGTAGAAGTCAAGAGAGCACCGGAATTACCATTCAAAGAAGTCAGTTTGATATACTCGGCATTTCTATCCGGATTATCTTCTGTCCATCTGTTATCAGCTTGCCAGCGTTGAATATTTCCACTGTTATAGAATGCGTATGCCTGATATGTTCCCATCTGCTTCTTGTAGCCTCCCAGGCCTTGCAGCAGAATGGAAAAGTCAAACCCCTTATATTCTCCGGCAATAGTCATACCGTAGCTGAACTTAGGCAAAGTAGATCCCAGCACTTTCCGGTCGTATGTAGAGTTTGTCTCACCATCAGGTGTTCCGTCCGCACTGCTGATATCTTTATAACGTATAAAACCCGCTTCTGCTGTATAGGGCTGCGATGCATAACTGTCGATATCATCTTCATCGATAAACAAACCATCGGCCACATAACCATAAATGGAGTTCAACGATTCACCAACAAACAAACCTTGGTCTATATCTTGAGTAGCACCATTCGCCAATGAAGTGACCTTATTGCAGTAATAGGAGAAATTGGGTGAAAGATGCAGTTTGAACTTGCCAATCGTTTCATGGTAATTCAACGCCAACTCAATGCCGTAGTTCTTGACCGAAGCTGCATTAACTTCCGATGGTGTCATACCCAATACATCGGATGCAGAGATATTGTACAAGATGCCAGTGGTTTTCTTATTGAAGTAGTCAAACACAAAATTAAATTTGCCTTTCAATACTGTCAAGTCAAAACCTAAGTCGAAAACAGCGGTTTTCTCCCATGTAATATCACTATTGGCCAGTGTTTCTACCGCCGCACCCGAAGACATAGAACCTCCAAAGGGATAATCTACTCCTAAAGAAACAGAGTTCTGATACGGATAGTTACCAATATTCTGGTTGCCAAGTTCACCGTATGAAGCCCTGATTTTCAGATTGTCAATCCAGTCAAAGTTGTCCTTGATAAAGTTCTCCTCCGACATTCTCCAACCCAGTGATACAGACGGGAACAATCCCCAACGACCGCTAGAGGGGAAACGCGATGTCCCGTCGTAGCGCGCATCAATCTCGACCAAATATCTATCTTTAAACGAATAGTTGATGCGTCCAAAGAATGAACGCAAAGCCCACTCACCACCAGAGCCTGTCGCCGACTGTCCTTCACTGGAACCGGCGTTCAGTTCATACAGTTCATCGTTCGGAAAATTTTCACGATAAGATTCACCCCAGAAAGGATTCTTGGGAAATACCGAACATCACGTCAAGACGATGCTCCTTGTTGAATGTCTTTCCATATTTGGCCAAGAATTGCAACGTTGTCAGATTCTCGTTTCCATTAGATACATTCAAGCTATTGGGTGAATAGGTATAGTTCTCATCAAACACTAGCTCAGAGATATATTTCTTATTATAATAAGTCGTATAGTTATATCCTACCTTTCCACTCAATACGAGTCCTTTCAAAGGTTCCCACGACACTTCTACACCAGCCAACAGATTCTTGTAATTGTCTTGCAGGAAAGATTGACTATCCATCCAGCCTTCGGGACAGAACAGGTCTTGGTATCCGTATGTACCATCGCTTTTACGTCCCGGGATAGCAGCATTCTCGCGTACGGACATACCAATCATACGGTTCATATCACCATCACCCGTATAAGGTTCGTTGGTCTGCGAAGTATATCCGCTAAAACTAGCCTTCAGCGACAAATTACTCAAAATTTGGTTGTCCACATTTAGTTGGAAATTATATTTCGTATAGTCGTTCTTAGCAACGATACCTTCATGGCGCAAATATCCCATCGAAAACATATACGACAATCTATCTGTACCACTCGAAAACGACACATTATGTCCGGTTTGGAATCCGCTTCCCGATGTAACCAAGTCTTTCATGTGATTTACATTAGGATAGTTGTCTGGATCAGTCCCATTTCTGAAGAGTTCTATCTCGGCATCGGTATAAGTGGCAGAACCACCTCCATTGATGTCGGCCTCGTTCTTCAAGGTCGCATAATCCCATGAGTCCAGTAAGTCAGGCAATTCCGTAGCCCGCTGAACTCCTACATATCCGTTATACGATACTTGAATCTTTCCTTTCTTACCACGCTTTGTTTCAATCAGAATCACTCCATTGGCTGCTCTTGTTCCATAGATGGCCGCCGAAGCCGCATCTTTCAATACAGTAATAGTCTCAATGTTGTTGGGGTCCACATCATTAATGGAACCGGACAAGCCGTCAATCAACACCAAAGGATCACAACCTGCACCAGAGAATGTACCCAAGCCACGAATTCTAATTGTTGCTTGGTCACCGCCCGGACTACCGGATGACTGGCTGATAGTCACACCACTGACCAGACCTGACAACGCTTGAGAAGCCTGTGTGATAGGACGACTTTCGAGTGCATCGGAAGAAACACTGGAGACAGAACCCGTAAGATTCACCTTCTTCTGTGTACCATAACCGACTACGACCACTTCTTCCAAGTTCAACAAATCTTCCTGCATCGTGATTTGCAGAAGTTTATTCCCATCAACTTTCACCTCTTGAGTGACATAGCCCACATAACTGATTTGCAATACATCACCTTGTTTGGCCGATAATGCAAATCTTCCATCTACATCACTGATGACTCCTTGAGTCGTTCCTTTGAGAACAATACTTACACCAATCAAGGGACTATCCAAGGCATCTTTCACAATGC
>JAUNJD010000186.1 GCA_030523205.1 Bacteroides sp.
TATGCAAATGAAACGAATACTTGCAGCATTCGCATTGGCCTTGGGTGCTGCGACTGTTCAGGCCGAAACTCCTCTATGGTTACGTGACGTATGTATCTCGCCGGATGGCAGTCAGATACTCTTTTGCTACAAGGGAGACATTTACAAAGTTGCTTCTGTAGGCGGAAAAGCCACGCAGCTTACTACGCGCGAGAGTTATGAGTGCAATCCCATTTGGTCGCCCGATGGCAAGACGATAGCCTTTGCCAGCGATCAGCGGGGCAATTTCGATATTTATGCAATGTCGGCCGACGGAGGCAATATCCGTCGCCTTACGTCCCATTCGGCGGGCGAACTGCCGGTGACGTTCAGTCCCGACGGCAAGCAGGTGCTCTTTACGGCCAACATACAGGATCCCGCGTCAAGTGCTTTGTTTCCGGCCTCTTCCATGACGGAACTATATCAAGTGCCCGTTTCCGGCGGACGTGTTACACAGCTGCTTGCTACTCCGGCCGAAGCCGTTTGCTATGCACCGACGGGCGATAAGTTTGTCTATCAAGACCGCAAAGGTGGCGAAAGCGAATGGCGCAAGCACCACACTTCTTCCATTACGCGCGACGTATGGCTATACGATGCATCTGCCAAGACACATACAAACCTGACCCATCGTGCCGGTGAAGACCGTAATCCCGTCTTTTCGCCCGATGGAAGAACGGTCTATCTGCTGAGCGAGCGTGATGGCGGTTCGTTCAACGTTTATTCCTTTCTGCTCGACAGCCCGCAGGACGTGAAGCCTGTAACCCACTTCCGCACGCATCCCGTCCGTTTCCTTTCCATCGATGGAAAGGGGACGCTCTGCTACACTTACGAAGGTGAGATTTATACGCAGACCTCCGACGGCACTCCCCGCAAGGTTGCCATCGATTTGGTGTGCGATCAGCATACATTGCCCATGCATTTCGACTATTCATCGGGGGCAACCTCTGCCGTCGCTTCAGCCGATGGCAAGCAAGTGGCGTTTGTTATCCGTGGGGAGGTGTTTGTTACTTCCACCGACTATGCTACTACGAAACAGATTACCCATACCCCTCAGCAGGAGGTCGGGTTGACCTTTGCCCCCGACGGTCGTTCGTTGGCATACGCCAGCGAGCGCAACGGCATCTGGCAACTTTTCATTGCAAAGATTGTGCGCGATGAAGACCCTAACTTCTCCAACGCCACCCTTATCGACGAAGAGCCGTTGCTGTCTTCCGACAGCGTGGAACGTGCTTGGCCGCAATTCTCGCCCGATGGCACAGAGCTGGCTTTTATCGAAGACCGTACCAGACTGATGGTGGTGAATCTCCAGACGAAGCGTGTGCGTCAGATAACCGACGGTAGTACCTGTTACAGCACCGGAGGAAGATTTGAATACAGTTGGTCGCCCGACGGCAAATGGTTTACCCTCGAATTTACCGGCAACCGTCATGACCCTTATTCCGACATCGGACTGGTGAGCGCCGATGGCAAGGGAGAAATTCTAAACCTGACCAATAGCGGATATGCGAGTGAATCGCCCCGTTTTGCCCTCGATGGCAATGCCATTCTTTTCAAGACCGAACGCTATGGCATGAGGGCACACGCCTCGTGGGGCTCGCAGGAAGATGCCATGCTGATATTTCTTAATCGCGATGCCTACGACCGCTTCCGCTTGAGCAAGGAAGACTATGAGCTGCTGAAGGAGCTGGAGGAAAGCCAGAAGAAAGACAACGACAAGAATAAAGACGGAAAATCGTCCAAAGCCGATAAAAAGAAATCCGGTAAAGATAAAAAAGAAAACGATGAAACCACTGAAGAGAACGTGAAAGACATTGTGGTGGAACCAAACGGTATCGAAGATCGCATTGTTCGCCTCACTCCCAATTCCTCCAGTTTGGGAGGAGTTATCATCAGCAAAGATGGTGAATCGCTCTACTATCTGGCTTCCTTTGAGAGTGGATACGACCTCTGGAAGCTGGATCTGCGCAGTAAGGAGACCAAACTCATCAACAAGGCTGACGGAGGCTGGAGCAACCTGCAAGCCGATAAGGATGGAAAGAACATCTTCCTATTGGGCGGCGGAAGCATGAAGCGGCTGGAAGTAGCCGGCGATAAGCTGAAGCCCATCGTCTTCAAGGCCAAGTTCGAGATGGATGCTGCCGCTGAGCGTGCCTACATCTTCCAGCATATATACGTGCAGGAAAAGAAGCGTTTCTACAACCAAGCCATGCATGGCGTCGATTGGGAAGCCATGACAGCGGCCTACCGCCAATTCCTTCCGCACATCGACAACAATTACGACTTTGCCGAATTGCTCAGCGAATGGCTGGGCGAACTCAATGTATCGCATACCGGCGGACGCTATACTCCTCAGCTACCCAACGAACAGACAGCCTCGCTGGGATTGCTCTTCGATTGGGACTATACCGGAAGCGGTATGCGCGTATCCGAAGTGGTAGAGAAGGGACCCTTCGACCGTGCTTCCTCGCAAGTGAGTGTCGGGACGTTGGTCGAGAAAATCGATGGCGTTGTCATCAGTCAGGACACCGACCTCAGCACCTTGCTCAATGGCAAGGCTGGACGCAAGACGCTCGTTTCCTTCCGCAATCCGGCCACGGGCAACTGTTGGGACGAAGTGGTCATGCCCATTTCGCCGACTGCCTGCTCGTCTTTGCTCTACAACCGTTGGGTACATCGCCGAGCTGCCGATGTGGATAAGTGGTCGAACGGTCGTTTGGGCTATGTGCACATTCAGGCCATGAACGATGCCAGTTTCCGTACCGTCTATTCGGATGTGCTGGGTCGCTACAACAATCGCGAGGGCATTGTCATCGACACCCGCTTCAATGGTGGTGGCCGCTTGCACGAAGATGTAGAAGTGCTGTTCAGTGGCAAGAAGTATTTCACGCAGGTGGTTCGCGGACGCGAAGCTTGCGATATGCCCAGCCGTCGCTGGAACAAGCCGTCCATTATGCTGACGTGTGAGTCCAATTACTCCAATGCACACGGCACACCGTGGGTTTATAAGCACTGCGGATTGGGTAAGTTGGTCGGTATGCCTGTGCCCGGCACCATGACCAGTGTGTCGTGGGAGCGCACGCAAGACCCTTCCATCGTCTTTGGCATCCCCATCGTCGGCTATCGTTTGCCCGATGGCAGCTATCTGGAGAATACCCAGCTCAATCCAGATATCGAAGTGGCCAATTCGCCCGAAACCATTGTGACCGGTGAAGACACCCAGTTGCGTACGGCGGTCGAAGAATTGTTGAAAGAGATTGATGGGAATTTATCAAAGCGGCAATAAATGCCTAGATGTCCTGTCATGCTGGTCTGAATCGAAACATCTTTTCTTCACAATCTGTGGGAAAAGATGCTTCGATTGCTTCAAAATGACAAAAATAATACATTCCCGATTTTGGCACACCCCTTCTCCGTATGCCTCACAGCCCGATAGACGGTAGTTTTGATAAGTTTTATCAGTTTTTTCGATTAAAAGGCTATTTTTCAAAGAATAATGCGTACTTTTGCACGCATTATTGAGAAAGAGAAATAAAACATAGTTATGGCTAAAGAACTACTGACCCCCGATTACATCTTCGAAGCGAGTTGGGAAGTATGTAATAAAGTAGGCGGCATTTACACGGTTTTGTCCACGAGGGCAAACACGTTGCAGGCAAAGTTTCGCGATAGGGTGTTTTTTATAGGGCCTGATTTTTGGAAAGGTAAAGAGAATCCCTTGTTTGTCGAGTCTGACAACTTATGTGCTGCATGGAAGGAACATGCTGCGGAGAAAGACCATCTTTCTGTCCGCGTAGGTCGCTGGAACATTCCGGGCGAACCGATTGTCTTGTTGGTTGACTTTCAACCCTTCTTCCAACAAAAAAATGAGATTTATACAGAAATGTGGAATCACTATCAGGTCGATTCCCTTCATGCGTATGGCGACTACGACGAAGCCTCCATGTTTGCATACGCGGCAGGAAAAGTGGTAGAGAGCTTCTACCATTATAATCTGACCGATACGGATAAAGTCGTCTTTCAGGCACACGAATGGATGACAGGTATGGGAGCCTTGTACTTGCAGACCGCTGTGCCCGAGATTGCTACCATCTTTACTACTCACGCCACTTCCATCGGACGTTCCATTGCCGGCAACAACAAGCCGCTCTACGACTATCTCTTTGCCTACAACGGCGACCAGATGGCACAGGAACTGAATATGCAGTCCAAGCACTCCATCGAGAAGCAGACTGCACACTACGTTGACTGCTTTACGACGGTCAGCGAAATCACCAATAACGAGTGCAAGGAATTGCTCGACAAGCCTGCTGATGTCATTTTGATGAATGGTTTCGAGGATGACTTCGTTCCGAAGGGCGCCACCTTTACCGGCAAGCGCAAGCGTGCCCGTTCTGCCATGCTCCGTTTGGCCAACTGTCTGCTGGGCGACAACCTTGACGACAGTACGCTGATTATTGGTACGAGCGGAAGATACGAGTTCAAGAACAAGGGAATCAACGTATTCCTTGAATCGCTGAACCGCTTGAACCGCGACAAGAATCTGAAGAAAAAAGTGCTTGCTTTCGTTAACGTACCCGGTTGGGTGGGAGATCCCCGCGAAGACCTGCAAGCACGCATGAAGAAGAAAGACGGCAAATTCGATACTCCCCTGCAGTGTCCCTTCATCACTCACTGGCTGAAGAACATGACGCACGACCAAGTGCTCGATATGCTGAAGTACCTCGGCATGGGCAATCGTGTAGAAGATAAGGTGAAGGTCATCTTCGTGCCCTGCTACCTCGACGGTAGAGACGGCATACTCAACAAGCACTATTACGATATCATTTTGGGCGAAGACCTCAGCGTCTATCCTTCCTACTACGAACCGTGGGGATATACGCCGCTGGAGAGCGTGGCTTTCCGCGTGCCCACTATCACTACCGACCTTGCAGGCTTTGGCTTGTGGGTGAACAGCCTGAAGAATCAGTGTGGCATTGACGATGGGGTAGAGGTGATTCACCGCTCGGACTACAACTACTCCGAAGTGGCCGATGGCATTAAGGATACCATTTCGTACTTTTCGTCGAAGTCTGCCGACGAAATCAAGGAGATACGCAAGCGGGCAGGTCAGGTGGCCGAGCAAGCTTTGTGGAAATACTTTATACAATATTATTATGAGGCTTACGACGTTGCCCTGCGCAACGCCATGAAGCGTCAGCTAGGAGAAAGAAATTATTAATCAATCAAATATTGAAATATGAAGATTAAAGTTAGTAATGTAAACACGCCGAATTGGAAGGATGTGAATGTAAAATCCCACATTCCGGCCGAATTGGAGAAATTGTCTGAACTGGCACGCAACATTTGGTGGGCTTGGAACTATGAAGCCACCGAGTTGTTCAAAGACCTTGATCCCGCTCTGTGGAAAGAAGTCGGACAGAACCCCGTACTTTTGCTCGAACGCATGAGTTATGCGAAGCTCGAAGCCTTGGCGAATGATAAGGTCATTCTTCGTAGAATGGAAGATGTTTACTCCAAGTTCCGCACGTATATGGATGTGGAGCCCGATAAGAAACGTCCTTCCGTTGCATACTTTAGCATGGAATATGGTTTGACGCATGTTCTTAAGATATACTCCGGTGGTCTGGGCGTATTGGCCGGCGACTACCTGAAGGAAGCTTCGGACAGCAATGTTGATTTGTGTGCTGTCGGTTTCCTCTACCGTTATGGTTACTTCACTCAGACGCTGTCTATGGACGGTCAGCAGATTGCCAACTACGAGGCTCAGAACTTCGGTCAGTTGCCTCTCGACCGTGTGGTTGACGAGAACGGCGAGCAGGTAGTGGTTGACGTTCCTTATCTGGACTACTACGTACATGCCAACGTATGGCGCGTCAACGTAGGTCGTATCTCTCTCTACCTCCTCGATACGGATAACGAGATGAACAGCGAGTATGACCGCCCCATCACGCACCAACTCTATGGTGGCGACTGGGAAAACCGCTTGAAGCAGGAAATCCTGCTCGGTATTGGTGGTATGCTGACGCTGAAGAAGTTGGGCATCAAGAAGGATGTTTATCACTGCAACGAAGGACACGCCGCCCTTATCAACGTACAGCGCATCTGCGACTACGTGGCTAGCGGCCTGACTTACGACCAAGCTATCGAACTGGTACGCGCTTCTTCCCTCTACACCGTACACACTCCCGTACCTGCCGGTCACGACTACTTCGACGAAGGCCTCTTCGGCAAGTACATGGGTGGCTATCCCGCCAAGATGGGCATCAGCTGGGACGACCTTATGGACCTCGGCCGCAACAATCCGGGCGACAAGGGCGAACGTTTCTGTATGTCTATCTTCGCTTGCAACACTTCGCAGGAAGTCAACGGTGTAAGCTGGTTGCACGGCAAGGTTTCTCAGGAAATGTTTGCTCCCATCTGGAAGGGTTACTTCCCCGAAGAGATGCACGTGGGCTACGTTACCAACGGTGTACACTTCCCCACATGGAGTGCTACCGAATGGAAGCAGCTGTATGCCGCTCACTTCGACGAAAACTTCTGGTACGACCAGTCTAACGAAAAGATTTGGAAGGCCATCTACGACGTGCCCGATGAAGAAATCTGGAAGACCCGCATGGCTCTGAAGAACAAGCTTATCGACTACGTTCGCAAGCAATATCGTGAAACTTGGCTGAAGAACCAAGGCGACCCCTCGCGCATCGTTTCCTTGCTCGACAAGATTAACCCTAACGCGCTGCTCATCGGTTTCGGTCGTCGTTTCGCTACTTACAAGCGTGCTCACCTGCTGTTCACTGATCTGGAACGTTTGGCTAAGATTGTCAACAACCCCGATTATCCTGTACAGTTCCTCTTCACCGGTAAGGCTCACCCGCACGATGGTGCCGGTCAGGGCTTGATTAAGAAGATTATCGAAATATCTCGTCGTCCTGAGTTCCTGGGTAAGATTATCTTCCTCGAAAACTACGATATGCAGTTGGCACGTCGTCTGATAACGGGTGTTGACATCTGGCTGAACACGCCGACCCGTCCGCTCGAAGCATCCGGTACATCCGGCGAAAAGGCTCTGATGAACGGTGTTGTCAACTTCTCCGTACTCGACGGTTGGTGGCTCGAAGGCTATCGCGAAGGTGCCGGATGGGCATTGACCGAGAAGCGTACTTACCAGAACCAAGAACACCAAGACCAGCTGGATGCCGCTACCATTTACAGCATCCTCGAAACGGAAATCCTGCCGCTCTACTATGCACGCAATAAGAAGGGTTATTCTGAAGGCTGGATTAAGACCATCAAGAACTCCATCGCTCAGGTAGCTCCGCACTATACGATGAAGCGTCAGCTCGACGATTACTTCAGCAAGTTCTACTGCAAGCAGGCTAAGCGTTTCCACTTCCTCGCTGCCAACGACAATGCCAAGGCCAAGGAAATCGCTGCTTGGAAGGAAGAAGTAGTTGAGAAGTGGGACAGCGTCGAAGTTGTTTCTTGCGACAAGACTGAAGAACTTCAGAAGGGTGCCATCGAGAGCGGTAAGGAATACACCATCACTTACGTCATCGACGAGAAGGGCTTGAACGATGCTATCGGTCTGGAATTGGTAACTATCTACACTGCTGCCGACGGTAAGCAGCACATTTACTCCGTCGATCCGTTCGAAGTGGTGAAGAAAGAGGGTACACTCTACACCTTCCAGGCTAAGCACAAATTGGAGAATGCCGGTAGCTTCAAGGTAGCTTACCGTATGTATCCGAAGAATGCCGACCTGCCTCACCGTCAGGACTTCTGCTACGTTCGTTGGTTCATATAATGAAACAGCAGAAAGTTATCAATAGAAAATAATTTTCTACACATAGAAGGGTTGCTCATTCGGGCAGCCCTTTTTTAGTTCCCCAAGCCATCATTCGGCCGTGCAATGTATTTGTGCAACATTGTGCAAAAGCTTTGCACTACTAGTGCAACCACTATTGCACTGCCCGTGC
>JAUNJD010000187.1 GCA_030523205.1 Bacteroides sp.
ACATATCTGGCAACAAATCTTAATTTGGGTGGCGCATTGACGAAGTCAGGACAAGGATGTTTGCAATGTGTCTATTCCATTGGCACATTCCTGCGCTTCTTTGAATAGCCCTGCCCACAGATAGCTTTCTGCCATATCGATATAAGAATTCACCAACTTATCTTTACTCTGAAGAGTATCGGCTATGCTTATCAGCATAGCTGCGCAAGAAAACATAGAATCATTCTTGTAAGATGAATATTCATCGAATAACAACTGAAGCAATCCATATTTTTCCTCCAACGGCAAATGACCAGTTGCTATTCTTTCTTGTAACAGGGATATACGCTTTTCTTTTTGAAAGATATAATTATCTCTTTGTTTTATAGATTCGTCCAAACGTTGCAGTTGATAGAGGATAGTTTCATCCTTGGGAGAACAGGCTGACAACCAGATTGTTGTCCACAATGCCACAAAAAAGCAAGCACAGATAGTCAAATTCTTATGTGATATTTTCATATTCTTCCTATTATATTTAAGATTCGTTGCTTTATATATGGCACATTTACCCTATATGCACACAAAGTAACAAAATAAATCTTAGAATACAAAATATTATATTAGTACCTGCGCAAAAAGACTACTCTCTGAGGACTCTGTAATACAGGACTATAAAGAAACTGCTATCGACCCATTATAGTTTCCTTTTTTCCAACTGACACAAAGAAAGGCGACGCTTCGACTTTGCTCAGCATAACAAAATAAAGGGACTTGGAATAATACCACAAAAAAGGTTGGGAAACTTGTATATCGTTCCCAACCTGACTATTGTTTAATGTAATAGAAATGTTTAGAGCCTATGCTAAATCAAAAAAATCTACTTCAGATGTTTCTTTATCCACGCCAGATGTCCGTATTCGGTATCAGCAGACGTCCAATGTTCGTTGATGGGAGTAACCAATGACTCTTTCGGACAGTTCAACACATTATAGACGGCATAGCTGGTTGTAGGAGGGCAAGTATCATCGTTATATCCCCACGTGATGTATGTGGGTACCTTGATGAGACGAGCAAAGTTCACCACATCGTAATAGGCCATCGTCTTCAGTTTATCGGGCGTATCCATACCTTCCGTGCGGAAGAAATGAGGATAGCCTCCTGCACGTCCTGCCTTATAGCCGGCCATATCGCTCAACGCTGGATGATTGGCCACGCAAGCCGTAACACGCTCGTCCAGCCCCGTAGTAATCAGTGCCAAAGCACCACCCTGACTGCCTCCTTGCACAATCACGTTCTTACCGTCCCACTCGGGCAGCGAGGTCAGTAAATCGATGCAACGCACACAGCCCAAATAGACGCGCTTCATATAATAGTTGTCACGATTCTCCAGGCCATTCGACAGATAGCCGTTTTCTCTTCCATTAAAGGCATTGCTGATTTCCTTGAATTGTTCATCGGTCAATGTAGGATTCATGCCATGTATCTCTATCTCGAAACGGATGCATCCTTGTTCGGCATAATACTTATGGCGCAAAGGTTCCTTGATGGTCTTGATTCCGGCTCCCGGAGGGCAAAGTACCACGGGACAACTGCCTGCTTTGGCGTCTTTCGGATAGAACAGATAACCGTAGATGGCTTGTCCACGGCTGTTCAGTTGCAGTTTCACCAAATAACAGTCCACCTTGTCCGTGCAATATTCCTCGGCCAGTTCTTTTGTATATTTCAATGGGAACTTGGCTGCTTCGGCCTTGTTCTTATCCCAAAAGTCCTTGAAGTCGGACGGTTGTTGGGTATAGGGCTGAATCTTGTCGGGGGAGAATCCCAGCTTGATGTGATGCTTATACGTCTTACCATCCAGCGTAACCGACAAACGGCAATCGCGAAAACCGGGTTGCTTCATCGTACCGACCGTCACCGTAGCTTTTCCGTTCTTCAGAACTACAGAACCTTGAGCATCGGCGGGCATCATGTCCCCACCTAGTTCATAATTTACCGTCACCCCGTCTTGCGGAATGCCGTATTTATAGAATTGTACTTCTACCGTAGCCTTCTCACCTGTCTTATAATTCCAGTCAGCATGATTGGGGACAGTCACCCAAAGCACATCGCTCCGGTAAGGATAGTTCTCTGCCACAACGGATAAAGGCAACAATAAAGCAAGTAATGTAAATAGAATATTCGTTTTCATGGAATTATACATTATTCATGGACATACATTAAGATTGGTTCATCTCTTGATATCAAGTAAGGCATTCCCGTTCTTCACCGGATTCCAGCCATCATCACCGGCAAGAATGCTCTCCATATCATATCCTTTCAAGTTCTTCAACTGATGCGAGTAGGAGGCACGCGCCTTGGCATTGGCTCCTTCGCCTGTACTCTGATATTCTGCATAGAACACAGTCTTCTCTGCATCCTTCTTGTTCCAGTTGTTCCAACCGATGGCCGGAATATGCTTACCCAAATCACAGCGGATAAAGACAGCTTGGGCATACGGACGCCATGGACGCGAAAGATAGACCTCGTTCACTCCCTCGTCCGCAGTCAGTTTACAGTCATAAAAGACATAGCCATACTTCTGTCCTTGGTCAGTAGAAGGAGCTGTCACATATCCATTCCTCTTACTGTGGATGTGGCATTTGTTGAATACGGCTGTGGACCAACCGAAAATAAAGTCAACCGTACCCTCAATATAGCACTCGTCGTAATACTGACGGCATCCCTTTCCATAAGTATAAAGCGTATCTTGGAATCCCAAGAAGCGGCAATTCTTAAAGTAAGCCCGGTCTGCACTGACAAAACAAGCTACCGCCTGACCCACCGGACCGGCTGTATTCTCGAACGTGATGTTCTCCACATAAAAATCGGGTGCATAGATGTAGCAGGAAGATGAACCGGACGTACCGGTCCCCTCACCGAAACGGTTCAGCTTTTGGGCATAGTCATCGTAAGAAATCACAGCACCCTCCTGCCCTATCAAGGAAACGTTTATTTTGCTTTCAGGCACTACGATTTTCTCCTTATACACGCCTTCACGAACCAAGATAGTGGTACGCACGTTCTTACGGAAATCGGGCACTGCATTGATAGCTTCCTGAACGGTGAAGAAGTCTCCGCTTCCGTCCTTAGCTACCACAAAGTCGTAATGACGGATGTAACCAGCCAATTCGGGCACAGCTTTGGCTATGGCATCCACGGTCAGTCCGGCAATGACGCGGCCACCATATACGTTCAGGTGGGTATTGTCCTCACGTCCCTTCGGCATGGCAGGCACCGTATTGGGTTCCACCCACATGAAGAGCTTGCGGGATTCTATCGATCCCATGCCCTCTACCAAATCGTGTGTGATGCGGTTCATATCGACAAAGGGAACATTCAGCTCCTTTGCCACGTTGCGGGGAGAATCCAAATAGGCACCGTGGGTATCTATCAATTTATCACCTTCGCGAGTAGGATTGGCAGTCACGCCATCCTTCTTTGCATCCGGGTTGGCATCTTTCCTGAAGTCATCCTGATTGACGGCATCCTGCAATACATTTGCATTGGCAACAGTGCCGAAATTACGACGAACAATGGAATTGAAAAGTACAGGAATGCCCCCCTTGGCACGTGTCTCGTTCACAAACTTACGCAGGTTGTCATCGAATGTACTTCCCGGATCCGTATGACGGTCCTCCTTCGGTTTCTCATCATTGTGTCCAAACTGTATGAACACATAGTCACCTTTCTTGATAAGAGAAAGCACCTTGTCCCAACGGCCTTCATTGATAAAGCTCTTGGAGCTGCGTCCATTCATCGCATGATTGTCCACACGAATATCCTCGGACAGATAACCGGGAAGCATCTGCCCCCATCCTCTCTCGGGATTTTCACCTGTCAAGCTCTTGTTAGCCATCGTAGAATCCCCAATCATAAAAATCGTAATCGTCGGCTTGTCTGCCTTAAAAGCAGAAAGAACCAACAGCAGGCCAAACAGCCATGCCAATCTATATTTCTTCATAACCACTTATTCGTTTTCTGTCGGAATCCAACCGTTGCTAATCTTAAATATGTATGCCAAGTCATCGTATTGCGCTGCTTCTTTTTTGGTCAGCGCCTTGGTCCACTTTGCCCGTTTATCCATCGAACCTCCCTCGCCTTTGCTACCATATTCGGCATAGCGGGCAGTCTTTTCGTTTTCCGGATTGCGCCAGTTGTTCCAACCCTCCGGGCAGATGTGCTTACCCATTTCACAATTGATAAACACCGTTGCTGCATACGGACGCCACGGACGTCCCAAGAATACGTTATCTACCTCAGGGGCTGCCGTCAGCTTACAATTCTTGAAGACATACCCCACTGCAATATCGGCCGGTGTAGAAGCTGCCGTCACATACGAATCGCGCTTGCTATGAATCGTGCAATCTTCGAACAATGCCGTCGATGGACCGAAAATAAAATCTGTCGTACCTTCTATATAGCAGTTCTTAAAGTAAAGGCGGGTATCTTGTGCTCCGGTGTAAACGGTATCTTGATTGCCCAGAAAACGGCAGTTTACAAAGACCAAACGGTCGCCTTCCGTATGCAAAGCCACAGCCTGTCCCAATTGGGCCGCATTGTTCTCTATGGTCAGATTTCTGAAGCTGATGGCATTTCCTTCTACTTTCACCGTGTAAGTGCGGAAAGTTCCCATCTTATTGATATTGGCATGGTCGTCAAAGGTGATAATCGTCTTTTCGGCATCTTCGCCAATGAAATCGACATTCTGCAACCAAGAGGGAACCACAACCTTTTCTTTATAAATGCCATTCTTGATGAGGACGGTCACTTTATAATCCATGAAGGCGCGTATTCCTTCCATAGCTTCTGTCAGAGTTCGGTAGTCGCCCGTACCGTCACGAGTCACTACCAATGTATCTTTCCACTGTCCGGCAGCAGACAGAGACAGCGATCCGCACAGACACAGCAATGCGGATACGCACCAAATTTTCATCCGGTCTTTCATTTCCTTACTGATTAACGATGGCTTTTACTTCTTGAAGATGTTCCCATTCCAGACATGCCATAATGAACGGGCCAACGGCTTTGGCATCGTTGGAACGAATGGTTTCATTGATGTAATAGTCATAGTCGCCCGAACGGTAAACCTTACCACCCAGTCCGGCTACGGCACAGGCCTGTGTAATGCTTACCAATCCGTCCTTGTCCACTTCAATAAGATTGTCGAGGATGCCTTGATACCCTTTCAATGCTACCGCTAAATAAGACTTGTCGATATATCCCATACGGACTCCCTTGAAGAGGGCATATACAAACATGGACGAGCAAGAAGACTCCAGATAGTTGCCCTTCTCACCACTCTTGTCGAGCACCTGATACCACAATCCCGTCTTTGCATCCTGCAAACGCTTCACCTGAGCGGCTATATTATTAAAGATAACGAGCATAGAATCGCGTCCGGCCTCATGCTTGGGAATAAAGTCGAGCGCATCAACAAAAGCCATGGCATACCAACCCAAGGCACGTCCCCAGCAATGCTTGGACTGTCCGGTAACGGGGTCGGACCAACGTTCTTTCCGGCTGACGTCGCAAGCATGACGATACAGTCCGTTGGCAGGATCGTACGTATGACGGGCTGCCATCAAGAATTGATTGACAATGTCGGGATAATCTTCTACACGGTCGTTACGGAAAGCGTATTCAGCATAAAAGGGAGCACCCATATAGATTCCGTCGAGCCACACTTGGTTGGGGTATATCTTCTTGTGCCAGAAGCCACCGTCGGCATTGCGCGGATGGTCGTCAAGCTGACTGCGCATCAAAGCCAGTGCCTTCTTATATTTTTCGTCTTTTGTTTGCTCGTAAATGCGGAAGATGAATTTACCGGAGTTAATGCGGTCGAGGCTGAACTCCTCGCGCTTGTACATCTTGACTGTACCATCATTGTTTACCATCGTATCGGCGTATGCCAAAGCATAATCATAGAACTTTTTGTCGCCATAGCGGTCGTATACATCCAGCATAGCTTGTAGTTCCAATCCATGACAGTAGTCCCATTTCAGCCTAGGTTGGAAGTCCAACTGCCAAGACTCCGGACAACGCACCATTTCAGATTCAGCCATGCGCACCGACCAGGGTTGATCACTATTCACCTTTTGAGCCGATATGCCCAACGGAGAAATCACCAATAAACTAGATAGAATAAATTTACAAATCGAATTCTTTTTCATGAAGTTGTTCTTTTGAGGTATTAGACCTATTCAAATTTTCTGCAACAAAAATAATGATTTTCACAGAATTCGACGTGTATTTTTGGGTGAAGATGGTGTATTATTTGATTTTCGTGTGCGGGAACGAATAAAATTGTGCACGATAACGATAAAAATGTATCAAAATCGTCCATTTTACTAATAATTATGCCTTTCTTGTTTGATTAATTGGGAAAAGGTTTTAATTTTGAGCCGTTTTTAAATCATACCGTAGCAAAAACATTTTATCATTTACTAAATTAAATAACAAGAGAATGGAACAAGTTTTCGGTTACATCATCGGCTTGGGAGCAGCAGTGATGATGCCTATAATCTTTACAATTTTAGGTCTTTGTATCGGCATTAAGTTCAGCAAGGCGCTGAAGAGTGGTTTGTTGGTAGGTGTCGGTTTCGTAGGTTTGTCAGTAGTCACTGCATTGTTGACCAGCAGTCTAGGTCCGGCACTAAGCAAGGTAGTCGAAATCTACGGCCTGCAATTAAAGGTATTCGACATGGGATGGCCGGCAGCTGCGGCTGTGGCCTACAACACATCGGTAGGTGCTTTTATCATCCCGGTTTGTTTGGGTGTAAACATCCTGATGCTACTGACCAAGACCACACGTACGGTCAACATCGACCTTTGGAACTATTGGCACTTTGCCTTCATCGGTGCCGTGGTTTATTTTGCTAGCGGCAACATTTGGTGGGGTTTCTTCGCTGCTATCATCTGCTACATCATCACCTTGATTATGGCTGACTATACGGCCGAGAAATTCCAAGGTTTCTACGACAAGATGGAAGGCATCTCCATACCTCAGCCGTTCTGTGCAGGTTTCGTACCTTTTGCCGTTATTATCAATAAAGTATTGGATAAGATACCGGGCTTCGACAAACTGAATATCGATGCCGAAGGTATGAAGAAGAAATTCGGTTTGCTGGGCGAACCTCTGTTCTTGGGTATCCTTGTGGGCTGTATCATTGCAGCACTGTCGTGCAAAGACGGAAAAGAACTGGTAGATAAGATTCCCTATATTTTAGGACTGGGCATTAAAATGGGTGCGGTAATGGAACTGATACCTCGCATCACATCGCTCTTCATTGAAGGATTGAAGCCTATCTCGGATGCTACACGCGAAATGATTGCCAAGAAGTTCAAGGGTGCTATCGGCCTGAACATCGGTATGAGCCCCGCCTTGGTTATCGGTCATCCGGCTACGTTGGTTGTATCGCTGCTGCTGATTCCCGTTACCATTCTGCTGGCTGTTGTCCTGCCGGGCAACGAATTCCTTCCGCTGGCTTCACTGGCAGGTATGTTCTACCTGTTCCCGCTGGTATTGCCCATCACAAAGGGTAATGTGCTGAAGACGTTCATCATCGGACTTGTTGTGCTGATAATCGGCCTGTATTTCGTTACAGACTTAGCCCCACACTTCACGCAGGCTGCCAAGGACGTATATGCGAAGACGCAGGATGCTGCCGTAAACATCCCCGCAGGGTTTGAAGGTGGTGCCCTCGACTTTGCCTCCAGTCCTTTTGCTTGGATTCTGTTCCACATGACCTATACCTTCAAGTGGATTGGTAGTGGCATCTTAGTGCTGTTCACCCTGTTCCTCATGATTCTGAACCGCCGTGCCATCATTAAGTATCAGAAGGCCGCCAAGGGACAAGAATAAAGGAGATAAGGAAACAAGTTAACAAGTCAACAAGGTATACCTCGTGATTTCGTCAACTTGTCAACTTAAAAACTAAAGAACTTAAAT
>JAUNJD010000188.1 GCA_030523205.1 Bacteroides sp.
CCGGATTGATTTCCATAATCATCTAGGATGATTTCCTATACCATCCGGAATGATATGCCATTCGGTATAAGACGGAGTAGGGCTCTGTCCGACACTCAAGGTAGTTCGGTGCGTGAGTCGGTTGTCCACTTGTCGGCTTTCAGCCCCTTTTGCCGCTTGTGAGGAAGATTCGCCCATGCTTCGGTTAATTTCTTTTAAATACCCATCAAATCTCCCATAGACTTTGCAGCCTTTTCCTTTCCTTTGCGTCCATATTCATGAGAAGCCTCAGAAGCGGGTAAGCAGATTCTTCCGCTTTCTGGTGGAAAAGCTGTTTCTAGAATCTGCTTAAAAGCAATGTAATATGAAAAAATACACCTTGTTAATGCTATTGTGCAGCCTCGTATGCTTGGTTGGTTGCGATGATGAAGACGTGAATACGAAGGATTACACCCTGGGTCGCTGGTACAAGAGAGCCAATTACGGAGGCTATGCCCGTTCGCAAGCTTGCAGCTTCACCATCGGGAACAAAGGATATATGTGCAGCGGATTTCGCGGAGAAAGCTATAATTACCTGAATGACTTGTGGGAATATGACATGGATGCAGACAGCTGGACACAGCTTGCCAGCCTGCCCGACCTTGCCGATGGCACTTCCGGCGGACGTTATGGCAGTGCCGCCTTTGCCCTCGACGATAAGGGATATGTTGCCATTGGTTATGCAAAGAACGACAGTGACTTCTATTATCGTACCGATACTTGGCAGTACGACCCTTCCGTCAATACGTGGACGCAGCAGGATGACTTCATCGGCGACATACGAACGGGTGCCACAGCTTTTTCCATCGATCAATATGGCTATCTGGCTTTTGGACTTGCCGACACGGGCTATTCCGACAAGGTATATCGTTTCAATCCGAATGCAGGTGCCGGTTCGCAATGGACCGAAGCCGAAGGATTTCCGGGTAACCCCAGAAGCGGCAGTGCGGTTTTCGTCATCGACAATCAGGCTTACGTCTGCGGTGGTTCCAACCAATCGGGTCTTGTGCTTGACTTTTATAAATACGATGGACACGAATGGACCTACTTGCACTCTTCGGGCAATTTTGTTTATACCGCTTTTTATGACGATTATGCCGCTCCTGTGCGCTACGGTGCGGTGGGCTTTGCCATCAATGGTTACGGCTATCTGGCTACGGGCTATAACAGGGGAGCACTGAACGACTATTGGAAGTACGACCCCCAGACCGATACATGGTACGGAGGTACCGACGAATATACGACACTGTCGGATGTGTACAATTCGGTTAGCGGCTACTCATGCTACAATGCCATCTCCTTCTCGAATGGCGAGAGAGGCTTCCTGCTGACCGGTGTCATATCCGGAAACTCGTATTCGGATGACATCTACGAACTGCTGCCCGATGAGCAAACCTCTCACAATGAAGAGTGAAAGAACCGTAAAAAATCACTATATTTAGGTATTGCCCGACAACGAAAAGCACCGTTACTTTGCATCATCGAAAAAAGCATTGTTCAATTCCTTTTATACAGATTATGCAAGTACCCAAAGAGGACGTCCGGCAGGACATTATGAAGGCGACCAAAGAAGTGTTTCAGAAGAAAGGTTTTCTGAAAACCTCCATGCGCGACATTGCCTCGCGTTCGCAAGTAGGGCTGAGCAATATCTACAATTATTTCAAAAGCAAGGACGACCTGTTTTGTCAGGTGGTGGAGCCTGTCACCTGTTCGCTCGATCGAATGTTGCACGAGCATCATGGTCATAGGGGACACGACATTATCGAGATGAAGTCGGATGCTTATTTCCGCTATGCAGTGGACGAGTACCTGCAACTGCTGCGCACGCATCGTGCTTTGCTGACGTTGCTTTTCTTCCGCTCCGAAGGCTCGTCATTGGCCAATTTCAAAGATGACTTCACACGTCGTTCCACGGCGTTGGTGAAAGAATACTTCAACGCCATGAAGGAGAAGCATCCGGAGGTGGAGGTCGATGTGTCCGACTTCTCCATTCATTTGCATTCGGTGTGGATGTTTGTCCTGTTCGAGGAGTTGATAAAACAGAAAGTCCGAGAGAAGGATTTAGAAAAGATAGTTACCGAGTATATGACCATCGAGGTCACTGGTTGGCGAGAACTTATGAGAATATAAGTTCTCGCTTTTTTTATGAATGAAATTGAATATTGTTCGTTTTTAAGGGAGGGAGTTAAAGGAGTTAACTCCTATAACTCCTCAAAAACTTATAAACTTAAAAACTCATAAACTCAAAATGATATGGATACATTAAAGAAGTTACAATACTACATGGGCAGCCGAAGCATCTTGCTGCCTGTATCGATGCTCCTCTCTGCGCTCAGCGCAGTGGCGGGCTTGTTGCCGTTTGTTCTCATTTGGTTCATCGTGCGCGAACTGCTGCTATCGGGCGGCACGCTTGCATCGGCCAATGTCGTGACCTATGCTTGGTGGGCGGCAGGCGTGGCCATTGCAGGCATCGTCTTCTACTTTGCTGCACTGATGTCCTCTCACTTGGCCGCCTTCCGCGTAGAGTCGAACCTGCGACGCGAAGCCATGCGGCAGATTACGGCCATGCCACTAGGCTTCTTCGATTGCTACACCAGCGGACGCATCCGCAAGGTGATTGACGACAATGCCGGTATCACTCACTCCTTCCTCGCTCACCAATTGCCCGATTTGGCCGGGGCTGTGCTGATGCCCGTGGTGGCGGTGGCGCTCATCTTCTGGTTCGACTGGCGACTGGGGCTGGCCTGCATGGTGCCCGTCGTCATAGCTATGGGTACCATGAGCTTCATGATGGGCACCAAGGGGCGGCAGTTCATGCAGTCGTACATGAACTCGCTGGAAGAGATGAACACCGAGGCCGTGGAATACGTGCGCGGCATCCCCGTGGTGAAGGTGTTCCAACAGACCATCTATTCCTTTAAGAACTTCCACCGCAGCATACTGAACTACAACAAGATGGTGCAGGGCTACACGCTGATGTGGGAGAGGCCGATGTCCTTCTACACGGTTGTCATCAACGGCTTTGTCTTTTTCCTGGCACCGGTGGCCATCCTGCTGATAGGGTTTACGGGCAACTATGTGGAGGTACTGCTCAACTTCTTTCTCTTCGTACTGATTACGCCCCTCTTCTCGCAGAACATCATGAAGAATATGTACCTCAACCAAGCCTTGGGGCAGGCCGGTGAGGCCATCGGACGTATGGAGAAGTTATTGGCATACGCGCCTTTGTCTGTCCCTGCTTTCCCCAAGGCGGTGAAGACGTTCGACATTCGTTTCGACCATGTATCATTCTCATATCCCGATGCCGGGCAGAAAGCAGTAGATGACATTAGCTTTTGCATCCCGCAAGGGCAGACCGTAGCCTTGGTGGGTGCTTCGGGCAGCGGCAAGACCACCATCGCCCGCTTGGTGCCCCGCTTTTGGGAGGCATCGGCAGGATCCGTCAGCATCGGAGGCATCAATGTGAAGGACATTGCCCCGCAGGACTTGATGCGCCACGTGTCCTTTGTGTTTCAGAACACCAAGCTGTTCAAGACGACATTGCTGGAGAACATTCTGTATGGCAATCCCGATGCCACGCCCGACGAGGTGCAGCGTGCCATCGACACCGCCCAATGCCGCGACCTCATCGACAAGCAGCCGTACGGCCTACACACGCTGATAGGCACCGAGGGCACCTACCTTTCGGGCGGCGAACAACAGCGCATCGTGTTGGCGCGTGCCATCTTGAAGAATGCTCCCATCGTGGTGCTGGACGAAGCCACCGCCTTTGCCGACCCCGAAAACGAATATCTGATACAACAAGCGTTGAAGGAGTTGATGCGTGGCAAGACCGTGCTCATGATAGCCCATCGGCTGACGAGTGTCACCGATGCCGACTGCATCCTCGTCATCGACAAAGGACGCATTGCCGAGCAAGGCACGCACACCGAACTGCTCAATCGCCAAGGAATATATCACCAAATGTGGAACGAATACCAGCAATCTGCTTGCTGGACCATCGGAAAGGAGGCCAATCATGCTTAACATCATTCAACAACCGCTTCATGCCATTCAACAACGCTTCGCCCTCTCGCGTAAGGGCGCACTTGATTTCTGCAAGGGTACTGCCCTGACCACCTTGCTCGACGTGGCCCTCATGCTGCCCGCCGTGTTCATGTTCTTGTTTCTCGAAGACTATCTGCGCCCCATCGTCAATCCCGGTTCGTCGCCCTTGCACGGATGGATTTACTATACGTTGCTAGGGCTTGCCTTCATGGCACTGATGTACGTCTGCGCCACGTTGCAATATCGCAGCACCTACACCTCAGTATATGAGGAAAGTGCCATCCGCCGCATCTCGCTGGCCGAGAAGCTACGCAAGCTGCCCCTCGCCTTCTTCGGTGAGAAGAACCTCTCCGACCTCACCGCCACCATCATGGACGACTGCACCGACTTGGAGCACACCTTCTCGCACGCCGTACCGCAATTGTTCGCCTCGTTCATCAGCATCGTGCTGATAGCCATCGGCATGGCCTTCTACAACTGGCAACTGACGTTGGCCCTGTTTTGGGTGATGCCCGTCGCCTTGGCCGTCCTCCTCATCGCCAAACGGAAGATACGCAGCGACAACACAGCCAACTACCTGAAGAAGCGTGCCGTGAGCGAGCGCATACAAGAGGGGCTAGAGACCGTGCAGGAAATAAAATCCTACAACCGCGAAGCCGATTACCTCGACAAACTGAACCACGACATCGACACCTACGAGCGCACGCTCGCCCGCAACGAGCTGCTGACGGGCGTGATTGTCCACGGTGCGCAGAGCATCCTGCAACTGGGCGTGCCCACCGTCCTCATCGTGGGGGCACAGCTGTTGGCTGCCGGGCGTGTAGAATTCTTCACCTACCTGATATTCATGGTCATCGGCTCGCGCGTCTATGCGCCTATCACCGAGGTGCTGAACAATCTGGCGGCTCTGTTCTATCTGGATGTCCGCATCCACCGCATGAACGAAATGGAGGCTTTGCCCGTGCAGCACGGCAGTACCAATTTCCATCCCAACGGCTACGACATCGAGTTCAGCCACGTCAGTTTTTCCTACGATGCCGACCGTCAGATACTGCACGACCTCTCCTTCGTGGCTCGGCAGGGCGAGATAACCGCCTTGGTAGGGCCTTCGGGTAGTGGTAAGAGCACGGCGGCCAAGTTGGCTGCCCGCTTTTGGGACATACAGTCGGGCAGCATCTGCATCGGTGGGCAGGACATCAATCGGATAGAGCCGGAGGTGCTGCTGGAGAAGTTCTCCATCGTCTTTCAGGACGTGGTGCTGTTCAACGCCTCCATCCTGGACAACATACGCATCGGCCGCCGCGAGGCTACGGACGAGGAAGTGATGCGCGTAGCCCGCTTGGCCCGTTGCGACGAGTTCGTCCGCAAGATGCCGCAAGGCTATCGCACGGTGATAGGCGAGAATGGCGATACGCTTTCGGGCGGCGAACGACAACGCATTTCCATCGCCCGTGCCCTGCTGAAGGATGCGCCCATCGTCCTCTTGGACGAAGCCACCGCCTCGCTCGATGTCGAGAACGAGACGCGCATACAAGCCGGCATCTCCGAATTAGTTCGTGGCAAGACGGTACTGATTATCGCCCACCGCATGAGGACCATCGCCAACGCCCACCACGTCGTAGTATTGGAAGAAGGTCACGTAGCCGAAAGTGGCACGCCGCAGGAGTTGCAGCAACGCGGAGGGTTGTTTGCGAAGATGGTGGCAAGGCAGCGAGAAGGGTAAGCTGAGAATGTGAAATCCAAATTTCTTATAAGATTTCTGGAATCAAATCCAAATTTCTTATAAGAATTTTGGATTTTGCTGAATCTCAGTTTTCGAATTCAAGTGAATACTTGGCCTAAAGCGGACAAAAGACGGTTTCTATTCTTAATCATGCACTGGTACCGAAAGATTAAAATACCTAAAACATTGTTTCTGATTAAGAAAGAGATTTTTCCTCTCCTTTTCTATTTTATAGTACAATTTTTATATCTTTGCATATAGACGATGTCTTTAAAAGTAAAACAATAGATAAATCTATGAATCGAATAAAAGAGATGTTGCTTGAAATAATTTGTATTCTTTAGATTAACTCTATAGAATTAATAGACAGTAATAAAAAGATTATGATGTTTCTATTACTAATATTTCAACCAGCAGTAAAGGATAAACCTGATAAAATTTAAAATTACCATGGGCAAAACAGTAACTACCTACCTCATCGATGGCGACCCAAAGGGAACTCAATACGCATTCATTAGCAATAAAATTTGCCAAATGTTTGTCGTGCCACGGTCAAACCTCTCCTACTTGAACACACAAGAGAAATTGCAAAAACCGGCTTTTTATATATTATTGGGCGAAGATGAATCAACCAAACCTCAGGCATATATTGGTGAAACGGAAAATTTCAGAGAACGCGTAAAAGACCACGACAGCAAGAAAGCGTTTTGGCAAAAAGCCCTCATATTCGTATCGAAGGATGCCGATATGACAAAAGTCGACGTGCAATACTTAGAGCATAAAGCCATAACCGAAGCCAAGAAAGCAAATACTTTTGTCTTAAGTGATAACAAACAAATTCCTAAGGCACCTAATTTACCGGAGCATCAACAAGACTCAATGGATGAATTCTTTGAAGACGTGAAGTTTTTGGCTTCATTTATCGGGTGCAATATCTTTGAGGTGTCACAACCCAAAGAAGAACATTTATTCTACACTAAAGGCAGAGGATGTAATGCAAAAGGCTTTTATAGTTCCGATGGATTTACTGTGCTAAAAGGAAGTGTTATAGCAAAAACGATGGTTCCGTCTTTCAACTGGAAAGAAAAACGTGAAAAGATGCTTCAAGAATATACATCGGCAGAAAATAGCGTATTGGTAATGACATCAGACAAAACATTTTCCAGCCCCAGCACAGCCGCGGATTTCTGCATTGGTAGCAGTAATAATGGTTGGTTAGTTTGGAAAGATAAAGATGGGAATACGTTAGACTCTGTTTATAGAAAACAATTAGACTAATTGTATAAATGCTCAACTTCGACGAATACATCCGCAACGGTGAGCCTGACAAAAAGGCAAAGGCTTTGGCTTGGAAGACGGCTATTGGGCTCCAGGCCGTAGATGGTTTGCAGACATCAGACTATCTGAAAGATACTGCGGTCAGACATATTGAGGGCGATCTCAGCATTGATGAGGTGAAAGCACTTATCAATGGATATTACCAATCCAAGACTGTACGTACTCCGCATGATGAAGATACGGAAGAGGCGGACAAAGTTTCTGCCAATATCGCCCGAATCTTGAACGAGAAGTCATTTGCTTTTTCTGTTACGGGTTTCACTTCCATTCATCGAAGGCTATTCGAAGGCGTATTCAAATTTGCAGGTAAAATCCGAGACTACGACATTACAAAAAAAGAATGGGTACTTCGTGGAGATACTGTATTGTACGTCAATGCCGAAGATTTGCATCGGGCAATCGAGTATGATTTGGAACAGGAAAAAGCCTTCTCTTACAAAGGATTGTCTTTAGATGAAATAGTTGCGCATATTGCAAAGTTCGTTTCAAATCTTTGGCAGATACATCCTTTTGGCGAAGGAAATACCCGAACAACAGCTGTATTTACAATCAAATATCTGAGAAGTATCGGCTTCGATGTAAACAATGACCTATTTGCCGAACACTCTTGGTATTTCCGCAACGCATTGGTTCGTGCCAATTACCGCAATGTGCGTAAAGGCATTGAACCCGACATGAGTTTCCTAAACCTTTTCTTTAGGAACTTGATGATGGGAGAACACAATGAGTTGAAGAATCGGTATATGATTGTCGATCCCCCATCCGAATGGGTAGAAGAGCATACCCCGACAAGTACCCGACAAGCACCCG
>JAUNJD010000189.1 GCA_030523205.1 Bacteroides sp.
CGTGACAGGCATGTATTCTAACCAGCTGAACTAACGCACCATTTTGTCATTGTTTTGATTGCTATCTCTCTCGATTGCGGTTGCAAAGGTAGGTATTATTTTGAAACCTGCAATAGGTTTTGGAGAATATTTTTTCGGACTGTTAGGGGCGTATGGCTTTATAGGCTCATTCTTAGTGGATTGGATTGCGATTTTTTTTCTTCCATGTCCGTCCGATTCGTTGTTGTCGTGGCATGGGATGGGCGATTGTTCAGCATCGACCGTCAGAGTGCGAATGGGTCGTATGGCAGAAAAATCGAAACTTTCGGTGCCTTCTTTCAAACTTCTTGCTTGAAAAGTTTATTGTTTTGCAATAAATCGTTATTTTTGCGCACTCAAAATATGAATGTTGTAATTTGAAGGTTAAACTAAAGCTTATTTTAGGATGATGAAAACAGCCAAACTGTTGCTTCATTGCCCCGACAGACCGGGTATCCTTGCGGAAGTAACAGACTTTATAACGGTGAACAAGGGCAATATTATCTATCTGGATCAGTATGTAGATCACGTGGAGAATATCTTCTTCATGCGCATTGAGTGGGAATTGAAAGGCTTCTTGGTGCCTCAGGAAAAAATAGAGGATTACTTTTCAACGTTGTATGCACAGAAGTATGGCATGGAGTTCCGCCTTTACTTCTCGGATTCGAAGCCGCGCATGGCTATCTTTGTATCGAAGATGTCACACTGCCTGTTCGACCTGCTGGCACGCTACACGGCCGGTGAGTGGAATGTGGAAATTCCTCTTATCATCAGCAATCACCCCGATTTGCAGCATGTGGCCGAACGCTTCGGCATTCCCTTCTACCTGTTCCCCATCACCAAGGAGACGAAGGAAGAGCAGGAAAAGAAGGAAATGGAGCTGCTGGCCAAGTATAAGGTGAACTTCATCGTGTTGGCACGCTATATGCAGGTGATTTCGGAGCAGATGATCAATGCTTATCCCAACCGAATCATCAATATCCACCATTCCTTTTTGCCCGCTTTTGTGGGTGCCAAACCTTATCATGCTGCCTTCGAGCGCGGCGTGAAGATTATCGGTGCCACAAGTCATTATGTAACTACCGAACTGGATGCCGGACCTATCATCGAACAGGATGTGGTGCGCATCTCTCATAAAGATACCGTGGAGGATCTTGTGAACAAAGGCAAGGATTTGGAGAAGATTGTGCTTTCGCGTGCCGTGCAGAAGCATATCGAGCGCAAGGTGCTGGCGTATAAGAACAAGACGGTGATATTTAATTGAGTTTTTTAAGTTCTTGAGTTCTTAAGTTTTTAAGTTTGAATTCTTGGTCTTTAGGCTTTAGGACTTTTTGAGGACTTGAAATACTCTGTACGAATCTTTATTACTCGACAAAAAAGTGAAAGTTGCAGTTATCAAATACAATGCGGGCAACATACGCTCCGTTGACTATGCGCTGAAGCGTTTGGGAGTGGAGGCGGTGATTACAGCCGATGAGGCGGAACTGCGTGCTGCCGACAAGGTGATTTTTCCCGGTGTAGGCGAGGCGGAAACCACCATGCGTTTCTTGCAGGCGTGTGGCATGGACAGGCTGATAAAGGAATTGCGCCAGCCTGTGCTGGGTATTTGCTTGGGTATGCAGCTGATGTGCCGACATTCGGAGGAAGGCGATGTAGATTGTCTGGGCATTTTCGATGCCGACGTGAAGCGTTTCGTCTCGCTGCGTCATGAAGACAAGGTGCCGCACATGGGTTGGAACACAATCGGGCAGACCCGAAGCGACTTGTTTAAGGGTTTCACGAAGGAGGAGTATGTCTATTTTGTGCACAGCTATTACGTGCCTGTCAATGACTGCACAGCGGCGGTGACGGACTACATTCATCCTTTCAGTGCTGCTTTGCACAAGGACAATTTCTACGCAACGCAGTTCCATCCCGAGAAGAGTGGCAGTGTGGGTGAGCGCATCTTGCGGAATTTCCTGGCCCTCTGATGATAGAAAAACTTGGCCGACGAGGACGATGTGTCTGAGTCGGCTATAAATATATATGTATATATGATTGAACTTATTCCTGCCATCGACATTATCGACGGAAAGTGTGTGCGCCTTTCGAGAGGTGACTATGACAGTCGGAAAGTATATAACGAGAATCCGGTGGAAGTGGCCAAGCAACTGGAAGCGCACGGTGTCCGCCGTCTGCACGTGGTGGACTTGGACGGGGCGGCTTCTCACCACATCGTAAACTATCGGATATTGGAACAGATAGCTTCGCGTACCTCCTTGATTATAGATTTCGGTGGGGGCGTGAAGAGCGATGAAGACTTGGTGATAGCCTTTGAGAACGGTGCGCAGATGGTGACCGGAGGCAGCATTGCCGTCAAGAATCCGCAACTGTTCTGCCATTGGCTCCAGATGTACGGTTCGGAGAAAATCATTTTGGGGGCCGACGTCAAGGACCGCAAGATAGCGGTCAACGGCTGGAAGGATGAAAGCACGTGCGAACTGTTTCCCTTCTTGGAAGACTATGTGCAGAAAGGGATTCGCAAGGTGATATGTACGGACATTCAGTGTGACGGTATGTTGCAGGGACCCTCCATCGCTTTGTATAAAGAAATCTTGGAACGCAATCCGGGGCTCTATCTCATAGCCAGTGGAGGCGTGAGCAATGCCGATGATATCCGTGCTTTGGAGGCTGCCGGCGTGCCTGCCGTCATCTTCGGAAAGGCGCTTTACGAAGGGCGCATTACGATGAAGGAACTGGAAGATATGTTAGTCGCTAATGATAACGATTAATCATTAACTATTATATTAATTGTCAATTGTCAATTGAGCGATTGGCCTAAAAATAAGAAAAGCGTGTTAGCAAAAAGAATTATACCCTGTCTTGACATCAAGGATGGGCAGACGGTGAAGGGTACCAACTTCGTGAATCTGCGTCAGGCAGGCGACCCCGTGGAACTGGCTCGCGCTTACAGCGAGCAAGGTGCCGACGAACTGGTATTTCTTGACATCACTGCCAGCTTCGAAGGGCGCAAGACTTTTGCTGAGTTGGTGAAGCGCATAGCAGCCAATATCAGCATCCCCTTTACGGTGGGGGGAGGAATCCATGAACTGGAAGACGTGGACCGCTTGCTGAATGCCGGTGCCGACAAGATATCGGTCAACTCGTCTGCCATTCGCAGACCTGAACTGATAGACGAGATAGCCAAACATTTCGGTTCGCAGGTGTGCGTGCTGGCAGTGGATGCCCGCCACACGGAAAAAGGTTGGTGGTGCTACCTGAACGGTGGACGGGTGGAGACCGACAAAGAACTCTTCTCATGGACGCGCGAAGCGCAGGAACGCGGTGCAGGTGAGATTCTCTTTACCAGCATGAATCACGACGGAGTAAAGACCGGATATGCCAACGAAGCCCTTGCCACCTTGGCCGACAATCTGTCCATTCCCGTCATTGCATCGGGCGGAGCCGGAGCCAAAGAACACTTCCGCGACGTCTTTTTGCAAGGAAAAGCAGATGCTGCATTGGCGGCCAGTGTTTTTCATTTCGGAGAAATCAAAATTCCCGATTTAAAATCGTATCTTTGCGCCCAAGGAATTGCCATGCGACAAGTCGGGGCAAATGCATAAGGAAACGAGCGCATAAGGAAAGGGGTGAACAAGGCATTGCCCGCCTAACTCAAGAACTTAAGAACTCAAAAAAAAAAGAACTTAAAAACTTAAATAACAATATGGATTTTGACAAGATGAACGGACTTGTTCCGGCAATCATACAGGATGCAGATACCGCCAAAGTGCTGATGCTGGGATTCATGAATCAGGAAGCATACGACAAGACGGTGGAAACAGGCAAGGTTACTTTTTATAGTCGCACCAAGAAACGCCTTTGGACAAAAGGGGAGGAGAGCGGCAACTTCCTGAACGTGGTTTCGATGAAGGAAGACTGCGACCAAGACACATTACTGATTCAGGTACATCCGGTAGGTCCCGTTTGCCATACGGGTACGGATACTTGCTGGGGCGAGAAGAATGAGCAGCCCGTCATGTTTCTGAAGACGCTTCAAGACTTCATCGACAAGCGTCACGAAGAAATGCCCGAAGGTTCCTATACTACCAGTCTGTTCAAGTCGGGTGTCAACAAGATGGCACAGAAGGTAGGCGAAGAGGCTGTGGAGACCGTTATCGAGGCTTGCAACGGAACGGATGACCGACTGATTTACGAAGGAGCTGACTTGCTGTATCACCTCATCGTGTTGCTGACCTCAAAGGGTTATCGCATTGAAGACCTGGCCCGCGAACTGGAAGAGCGTCACAGCGCGACGTGGAAGAAACATTAAAGCAATTGACAATTAATAATTGACAGTTGGTGATTAATTAAAATAAAAGAAATGCCGCTGATACGATACCATAATGTAGAGATTCGCCAACAGGAATTGTGCGTGCTCAGCGATGTGAACTTGGAGCTTCACAAAGGGGAGTTTGTCTATCTGATTGGCAAGGTAGGTACGGGCAAGACCAGCCTGCTGAAAACCTTCTACAGCGAGCTTGATGTGGCTTCGGGCGATGCCGAAGTGCTGGGCTACGATATGCGTCGTATCAAGCGCAAACACATTCCGCAGTTGCGCCGGAAGCTGGGCATCGTCTTTCAGGACTTTCAGTTGCTTACCGACCGCACGGTGAACGACAATCTTGAGTTTGTGCTTCGGGCCACCGGCTGGAAGAACAGGGGCGAGATTAAGGACCGCGTGGAGGAGGTGCTGAATCTGGTGGGCATGAGCAACAAAGGCTACAAGTTGCCCAACGAACTTTCGGGCGGCGAACAGCAGCGCATCGTCATTGCACGTGCCGTGCTCAATTCGCCGGAAATCATTTTGGCAGACGAACCGACGGGAAACCTCGATGTGGAAACGGGGCACGTCATTGTGGAGTTGCTGCATGGCCTGAGCGATGCCGGTACGCTGGTAGTGATGACCACACACAACCTCCGTCTGCTCCGCGAGTTCCCCGGAAAGGTGTATCGGTGTGACAATCATCGCATAACGGAAGTGACGGAAGAAGGATGACCGCTTACTTCCGCAAAAAGAAACAGAAAAATAACTATAAACTAATTAAAATACAGGATTGAAAATGAAAGTTTTAAAGTTTGGAGGTACTTCAGTAGGTTCGGCTCAACGGATGAAAGAAGTAGCCAAATTGATTACCGATGGTGAACGTAAGATTGTGGTTCTCTCTGCCATGTCGGGTACCACAAACACATTGGTGGAAATCTCGGACTATCTGTACAAGAAGAATCCGGAAGGTGCCAACGAGGTTATCAACAGGCTGGAGGCTAAATACCGCAAGCATATTGATGAACTTTATACCACTCCGGAGTATAAACAGAAAGGTCTGGAACTCATCAAATCTCATTTTGACTATATCCGTTCCTATACGAAAGACCTATTTACCTTGTTCGAGGAGAAAGTGGTGTTGGCACAGGGTGAGCTGATTTCTACTGGTATGATGAACTATTACCTTCAGGAGTGCGGAGTGAAGTCCGTGATGCTGCCTGCTTTGGAGTTCATGCGTACGGATAAGAATGCCGAACCCGATCCTGTGTATATCAAGGATAAGTTGCAGGTGCAGTTGGAGCTGCATCCCGATGCCGATATCTACATTACGCAAGGTTTCATCTGCCGCAATGCTTACGGTGAGATAGATAACTTGCAGCGTGGTGGAAGCGATTACACGGCTTCGCTTGTCGGTGCTGCCATCAATGCTTCCGAAATACAGATTTGGACGGATATCGACGGTATGCACAACAACGACCCGCGCATTGTGGATAAGACTTCGCCCGTGCGTCATCTGCACTTCGAAGAAGCTGCTGAGTTGGCCTACTTCGGTGCCAAGATTCTGCATCCCACCTGCGTTCAGCCGGCCAAGTATGCCAACATACCGGTGCGTCTGCTCAACACGATGGAGCCTTCAGCCCCGGGTACGCTGATTTCCAACGATACGGAGAAGGGTAAAATCAAGGCTGTAGCAGCCAAGGACAATATCACGGCCATCAAAATCAAGTCGAGCCGTATGTTGCTGGCCCACGGTTTTCTGCGTAAGGTGTTCGAAATCTTCGAGAGCTATCAGACCTCTATCGACATGATTTGTACTTCCGAGGTCGGTGTGTCGGTATCCATCGACAATACGAAGCATTTGAACGAAATTCTGGATGACCTGAAGAAGTACGGTACGGTGACGGTGGACAAGGATATGTGCATCATCTGCGTGGTAGGCGACTTGGAATGGGAGAACGTTGGTTTCGAGGCGAAAGCACTGGATGCTATGCGCGACATCCCTGTGCGCATGATTTCCTTCGGCGGAAGTAACTACAACATCTCCTTCCTCATCCGCGAGAGCGACAAGAAGGTAGCATTGCAATCGCTTAGCAAAATGCTGTTCAACGAATGATGCAATTGCCGAAGATATAATATGAGGGTGTGTCGAGAAGCGGAAACGTTTTTCTGATACGCCCTTCTTTTTTTTCTTATTTCCTAAACAAAGTTTATACAAATATATTATGAAAGGAACATTTCCGACAGATAAGTTTCGCGAACTGCGTACCCCGTTCTACTATTATGACACCAAAGTGCTGCGTGACACACTGGACTGCATTCGCAAAGAGACTGCCAAATACGAGAACTATGCTGTGCACTATGCCGTAAAAGCCAATGCCAACCCTAAGGTACTGACTATCATCCGCGAGAGCGGGCTTGGAGTGGACTGCGTGAGCGGAGGCGAGATACGTGCTGCCATCAAGGCCGGATTCCCTGCTTCGAAGATAGTATATGCAGGCGTGGGAAAGGCCGACTGGGAGATTGAACTAGGTCTGGAATATAGTATATTCTGCTTTAATGTAGAGTCTATCCCCGAACTGGAGGTCATCAACGAACTGGCTGCCGCCAAGGGCAAAGTGGCCAACGTAGCTTTCCGCATCAATCCCAATGTAGGTGCGCATACACATGCCAACATCACGACCGGACTAGCCGAAAACAAGTTTGGCATCAGCATGGAAGACATGGAACGTGTGATAGAAATTGCCCAAGGACTGAAGAACGTCAACTTTGTGGGCCTGCACTTCCACATCGGTTCGCAGATATTGGATATGGGCGACTTCGTGGCCCTGTGCAACCGCATCAACGAATTGCAGGACAAGCTGGAGGCCCGCCGCATCCGTGTGGAACACATCAACGTGGGTGGTGGACTTGGCATCGACTATACGCATCCCAACCGTCAGCCCATTCCCGACTTCAAGAGCTATTTCGAGACGTATGACAATTGCCTGAAGTTGCGCTCTTACCAGACGTTGCACTTCGAGCTGGGACGTGCGGTCGTTGGGCAATGCGGCTCGCTGATTGCCAAGGTGCTCTACGTAAAGCAGGGAACCAACAAGCAATTTGCCATTCTCGATGCCGGTATGACCGACCTCATCCGTCCGGCTCTCTATCAGGCTTACCACAAGATAGAGAACATCACTTCCGACGAAACGCCTGAGACGTATGACGTGGTAGGTCCTATTTGCGAATCGTCGGATGTCTTTGGCAAGGCCGTTGACCTGAACAAGGTGAAACGTGGTGACTTGATTGCCCTCCGTTCTGCCGGAGCATACGGTGAAATCATGGCTTCGGGATATAACTGCCGTGAGTTGCCGCAAGGATATACGTCAGACGAATTGGTTTAAATAGCCATTCGTTGACGAAACATAAAATTTTAATTAAAAATGTTATTCGCTGAACAATATCACATCTGAAATGTTATTTTTGCAACGATTTCAAAATCCTAATAAATACGATTATGATAACAGAAAAATTACAGAATGCTATTAACGAGCAGATTACTGCTGAGATGTGGTCGTCCAATCTTTATTTGGCAATGTCTTTCTATATGGAGAAAGAAGGTTATTCAGGCA
>JAUNJD010000190.1 GCA_030523205.1 Bacteroides sp.
TTCACTCATCTTTCGTATATCCATCATACCCGTAACGATACCCGTATTTATACCCATACCTGTAACCGTAACGTCCGCTTTCGCCATCCGTTCCGTTGAGCAGAAGAACCATGCTCTTATATTTTTTGTCCGTATAGAAGCGTTCTATATCGGGCAACATGCTGCGGTCGAGCAGACCGGCACGGACAATGAAAAGAGTCATGTCAACCTGTTTGTTGATGATGGTTGCATCTGCCACGATTTCTATCGGCGGGCAGTCGATAAATACATAGTCATACTCCTTGCGAAGACCGTTTATCAGTTGCTCCAGTCGTTCGGCAAACAGCAACTCCGTGGGGTTGGGTGGCATGATGCCTACCGGAATGATGTCCAGATTTGCACCCTCCGAAGGCTTACAGATGATTTCCTTATAGGTCTCCACATCTCCAATGAGGTAGTTGGAAATTCCTTTCTTCGGTTTGTTCACGTATCTGCTCAGCGTGGCTTTACGCAGGTCGAGATCGACAGCAATCACCCGTTTACCCTTGATGGCAAAGCTAGTAGCCAAATTGAACGTGATGAACGTTTTCCCGCTACCTGAGTTGGCAGAAGTAATCATGACAACATTTGACTCCCTTTCCTTACCCAAAACAAATTCCAAATTCGTGCGCACGACGCGGAACGCTTCGTTGATGAAGTTACGACTTTTCTCTTTCACCACAACGGCACATTTCTGCGGCTTCGGCTTACGGGCAAACAGTCTGCCCTTCTTACGGAAAGCAAACGGTATCTCACCAATGAACGGAATGGTCATCCCCTCCAAATCTTTACGTCCCCTTACTTCAGTACTCATGTTTTCGCGAATGAAGATGATAACCATAGGTATCAGCAGTCCCAATGCAAAAGCTACCAGCAGAATATTCTTCTTGACCGGAGAAGTAGGAATCATGCTGCCACTCGGCATGGTGATGATGCGGGTGTTGTAAGCGGTAAAAGCCTGCGAAAGCTCATTCTCCTCACGCTTCTGTAACAAATAGAGGTAGAGCGACTCCTTCACCTTCTGCTGACGCTCCACACTGAGCAAGTATTTGGCCTGCTGTGGGTTGGAGGCTATCTGCGAGGTAATCCGTCCACTGTATCCCTGAAGGCTCTTGATTTGCTCGTTCAAGGCAACAAGTTGGTTGTCGATGGAAGTGACAAGAGCCATACGCATGGCTGTGAGCGAAGCATCCAGTTCCACCACCAATGGGTTCTTCGTGCTACTATGCGAAACTAAGCTGTTGCGCTCCAGCAGTGTATTATTATACTCGGTTATCTGCGAGGTGATATTGGCGCTTTCGATGCCCGAGTTGGCGGGAAGTAGCTGAAACCTATTGCTCTCGTTCGTCAAATAATTGCGAATGTAACGCGCCATATAGACCTGATTGTTCAGTCCCTGTATGGAGGCATTGGCCTCACTGACCTGCGTCATGTACATACTGGCCGCCGCTTGCACGTCAGGCAGCAAGTGTGCGCTTTTAAAGGAAGATATATCGTTATCCACATTGCCCAGCTCGCTCTCAATCACCCCCAAACGCTCGTTGATGAACATGGAAGTGCTGACGGCTATCTGATTTTTATCCTTCACCCAATTCTCGTTATAGACAGAGATAAGAGTAGTCAGCACTTCTTCTGCACGCTGGGTAGATACATCCCTGAACGAGAGGGTGATGATATTGGATTTCTCGTCGTTCTGTGATATGCTCAACCGGGAAGCATAGCCAGCTACTGTTCCTGCCAAAGAAGAACGGGAAACGTAGAGAACGCTCTCTACTCCTTCGGTATAGGACGGCGAGGGAATCACGATGATTTTACCTATGGAAGTAGATATAGTGTCGTTCAGCTTGCCTTTCAGGGCACCATCTCCTGTACTTTCGCCGTTTCGCTTCATATCGGACAAGGAAATCACACCACCTTTGGTCATCCCCAAAGTGAATGTGGCTGATTCGTCGTCCGGGAATCCGACAATAGACACACTTACAGGAAGCTGAGAGCCATAAACGGTATTCAGACGAAAATGTCCCTCCACCTGATAGTTCATATTCAAATTCAGACGGGACACCACTTCATGCATCAAGTCGGGGGATTGGAGAGTACCCATTTCATTGTTCACGTTGGTGCTGGTGGCAAATATGCCGAAGTCGGAAAAACTCTCCATGGCATCCGAAGTGGACTTACCTTTAGAGTCGTCCTTGATGAGAATGGATGCCATCCGTGTATAGACCGGAGGAGTGGTAAGCAGGTACCAAACAGCTACGCCAAAGCAAACAATGAGTGAGATTACAAACCATTGCCATTTGCCGAGGCAGAGATAAAACAAGTCTTGTATGCGGATAAAGTCTTGTGGATTTTGTAAGGAAGTATTTTTTTGTAAAGTTGCCATGAATTTATAAAATCTTGAGATCTAAATAATGATTATTTCACTATCAACACAGCTATGGAAGTCAGCAACGAAGCCAATGAAATCCAGAATGAGGTACTGCGTACGGTGTTTCCGTTGATGGTGGACTGACGGGCACGGGTATTATTCGGCTCTACATAGATAACATCGTTCTGTTGCAAATAATACACCGGAGAAGTGTAAAGTTGATTGGCTGAACAAAGGTTCACGTCATACACACGTTGCTTGCCATCTTCATTGCGCAATACCAACACCTTTTCCCTTTTGCCGTAAATAGTCAAATCACCCGCCTGACTCAATGCGTCGAGAATGGTAAAATTATCTCTGTCAATATTGTAGCGTCCGGGGCTACTTACCTCGCCCATGACCGACACTGCGAGGTTCATGAACTCCACCGTGACAACAGGATCTTTAACAAGATCGTGCGACTGCAATTCCTTCTTGATATGGGCTGCGACTTCCTCACGGGTCATGCCCTGTACGTGTACAAGACCAATTACGGGAAAGTCGATATTCCCATGGGTATCGACCGTATAGCCTGAAAGCCCACGGCTTGTTCCCGATGAGGTACTCTCCTGACCGATTTGTTGCGATACAATGGGGAGATTAAACAAGTTGGTCAGCCGAAAGTCCTGACTGTTCACCACAATGGAAATCTTATCCTTTGGTTGAATTCTTATCTCCGTAGAATCTGCAAGTGTCAGTTCTTCTATTTCTGATTGCAGATCCTGAAAATAGGAAATCTGTTTGGAAGTGGAGCATGAGGCAAGGATGAGTGCAGAGGCTACCACAAGTAGCATATTATGGAACTTCATTGTATGTAAGTTTTTTAAGTTTGTTAGTTATGGAAATTTTTAGCTTTTAATGTTTCCGGCTTTTTCTTTTATTTTGCGTGATAACCACATATTGGCCAGTGTCCATACGATGATGTCGGCAATGAGCAACAGAGTGACACTGACGTACAATGACAGCAAGATGTTGCACAAAGTGAAAAGGATGGAGACAGACACAATGGTAATCATGGCCACACGTTGTTTCATGCCAATGGCAAGCAGTTTATGATGGATGTGGTTCTTGTCAGGCAGGAATGGATTCTTTCCATTGCGTACCCGATGAAGATAGACTCTCACTACATCGAAGCAGGGAATGATAAGAGGTGCGTATGCCAATACAAACATATTAGAACGTCCTAACAGACCTTCCTCCGGAAAACATTGCAGAATTTTCAGACTGAGGATGCACAGCATCATGCCTATGGTAAGGCTACCTGTATCGCCCATGAATATCTTGCGCTTACGCTCGGCATCGCCAAATACATTGTAATAGAAGAAAGGAACAAGTACGCCGAGCGTGCCAAAGGCGAGCATGGCATAGATATACTTATGTGACGACAAAAAAATAACTCCGTAAAACAACATAGCCACACCACACAGGCCGGAAGCGAGACCGTCGATACCGTCAATCAGGTTGATGGCATTGATGATGAACACAACGGCGACCATCGTGACCGGATAAGCAATCCATTCCGGCAAGGCATGGATGAAAAACAGACCGTGCAGGTCATTGATGTAAAGCCCCCCGGCCACCATCATCAGTCCGCAAGCCAGCTGTACCACGAACTTGGCCCGATAGCGAATACCAATCAGGTCATCGGCCATACCGACGAGGTAAAGCACCATGATGGAACAGAAGCCGAACGAGAGGGTACGTCCCTCCATCGACAAGCCATCCAACATACCGCTATAACCAAGCAACTGGCTAATGCCAAGCAACAAAACAATGGAGGTGAACACGACCGGCTTAAAAGCGATGCCCCCCAAACGAGGGACCTCAGCCTTATGAATCTTGCGTTCATCGGGCTCGTCGAGAAGATTTCTTCGGAAAGAAATCAGCAGGATTTGTGGAATCAACACTCCGGCAAACAGTATGCACAAAAGGAACACCAAAATGGAACTGGTTATCCAAAAAGCGTCCGGAGAAAAAGTTATTAATAAGGACATCATAGATATTTCGTCAGATTAATTGTATGTATTCGGGGTTGACCTCAACCCCCACAGCAAGAAACCCCTGCAACTCGACAAGCAAGCGTTTGACTTTAGAACCGCGCGTTGTGAGCAGATAGCCCTCGTATCCGTCGAGCTGTCCTCCCACAATAAGAATCTTGCGACCGTACATTTCCGGTGTGATTTCTTCGGGCAGGTAGTATTTCGGCTCACTCGATGAGCGAGCGGCAAAGATAAAGCGTTCCATTTCCTTATCGGGAACAACCATAGGCTCGCGATAGGTACCCTTCAGCCAACGGTATTGGAGGGTGAGTGTCCTATCCACTATCGGGGTCAGATGGAGACGGGTATCACGCACGAAAAGCAAATCTTGCATGAACGGCACTTCCATGCGGACACGCTTGCCGGCCCTTATGACCAATTGCCATTTCATGGGAACGAACAACTCTATTTTTTCCTCCATGAGCATCTTGTAGGCCGGCAACTTGGCGTTCGACCTTTTCAAGTCACGCATCACAAACCACTGTGTTTGACCTTCAGTATTTATGGTTTTCATTAACTACTCCTTCTAACTTCTTTTAAAAATGCCCCCACCCCACTCTTGGGGTGGGAAGCATTAACAAACAAAACAAACAAAATTGCCGCTCCGTTTTTCACAAAAAAGATACGGCGGTATTTCTCACTTATTGCGAAGTAATTAAATAATAAAGCTGAACTTGTAACTAAACTACTTCTTCAGGTCAGCGTCGTTGATGCGGATTACCCAGCCATTGACTTGTATCCGCGCGCATATGTATGGTTTATGAGGATCGTCGGTCGAAGTGAGAAAGAAAATCAAACTATAAGTGTCCTGCCTGTCCAGATATTCCTGTGCCTCCATCGCGGCGGCCTCCATGGTGCGGAGCAGCAGCAGGTAGGAGGTCAGGGAGATGTCGAGCAACGTGTAGTCGCCCGGCAGGTAGGTCAGCCGGAAGCGGGTGTCGTCGTCCTCCAGCAGACGCAGGGTGTTCATGCCGGCCTTCACCACCTGAACGCCGTCAACCGAGGCTCCTTCCTGAACGAAGGGAAGGTAGCAGGTAGTGACGGTATCCACCGGCTGGTTACGGTGGTCCAGACATCCGTTTCGCGAGGTCAGTTCCAGCCGGAAATCATCCGCGGAGAGCGTGTCGGTGGACAGGCACTGGAGGATGCAGCTCAGGCGGTTGGTATCCTTCGTCAGGGGGACGGTGAGCACCTGATAGCCATCGCAGACATACACGTCGTCCAGACGGCCATGGAACAGGGAGGGCAACTGCCCCGACTGTTCGCCCGCATCGTCGCGCAGGAGCGTGAGCGAGGAGGGCGTGTAGCGGTAGAGCGAGTCCTCCACCCCTGCCCAGACAAGGAACGTATAGTTTCCTTCGGGCAGGGACGGGACTCTTACCATGCAGTCGTTGCCATGCAGCGTCAGGCTGTCCACATCCGTGCGCTCCACCAGGTTGCCCTCCGCGTCGAGAACGAACAGGGAGGCGTCGGTGACCTGCGTGGAGGCGGCATCCACGTCCAGCATGTTGAGGGTGTAGGCCAGCCGCAGCCATGTACCTGTGGGACAAGTAGGACAGTCGGACTGATCATCGTCAACCCAAGAGCACGCGCAGTAGCAAATGGCCGCACAGAGCGCAAGGAGGGTAACAGCGATTCTACGCATTGTGTTTACCTCAAAGCTAGAGATTTAGAATCAAAGGTCAGCATTCTGGTCGCGTACAATCCATGGATATACACCGAACTCCACGTTCAGGTAGCCTTTGTTCTCATCGGGGTTAGGACCGATTTCCGGCGTGCCGGGACCAAGGCTGCTGATGCTGGTGATGTTGACGGAGTAGATGTTGTTGCGCACGATGCCGAACTCCATCACGCCCATCGAGGCGGCGTCGTTGTTGTCGAGATGCTTGATCCAATAGTTGTAGAACGTGGAGAAGTTGCCGCCGGACTTGGTGAAGCGCAGGATTTGCTTGGCTGCCAGCTCATCGTCGGTGGAGTTGACCGTCAGACCGTCGATGTTGGCGTCGCCGTACTCGCCTACGCCTGCCAGTGATGTATAGAACTTATAGTTGAAATAGTAGAGCGTGTTATAGGTCAGCACTTCTGCCTCGCTGGTCAGCGCCTCGCCGGTGCTGCCATTGATGGTCTGCGAGTAGGACGGGGTGAGCGTGCCCTTCAGCATGATGCCTGTGGTATAGACGGTGTTCTGTGCAGGACGGAACATGCAGTTCTCCAGACAGTAGGCCGCAACGTAGGTGCCGGCGGTGGCAAGGCCGGACCAGTCGCTGTCACCCTGCTGTGAGAGGTGGTTGGTGTAGAACGTTCCGCCGCTGAAGCTGGTCGTGGCACCGGCCACGGTCTTGTCGAAGAAGTAGGGGTCGATGAGGTAGCCGTTCACATCGGCGATGTTGCCGAAGTTGCCGCCGTCGATGGTGTAGGAGGACGGTGCGCTCGGGGTTTCCTCAGCGTCGCTCAGCGTGGCAACGTGACGGAAGGTGTAGAACTTGTTGGCCAGGTTGACGAACTTGTAGTTGTTCAGGCGAACCGTGGCGTAGGTCTCACCCGCGGTGTTGGTCAGGGTGTAATACTCGTTGGCGGCGTTGCGGAGCATCAGCTTGGCGATGGTGCGCTCCAGACGGATGGTGGCGCTAGTAGCCGTGCCGCCCGCCTCGACGGCCTCCACGGTGACGCTTTGGTTGGCGGAGCCGCGGTTGGTCATGACGAAGCCGTTGTCAGGGATGCTGCTGATAAGCCCGGTGCCGTAAGTGGTGGCGTCAATCTGACCCAGCAGTGTGGATTCGGAACCCACGGACAGCGTGCCGGTGCTGTTGGCGATGGCAAGGATGTCATACGTGCCGGGGTCGAGGATTATCTCCTTGTCGCAGGAATAGGTGATGTTGGTACCGTCGGAAACGGCAGCGCCCAAGTCGGTGGAGGCGATGCTGATGGTGGTCTCCAGGTTCTTGCTGTCGGAGTCGAACAGGTAGAGGGTGACGTTGTTTACCCGGTACTCGTCCGCGGTGCCTTCCTCATATTCGCCCGAATCTTCGGCAGTGGCACGGGTGCCGTTGGAGGTGTTGGGGACAGCGAAGGCGACGCGGAGGTTGCTCACGCTGGTTGAGGAATCTGTGCTTCCGTCTGTCACGGTCACATCCTCATCGTTGATACATCCTGTCAGTGCGAATGCCAGGACCAAAGAATAAAAAAGCTTGTTACTTTTCATGATTCATTCTTGTTTAGTTAATAATATAATTGTTTAAATCGCATTATCAGTTGAATCAGCAGTCATTGGTTTGTTGCATTATTTCTTAACATCTTCTTCATTTAATGGGTTTTGCCGCCATTCTATACCGATGTGCCCCAGAAGGCATTCTGACGGGGGTAAAGTTCACTGTCGTAGTTAACCCGGTTAAGTGTCGGACTTA
>JAUNJD010000191.1 GCA_030523205.1 Bacteroides sp.
GAATATAATAAAATACTTGCCCTTGGCTTTGATGGCCGTTACAACAGTAGCTTGTAGTGACTACTTGGACAAAGAACCGCTTTCGTATGTGGTTCCCGAAGATTACTATCAGTCAGAAGACCAGATTCAGGCTGCCGCCAATGCTTTCTATGTAGATGTGCTTCCCTCGCACGGCAACTGGAGTTATGGTACCTTTGGCGACGATGCCGACACTGACAACCAAGCCGACTTTTCGGCTGCCAGTAAATATGCTACCGGTCAATGGAGTGTGCCCTTGACGGACGATGACAACTGGGATTGGACTATCATCCGTAATATCAACTACGCTCTGAACACCTCGTTGGAGAATTACGAAGCAGGTGCCATTTCGGGGTCGGATGCCAATATCCGCCATTATATTGGCGAAATGTACTTCTTCCGTGCTTACAGCTACTTCACCATGTTGCAGAAGTGGGGCGACCTGCCTATCTTGAAGGAAGCCTTGTCCGATGACGAAGATGTGTTGTTGGCTGCCAGTACACGTAGCCCGCGCAATGAAGTGGCCCGTTTCATCCTCGAAGACTTGGATGCCGCCATCGAATACATGACCGATGGCTTTGATTCAAACCGCAACCGTGTATCCCCCGATGCGGCTCGCTTGGTAAAATCGCGTGTGGCCTTGTTCGAGGCTTCGTGGCTGAAATACTTCAAGGGTACGCCTTTTGTGCCCAATGGTACGGGATGGCCCGGAGCAGAGAAAGACTACAATGCCGATTATGAATATCCTTCGGGCGACATCGACAGTGAGATAGAATACTTCTATACCCAAGCCGTGGAAAGTGCTGAGGAAGTGGCCGATGAGTACATCGGAAGCCTAACGCAGAACACGGGTGAAGTGCCGCAATCCGAATCGGATGCCGACAATCCCTACTTCTATATGTTTGGTGCTACGGACATGAGCGGTTACTCTGACATCTTGTTGTGGCGTCAGTATAGCGAAGGATTGAGCATTGTGAACTGTGTGGAAGTAGCCATCCAAAGTGGTGACTATGGTGTAGGACTGACCCGCAGTATGGTAGAAAGCTTTGTGATGAGCGACGGTAAGCCCATCTATGCCGACCACGATGGATTCACCTACAACGATGAAACTTTGGCCGCTGTGCGCCAGAATGCCGATCCTCGTCTCTACATTTTCATGAAGGAGCCGGGACAGACGAATGTATTCAAGAACATGACTTCTACCAAGGACCACTTTGTAGAGACCGAGCCTGTTCCGACCATCTTGAACTCTACCGGTGAGAATGGTTATAGCACCGGTTACACCATCCGCAAGGGCGGTACCTTCGACAAGGATTTGTGTGGTAACGGTACTTGCACCAACGGTTCTATCACCTTCCGTGCCACGGAAGCTTTGCTCAACTATATGGAAGCTGAATACGAACTGACGGGGTCGCTTTCGTCGGGCAAGATTCTGACCTACTGGCAAGCCATCCGTACGGCTGCCGGATTCACAGGCGATGCCATCAACCCCCAAACGACCATCGACGCTACTGTCATGGCCAACGAAGCATTGGACTGGGGTTCGTACTCGGCAGGCAGTCAGCTGACCGACCCTATTCTGTATAACATCCGCCGCGAACGTCGTTGCGAATTGATGGCCGAAGGATTGCGTTGGATGGACCTGATTCGTTGGCGTTCGCTGGATCAGCTGATGGATGAGTATTACCACGTTGAAGGATTCCACCTTTGGAATACGGAAATGGAAAGCTGGTACGAAGGTGAATTGGTTTCCGACGGTACGTCCAGTGCCAATGTGTCGAGTTCGGACCTCTCCGAATACTTGCGTCCCTACGAGAAGAACATGACTTCGAACAACCTGTATAGAAACGGATATACCTGGCACATGGCCCACTACCTCTATCCGCTTCCTATCGAGGAGTTCCAACTGACGGCTACGGACTATGCAACCCCGTCGTTGTCAACCTTATATCAGAATCCCTATTGGCCGACTACAGCCGACTCGTATGCCGAACAATAAAGACAGAATACGGCATTAGCATAGGTTTTCGATAGGTATTCAAGAGGCGAGCGTGGAGATTTCTCTATTCTTGCCTCTTTCTTCGTTATATCAGGGAGATAGATTCACTGTATGGCAAAATTCCATATCTTTGCACCCGGATTTCCGTCTCTTCCGAAGGTGGAATGAACCGTATGATAGTTGGTTTAAATACGAATGATAATATGAAAGGTCTTTATACAATTCTGTTGCTTGTGGTGTCCAACGTCTTCATGACTTTTGCCTGGTACGGGCACTTGAAGCTGAAGCAGGAATTCAGTTGGTTTGCACAATTGCCGCTGATAGGCGTGATAGTGTTCAGTTGGTCCATTGCCTTCTTCGAATATACGTGCCAGATTCCGGCCAACCGCATCGGCTTTGTGGATAACGGAGGTCCCTTCTCGCTAATGCAGCTGAAGGTGATTCAGGAAGTCATTACGCTCGTCATCTTCACCCTCTTCACCACAGTGTTCTTCAGAGGCGAAGCCCTGCACTGGAATCACTTTGCCGCTTTCGTTTGCCTGATATTGGCGGTGTACTTCGTGTTTATGAAGTAAGCAGAAACGTCGTCCTGCCAGCCGTCCCTGTCGATTTTTTAGTTGTTTATCCGCTCAATCCGCCTAATTCGCGTCTAAAAGATTATTCCTTTCAGTTTTGATGCACCCTCATTGTTTGAATGCACCGAAAAAGTTGCATATATGACGGTTTTTGTGGTATAATTGCACTTTGTTTCCATATTTATCTTTACTTTTGCCAAGAAATTAAAAAAATAGTTTTTTAAGAATAGCCGCATTGTATTAATAATTTAAAAGGGAGATTAAATTGAGAAAGAGAGCGTTCTTATTGTTGCTTTTTGCCATGTTTGGCGTAAGTATGGTGACTGCTCAGGTTCCGGCAGTTACCGGTATCGTATTATCAGCAGAAGATGATGAACCCATTATCGGAGCTTCTGTGCTTGTCAAGGGAACTACAGTGGGAACCATTACAGATGTCAATGGTCGTTTCACTTTTCGTACTATTCCCGGTGAATCCAAAGTATTGGTAGTGACGTTCGTAGGCATGAAGCCCGCAGAAGTGCCTATTGCTCCGAACGTAAAAGTTGTGATGACAGCCGATGCCAACCTGCTGGACGAGGTAATTGTTACGGTGGCCTACGGCACGGCCAAGAAATCTTCGTTGACGGGTGCCATCTCTTCGGTGAAGCAGGAAGATATTCAGTTACGGCCCACCTCCAGTGTGGCTTCGGCCTTGGAGGGTACCACCTCGGGCGTACAAATCAACAGTACATACGGGCAACCGGGTTCCGACCCTGGGGTTTATATCCGTGGCATAGGCACGGTCAATGGTTCTACGTCACCACTCTACGTTATCGATGGTGTGCCCTTCGGTGGAAACATCTCCGACCTGAATCCTACTGACATTGAGAGCATCTCCGTGCTGAAGGATGCCGCTTCGTGCGCACTCTATGGCAACCGCGCTTCGAACGGTGTCATCTTGATAACGACGCGGCGGGGAACTTCGGAGAAGCTGAGTCTGGATGTCAGCATCAAGCAAGGCATCTACTCGCGCGGCATGAAGGAATACAAGCGCACCAATCCCTATCAGTTCATGGAAGTCAGTTGGGCCAATATGAAGAATGCCCGCATCTCAGCCGGCGACGATGCCGAGACTGCCGCTGCCTACGCCTCGACCAACCTGATTTCGGAAGCCCTCTTCCTCAACATCTTCAACAAGGCCGATGATGCCTTGTTCGATGGAAATGGCAAGTTGGTGGAGGGTACGGAGATTCTGTCGGGCTATGCGGGCGACCTCGACTGGTACGACGCGGCTACCCGCAGCGGCTACAGGCAGGAATACACCGTCAGCGGAAACTCGGCGAGCGAGAAGAGCAGCTTCTACTTCTCATTGGGCTATCTGGACGAGAACGGCTATGTGAAGAACTCGGACTTCAACCGCATTACGGGACGCACTTCGGTGACGCTGACTCCCAAGAAGTGGCTGAAGCTGGGGCTGAATGTAGCCGGTACACACCAAGTGAGCAACGCCACGAACGGCACCGGCACCAATGCATATACCAATGTGTTTATGTACGCCCGCAACATTGCCCCCATCTATCCGGTGCATTTGCACAATGCCGACGGATCCTATCGGCTCGATGCCAACGGCAACACACAGTACGACCCGGGCTACTATGAAGACGACCTTGGCGTGCAAGTGAATACCCGTAATCAGTATGTTGACCGCCACGTGGTGTGGGAGAGCGAGCTGAACAAGGACAAGACCTACCGCAACACCCTGCAAGGCACCGCTTTCGTAGATATCAAGTTCCTGAAGGACTTCACCTTCACCCTGAAAGGTGACCTGAATGTGCGCAACTCCGAAAACCAAGTTTATTACAACGCCACCATCGGCGATGGAAGCGGTGCCGGCGGTGCCACTACACGCGCACGCTATCGCTATAAGAACTACACGTTCCAGCAGCAGTTGAATTGGAGCCATCAGTTTGACAAACACAGCGTGAGCGTATTGCTGGGTCACGAGAACTTCGATTACAACTATAGCTACGAGTACAACTATAAGACCACTGAGACCTTTGCCGGCATGGACCACCTGTCCAACTTCACCAACATAAGTTCGCTGACTGGCTACGACAATACCTATCGTACAGAGAGCTACCTGGGGCGCATCCGCTATAACTACGACGACCGTTACAACGTGGAGGCCTCCTTCCGTCGCGACGGTTCGTCACGTTTCTACAAGGACAGCCGTTGGGGTAACTTCGGCAGTGTGGGTGCCAACTGGATGGTGTCGCGTGAGGCCTTTATGGAGGATGTCCGCTGGGTGAACTCGCTGAAACTCCGTGTCAACTGGGGACAGGTGGGCAACGATGCCGGAGCGGGCTACTATGGCTATATGTCGCTCTACACCGCTTCGCAGAATGCCAACCTCGGAGCTTATTACATTTCGCAGCTACCCAACAATGCCCTCAAATGGGAGACGGGCGAATCGTGGGGAGTAGCCGTTGAGGCTCGCTTGTTCAATCGCTGGAATGTGGAAGTGGAATACTTCGACAAGCGCAACAAAGACCTGCTGTTCGATGTCTATCAACCTTTGTCCGCCGGAGCCACGAGCAGCACTTCGGCCGTATCTACCGTCACGAAGAACATTGGCACCATTGCCAACCGCGGCATTGAAATCAATACCGATGTTGATGTGTATCGCAGCAAAGACTGGAAAGTAAACCTGGCTTTCAACGCCTCCGTCATCAAGAACAAGGTGCTGAAGTTGCCTCAGCAGAACAAAGACGGTATCGTTTCGGACTGCTACAAGATTCTGGAAGGGAAGAGCCGTTACGAATACTTCCTGCCTACCTTTGCCGGAGTGGACCGCCTGACGGGTAACTCAATGTACGAGGCCGATTTGGAATCTTATTTCATCACGCTGGAAGACGGCACTACCTTGGGCGAAGGCTCCACCGACATCAGCAGCTATGTCACCGAGATTGACGGCAAATACTATGTGAACAATTCCACCTACGCGCTGAAGTCGTTCCAAGGTTCGGCCATTCCTAAGGTATATGGCAGCTTTAAGGGTACGGTAAGCTACAAATCGCTGACGCTGTCGGCCCTGTTCACTTATTCGCTGGGTAGCAAGGTTTATGATGGTGTTTATGCCTCGCTCATGTCTTCATCCTCCACTCCGAGCAACTATCATACCGACATACTGAAATCGTGGACCGCCGCTCCCGAAAGCATGACCGAGACTTCGACCGACCGCCTAGACCCGAATGGCGTTCCGCAAATCAACAGTACGCTGAGCAGCTACAACAATGCGGCCTCCTCGCGCTGGCTTACCAGCAGAGACTATTTGGTACTGAAGAACCTGAACGTGACCTATCAACTGCCGAAACGCTGGATGCACTACCTCGATTTGCAGTCGGTCAGTGTCAGCCTCTCGTGCGAGAATCTCTTTACCCTTACGGCCCGTCAGGGAATGAACCCCCAACAGTCGCTCTCCGGCTATCAGTATAACTACTTGGTGACGCCGCGAGTGTTCTCGGTAGGAGTGAATGTGAAACTGTAAATAAATCATTATCCATTATCCACTATCAATTAATGAAGAAGATATTATCAATCATAGCAGCATCGTTGGTACTCTCGTCTTGTGCCGGCGATTATTTGGATACCACCCCCCAGTCGTCGGTCAGCACATCGACCATTCTCGAAAGCACCGAGAATGCCGCTTTGGCCATCAATGGTATCTGCCGCCTGATGGCACGTCAGTACCTCAGCACCCAAGGCTACAACGGTGAAGGCACCATCAAGACGTACTTTGGCAACTATCCCGGCAACGATTTTCATCGGTGCAACCTGACAGCCGGCGTACGCATCATCAACGGTAACAATATGGAGACCAACACCTCCATATACGATTACTATCCTTGGTTCTACTACTACAAGCTCATCAGCAATGCCAATGCCATCATCTGCAACATCGATGGCGCCACCGGTACCGATGCCGAGCGTGCCTTCATCAAGGCGCAGGCACTCACCTTCCGTGCTTACAGCTACTTCATGCTGTCGCAACTCTACTGCTATCGTTGGGCGGACAGTGCCGATGGCTCGTCGCGCGGACTACCGCTGCGTCTTGACCAAAGTACGGGCGACTTGGACGCTTCCACGCTGGGCGAGGTATATAGCCAAGTATATGCCGACCTCGACAATGCCATCTCGCTCTATACCTCTTCCGGCCTCGACCGTGATGCGGACGACAATTACAGCCCCAACCTCAGCGTAGCCTATGCCACATACGCCCGTGCTGCCCTGACGCGCGAAGACTGGACAACGGCAGCCCGATATGCCGCCCTTGCCCGCGAGGGATATACCCTGATGAGCAACGATGACTATGTGGACAGTGGTTTCAACACCCCCAACGACGAATGGATATGGAGCTGTTACAGTGCCTCCGACCAGCCTCTGGGATTCTATGCCTTTTTTGCTTATCAGGGCAGCAACTCCAGTTCGAGTACGTGCCGCAACTACGCATGTGCCATCAGCAAGGAACTGATTGACCGGATTCCCGAAACCGATGTCCGTCGGCAGATGTACCTCATCCCCACCGAAGACGAAGAAGGCACCTTCTCCACCGCCACCTCACGTGCAACGAGCGGTGCACTCTATACCCGTGCTAAGACCGACTATGCCGACAAGCTTTATAGCACCAGCCTCATTTACGCCTATATGCAGTTCAAGTTTCAGGCTTCGGAGCAGCCGGGTTTCGGTCATGTGCTCAATTTCCGTGCTGCGGAGATGTACTTCATCGAGGCCGAAGCCCTCTGCCACATCGGCGGACGCGATGCCGAGGTGCAGGCCTTGCTGCTGGAACTGAACAACACATCGGGCCGCGACCCCGAATATGCCTGCTCCAAGACGGGCGACGAATTGCTGGAAGAGGTGAAGCTCTATCGCCGCTTCGACCTTTGGGGCGAAGGTTTCGACTGGTTCGACTATAAACGTTGGAACCAGCCCATCGAACGTCACACCTTTGCCGACGGAGGCAGCTTCCACACACAGTTTGCCGTCACCATCGACACCTCGGCCAACAATCACTGGACGTGGGTTTATCCCGAGCAGGAGACCGACTACAACGATGCGTTGAGCGGCCTTTAACCTTTTTTCTTGGATTGCCACGTTGCCATGTTGCC
>JAUNJD010000192.1 GCA_030523205.1 Bacteroides sp.
TGATGGGAATTGGCTTTTTGAGTTTTTAAGTCTTTGAGTTTTTTAGTTGACAAGAGTTAACGAGGCTACGAGGTGGAGGTATTGCTACTTCCTTGTGGACTTGTCCCCTTGTCAACTTGTTCCCTTGTTCTTTAGTCAACTGCTTTGTTTTCCAAGCCGCAAAGATACGCTTAATAATCGGAAAGTCAAGAAAAGAGAGGCTATTTCCGCGCGACGAGTGGTGAGAGAGGCGGCTTACACCTTCGGCAGTTTGATGAACAGGCGGCATCCTTGTCCGGGCGCAGAGTCGATGCGGAAGGTGCCGTTCAGTCCGCTGACGCGCTCTTTGATGATTTGCAGGCCGATGCCGTCGTGCTTGCGTTGCGGGTCGAAGCCTCGTCCGTCGTCGGTGATGGTGAGCCACAGGTGTGATTTGTCCTCATCCACCTGTATGGTGGCGGTGGTGGCTTGGGCGTGCTTCAGTATGTTGCCCGTAGCCTCCTGCACGATGCGGTAGATGGTGAGTGAGGTTTCGTCGGACAGAGATTCCAATCTCTTTTCGTCGGGCAGCTGAAGATGGAAGTGAATGTTTTCTTTCAGGTTGAGGCGCTGGATGTAGTCGGAGGTAATCTCGTGCAGGGTAGCGTGCTTGAAGGCGGGCGGCATCAGTTCGTGCGAGATGTCGCGTATCTCGCTCTGCAAGGCTTCCAGACGTTCGGACAAGGCAGGCGACAGTTGTGTGCCGGGTCGCAGTTGCATCTGTATGCCCAGCAGCTCGTTGGCTACGTTGTCGTGCAGTTCGCGGGCCAGGCGTTGGCGCTCGGTCTCCAGTCCTTCTACGTAAGAATGGATGAGGCGGCTTCGGGTTTCGGCGGTGAGGGCTTTGAACTCCATGTCCTTTTGGCGGATGCGTGCCAGCAAGTCGGCCGCCTCCTTCTCCTTGCGGATGCGACGGGCACGGTGATAGAAGGCGATGGCAGCCAAGGCCATGAGCAGCAAGGCGCTGATGCTGACGAAGAGCACCCGCTTCTGTTTGCCCTGTTGGCGTTCGAGGTGCAGGGAGGCTATCTTCAGATCCTTCTCCAGCGTCTGATATTGGGCATAGAAGCGGTTGAGGCTTTCGCCCGATTCCTTCCGATAGATGGAGTCTAGCATGGCATAAGCCAGAGCGTTATACTTTGAAGCCAGTCGGTAGTCGCCGGCTCCCTGTTCCAGTATCTGTGCGATGGAGTGATAGGTTCGCGGCGTGCTTTCTTTCAGCTCCTTCTGTGCATCCAGCCGGATGAACTCGCGGGCGTAGGGCACGGCTTCCCGGTATGCCCCTTGCTGTGCCAGCAAGTCGGCCTTGGCGGCATAGAACAGTTCGCCGCGCGTGAAGTGGTTGATGCGGGCCAGACTGTCCACTTGGTTCAGGTAGTATTCGCACGAGTCCTCTTGGCTCAGCATATTATAGTTGGCTGCCATGAGCTGAGCGGCAGTGCCCAGATAGTAGAAAGATTCGCGCACCAAAGGCAAGGCTTGCCTCAGGGTGTCGATGGAGGCACGGTAATGGCGGTCGTAGTGCAAATACATACCTAAGTTGCACAACAGTTTGCCGTAGGTGGCCTTCTCGTGCGTGTTCTTGGCGTCGTTCACGCTCTTGCGGGCAAACTCTACGGCCTTGTCCGGCTGTCCCCAGCGGTAGTACAAGGCGGCCAGATTGGTATAGACGTAGAGGCGGTTGTGCGGATTTTCCACGTGGTCGTACATGGCCAGTGCTTGCTCGAAGTAACTCAGCGCTTGTGGATAGTTGCGGCTCTTGACGTAGAACACGGCCATCTGATTGTAGGCATCCAGCAGGCGCAGGGTGTCGGCGGCAGCCTCGTAGCTGCTGATGGTCATGCGGTTATAGTGCAGACAGGAGTCGGCCACGCCCAGTATGCTGTAAGCATAGGCCATGTTCTGACATTCGTCGCCCAGCCTCTTCGGGGTGCCGCCGAAGCGTTGGTTGATGTGGATGGCCATGCGGGTGTAGTGCAGCAGAGAGTCTATTTCGTCCTGTTCGCCGAAGGCTGTGGCAATGTTGTTCAGGGCGACTTCCTGCAAGCCGGGGTTGTGGTTGTTCAGCAAGTGCAGGCCTTGGCGGTTGGCTTGCATATAGGCGTTGAAGTCGCCGTTCATGTAGTGAAGGTCGGAGGCATAGATGCAGGCACGGCCCAGCTGGATGGAGTCATTGTTGCGCCGAGCCAGTTCGGTAGCCTTGTCGGTGGCCTGCTTCAGTTCGTCCGGCCGGTTGCGTTGTTCGTACAAGTGCTCGGCCAGGTTGTTCCAGTGGCAGGCCGTTTGTCGGTCGGTGGCTTCTTTTTGTAATGTTTCCAGGGTTTGTGCTCCGGCGGTCAGACTTCCGGCAAGCAAAATTCCGCATAGCAGGGTGGGGGCTGTTTTCATCATTCGTCTTGTGGTTAAGTGGCGCAAAGGTAACTAATTGTCCCGATTATTTGCTTCTTTCGCAAATAAATCGTTTCTTTGTCGGACAAGGAGTTCCTTTTATAGTGGTTAGTGATGAATTATGCGGAATAAAGAATTTCTATCGGCTTTCAACTCCTATAACTCCTCCTAACTCCTTTCACTCCTTTTTTTAACTAACATTTGTTACTTAAATCGTTCAACAAAAGAAATATGGAGAAAAAATTGAAGAAGGTGCTTGTCCTCGGGTCAGGCGCACTCAAGATTGGTCAGGCCGGAGAGTTTGACTATTCAGGTTCGCAGGCATTAAAAGCCCTGCGTGAAGAAGGCATCAGTTCGGTGCTGGTAAATCCCAACATTGCTACCATTCAGACATCGGAAGGCATTGCCGACAAGGTATACTTCTTGCCGCTCACCCCTTACTTCGTCGAAGAAATCATCAAGAAAGAACGTCCCGACGGCATCCTGCTGGCCTTTGGCGGGCAGACAGCCTTGAACTGCGGTACGGAGCTGTATCAGAAAGGCATATTGGCACAGTACGGCGTCAGTGTGCTGGGCACTTCGGTGGAGGCCATCATGTACACCGAAGACCGTGACCTCTTTGTGAAGAAGCTGGACGAAATCCCCATGAAGACCCCTAAGAGCCATGCCGTAGAAAGCATGAAAGATGCTTTGGAGGCTGCGCACGAGATAGGCTATCCCGTGATGGTGCGCTCGGCCTATGCGTTGGGCGGGCAGGGTAGCGGTATCTGCCCCGATGAGGAAACTTTCATTAAATTGGCCGAAAGCGCCTTCACCTTCAGCAAGCAGATTCTGGTGGAAGAGTCGCTGAAGGGCTGGAAGGAGATAGAGTTTGAGGTGATACGCGACGCCAACGACCACTGCTTCACGGTGGCCAGCATGGAGAACTTCGACCCGCTGGGCATACACACCGGCGAGTCCATTGTGGTGGCTCCCACTTGTTCGCTCACCGACGAGCAGGTGTCGCTGCTGCAAGACCTTTCCCGTCAGTGCATCCGTCACTTGGGCATCGTGGGCGAGTGCAACATTCAGTACGCCTTCCATGCCGAGACCAATGACTACCGCGTGATTGAAGTCAACGCCCGTCTGTCTCGTTCGTCGGCATTGGCCTCCAAGGCTACGGGCTATCCGTTGGCATTCGTGGCCGCTAAGATTGCGCTGGGCTATACGCTCGACCAAATCGGCGAGATGGGTACGCCCAACTCGGCCTATGTGGCTCCGCAACTGGACTACCTGATTTGCAAGATCCCCCGCTGGGACTTGACCAAGTTCGTAGGCGTCAGCCGCGAGATAGGATCCAGCATGAAGTCCGTGGGCGAAATCATGTCTATCGGCCGCAGCTTTGAGGAGATTATCCAAAAGGGTCTGCGTATGATAGGGCAGGGTATGCATGGCTTCGTGGGCAATGAGGGCCTGCACTTCGACGACCTGGACCACGAGCTGGAGCATCCCACCGACCTGCGCATCTTTGCCATGGCCGCCGCCTTGGAGCAGGGCTACTCCATCGACCGCATCTACGAACTGACCAAGATAGACCCTTGGTTCATCGGCAAGCTGAAGAATATCGTAGACTTCAAGGCCGTACTCTCCGAATACAATAAGTTGGAAGACATTCCTGCCGACGTGCTTCGCCAAGCCAAGGTGCTGGGCTTCTCCGACTTCCAGATAGCCCGCTTCGTGCTTCACCCCAAAGGCAATATGGAGAAGGAGAACCTGCAAGTGCGTGCCCGTCGCAAGGAACTGGGCATCATCCCTGCCGTGAAGCGCATCAATACCGTAGCCAGCGAGCACCCCGAACTGACCAACTACCTCTACATGACCTACGCCGTGCAGGGCTACGACGTCAACTACTACAAGAATGAGAAGTCCGTCGTGGTGCTTGGCTCGGGTGCCTACCGCATCGGCTCCTCTGTAGAGTTCGACTGGTGTTCGGTCAACGCCGTGCAGACCGCCCGCAAGCTGGGCTACAAGTCCATCATGATAAACTACAACCCCGAGACCGTATCTACTGACTACGACATGTGCGACCGCCTCTACTTCGACGAGCTTTCCTTTGAGCGCGTGCTCGACGTCATCGACCTGGAGCAGCCGCGCGGCGTCATCGTCTCCGTGGGTGGACAGATACCCAACAACCTCGCCATGAAGCTCTATCGTCAGTCCGTTCCCATCTTGGGTACCTCGCCCGTCTCCATCGACCGTGCCGAGAACCGCAACAAGTTCTCCGCCATGCTCGACCAGTTGGGCATCGACCAACCTGCTTGGCAGGAACTTACCAGCCTCGACGACGTGAAAGGCTTTGTGCAGAAGGTGGGCTATCCCGTCTTGGTGCGTCCGTCCTACGTGCTCTCAGGCGCTGCCATGAACGTATGCTACGACGAAGAAGAACTGGAGAACTTCCTGAAGATGGCCGCTGAGGTGTCGAAGGAATATCCGGTGGTAGTCTCTCAGTTCTTGCAGAATACCAAGGAGATAGAATTTGATGCCGTGGCGCAGAACGGCGAGGTGGTGGAATATGCTATCAGCGAGCATATCGAGTTTGCCGGTGTACATTCCGGTGATGCCACGATGGTGTTCCCTGCCCAGAAGATATACTTTGCTACGGCTCGCCGCATCAAGAAGATTAGCCGTCAGATAGCCAAGGAACTCAACATCTCCGGTCCGTTCAACATTCAGTTCTTGGCTCGCAACAACGAGGTGAAGGTCATCGAGTGCAACCTCCGTGCTTCGCGCAGCTTCCCGTTCGTGTCCAAGGTGCTGAAACGCAACTTTATCGAGACCGCCACGCGCATTATGCTCGATGCTCCCTACACCCGTCCCGACAAGTCAGCGTTCGATGTAGATTGGATTGGTGTCAAGGCTAGTCAGTTCTCCTTCTCACGTCTGCACAAGGCCGACCCTGTGCTGGGTGTGGATATGTCTTCTACGGGCGAAGTGGGTTGCATGGGCGATGACTTCTCCGAAGCGCTGTTGAATGCCATGATTGCTACCGGCTTCAAGATACCCCGTCCGGAAAAGGGCGTCATGTTCTCCTCCGGTGCCATGAAGTCCAAGGTGGATTTGCTCGACGCCAGCCGTGCCCTCTACGAGAAAGGCTACAAGATTTACGCCACTGCCGGCACGGCTACCTTCCTCAATGCCCACGGTGTCAACACTACGCCTGTCTTCTGGCCCGACGAGCGTCCCGATGCCGCCAACAACGTGATGAAGATGATAGCCGAGCACAAGTTTGACCTTATCGTCAACATCCCGAAGAACCACACCAAGCGCGAACTGACCAACGGCTACAAGATTCGCCGCGGTGCCATCGACCATAACATCCCGCTCATCACCAACGCCCGCCTTGCCAGTGCCTTCATCGACGCTTTCTGCGAGATGAAGCTGGAAGACATCGCCATCAAGAGCTGGCAGGAGTATAAGTAATGCGGATGCTCATTGGCATAGACATTCTATGACATAAACACTCATCAACATCTGTTGATGAAGAAAAGGCAGAAGCTATCAAGCCCATTCGTGGTGCTTTGATAGCTTCTGCTGTTTTATGTCAAATCTGTAAAAGCCACCGCAGAACTTCTGCAGCACTGCTGCAGGGCTTTGGCAGTACTGCTGCAGAGCCTCGGCAGCATCACTGCAGCACTGTTGCAGCGTTACTGCAGACCGCTCTGCAGCGTCGCTGCAACCATGTCTGCAGTGTCACTGCAAATGGCTTTGCAGTACTTGTAGCAAGGATTCCCCGTCGGATAACCTCCTTCTATCTGTTTTAATCTGTCCTTGGCAAGGGCAGGCAAATGCCTTTTTCTCCCAAATCTCCGATTTATTCCCCCAATTCGCCGCTCGGCCTGCAATGTAAAAGGTTTGTAATTCCTTTGTCTCAGCATTGAATTTTGGCTCCTCTACTTTTGTCGCGTTTTAAGGGCTCTTCTTAAAGATACCTTATTCATAATAGACACATTTTAAAAAAGACACTCGACAATGATGAGTAGATTGGTTTCTGTAATTGTGATGCTAATGGCATTGACGTCCCTGCCAACGATAGCCCGGGAACACAAGAATTGGAAAATGGCTATCCTCTCTGATATCCACGTAATGGCTCCCGAACTGCTGCAAGAGGATGGAGCCGCCTTTCAGAACTACATTGCCCACGACCGCAAGTTGCTGCGCGAAAGCTCCGACTTGCTGAAGTCTGCCGTGGCCGACCTGCTGGAAGAACGCCCCGACGTGGTGTTGGTGACGGGCGACTTGACCAAGGACGGTGAGGCCGTGTCGCATCAGTACGTAGCTGAACAGCTACTGAAACCGCTTCGTAAAGCCGGTATTCCCGTCTACGTGATTCCCGGCAACCACGACGTGAACAATCCTCATGCCGTAGTCTTTCTGAAAGATACGGTGCAGCGCACGAAGACCGTCACGCCCGATGAGTTTGCCCAGTGCTACAGCGACTATGGCTATGGGCAAGCAGCCATTGCCCGCGACGAACACTCGCTGAGCTACGTGGTGCAGCTGGACGAAAGCACCCGTCTGCTGGCCATCGACGCTTGCAAATACGAGGAGAACGACTATACGCTGAACACCTGCGTGACAGGTGGACGCATCAAGGAAGAGACGATGGACTTTATCCGCAGGCAGGTGGCCGATGCCAAAAGGCAGGGTTGCCGTGTACTGACAATGATGCACCACGGACTAGTACGCCACTGGAAATGGCAGGACCGCGTGATGGCCGACTACTTGGTGGACAACTGGAAAAGCCGTGCCAAGGAGTTTGGTCGTTTGGGATTGAACATTGTCTTCACAGGACACTTCCACGCACAAGACATTGCTGCCTGCGGCAAAGGCGACAAACGGGTCTATGACATAGAGACTGGCTCCACCGTGAGCTATCCCCTGCCCTATCGTATTGTGAACTTCGAAGACGGACAAATAGACATTCAGACCAAATACATCCGCCACATTCCAAACTTCGGTTCAGCGGAAGAGTTGGAGGCTCATGCCCGCCGATATGCCGAAGCCGGCATAGCAACGATTGTGAAGGAAATGCTTCCCAAGAAAGTACCGACTGACGTAGCCCATCAGGCCGGTGAGGCATTGGCCGAAGCGTATGTAGCCCATTTGGCCGGAGACGAACGCATGACGGACAGTTATCCGGCTGTATTGAAAGCCGCCTGTAAGAAGCTGCGCCCCTATTCGTGGAAATATGCCTTCGCACTGAAGAAGCTGGGTAAGTATCTATATACGGACTTAGAGCCTGCGGACAACACTTTCTTAATGAAGAATGAAGAATTTTAGAAA
>JAUNJD010000193.1 GCA_030523205.1 Bacteroides sp.
AGTTTCTGAGTTTTTAAGTCTTGTCAGCTACCTAATTATTCATTATCAATTATCCATTAACAACACGGAATCCTGCTTCCAGCAGATTCTCCCAGTAAGCCGGGTAGGATTTGGATACCACTTGCGGATTGTTGATTCGAATCTCGGGCAAGGCAAAGCAGGCAGGAGCAAAAGCCATTGCCATGCGGTGATCTTCGTACGTGTCGATGCCGGCAGAAAGGTCGGCAGGGCAACGTTCGCCGTTCCAGTACAGGATACTGTCCTGTTCGGAGTTCACCACATAACCCAGCTTATGCAGTTCGGTGATAAGGGCATTGATGCGGTCCGTCTCCTTTATCTTTAGGCTTTGCAAGCCGGTGAAGCGGAAAGGTATGTTCAGCAGACAGCACGTCACTACGAAAGTCTGTGCCAAGTCCGGTATGTCCACCATGTCCTCAATGAGGCGGGCCACCGGTATGCCCATTCGCGTCAGGCGTACCCCGCGGTCGGTATATTCCGTGCGTATGCCCAGGCGAGAAAATATCTCGGCACCACGGCTGTCACCTTGATAGCTGCGAGGAAAGAGACCCAGCAACTCGATGGAGGCAGGACCCTGTTCCTTTTCTTCCGCATCCTTTTCTGCATTCTCTTTGCCTTCTTTCAAAGCCGACAGAGCCAGTATCTGATACCAGTACGAAGCTGCGCTCCAGTCGCTCTCCACCAAGAAGGGAACATCTCGGTATCCACCGGGTTGCACACTAATGCTGTTGGCCGAAGTCCAGTCGGCAGTAGCGCCAAAGTCGTGCATCAGTTTCAGTGTCAGGTTGATATAGGGTCGCGAGATGATGTCTCCCGTCAGATGCAGGCGCAGTCCGTTTGGCAGGGTGGCGCCTATCATCAGCAAAGCTGATATGTATTGCGAACTGACGTTTCCGGCCAGTTCTATTTCTTCTCCTTTCAGCGTTGTGCCCGTGATGCGTAAGGGCGGGAAACCTTCCTTGCCCACGTACTCAATCTGTGCACCCAGTGTGCGCAGGGCATCTACCAAGATACGGATGGGGCGTTGCTGCATTCGTTCGGTTCCGGTGATGATGCGTGTGCCGGGCGTTACGCTTAGGTAGGCGGTAAGGAAGCGCATGGCTGTTCCGGCAGCCATGATGTCGATGTGTTCGGGATTTCCGTCCAATGCACGTATCATGACGTGGGTGTCATCGCAGTCGCTCAGGTTGGAGGGTACGGTGTGTCCGTGGGACAAGGCGTGCAGGATGAGCGCACGGTTGCTGATACTTTTGGAGGCCGGCAACTGAATGACGGCGTGCAGGTGGGCAGGGGCAGAAACGGTATATTGCATAAAATTCTCCTTTTTTTGATGGTGCAAAAATAAGATAATTCTATCGGAAACGGAAAAATTATTGAGATTTATGCCTGTCTGTCCCTATTTAAGCATTCTTGTAGTTTTGTAACACTGAATATTGTGTACCTTTGCACCGCAAAATAAAAAACGTTTTATGAGTAAAGCCAATTCAAGAGTATTTATCCTTATTCTATTAGGCATGTTGACTGCCTTCGGTCCGTTTGTTACGGATATGTATTTGCCAAGTCTTCCCTCCATGGGGCATTATTTCAATACTACTTCTTCGATGGTGCAGTTGGGTCTGACCACCAGCATGATAGGTCTTGCCATCGGTCAGATATTCTTCGGACCGCTGAGCGACCGCTATGGGCGTCGTCTGCCCCTGTTGGTGGCCATGTGGCTCTTCATTGTATCTACGTTGCTCTGCCTGTTCTCGCAGAACATCCATCAGTTCATCGCCTTCCGTCTGTTGCAGGGCATGGCGGGTGCCGGTGGCATCGTCATATCTCGCTCCGTGGCTACGGATAAATACTCAGGACACGAATTGGCCAAGATGTTGGCCGTCATCGGGGCCATCAATGGCGTAGCGCCTGTGGCCGCTCCCATCGTTGGCGGTGTGTTCACGGAGATGGTCGGTTGGCGGGGCATCTTCTGTATCTTGCTGGTGCTGGGTGCCATTCTGCTGATAGGCAGCTATGTGTTTCAGGAGTCTTTGCCTAAGGAACGCCGTTCGGCCAAGAAGTGGGCCGACACTTTCCATAGCTTCGGCATCGTGCTGAAGAACCGCGAGTACGTGTGCTACGTCCTTCAGTTGGCCTTTGCGCAGGGCGTGCTGTTCAGCTATATCGCCTCTTCGCCTTTCATCGTGCAGCAGCATTTCGGCTTCTCGCCGTTGGTGTTCAGCCTCTGCTTCAGTGTCAATGCAGTGTCGATAGGTGTGGCAGCTGCCCTCTCCGTCAAGTTTCACCGGCCGGCCAGTTGCACGTTAGCGGGTTGCGTAGGTATGTTGGCATTAGCCGTTTGCGAGTGCGTGGCACTGATGTTGGAGTGTAATTTCTGGACGTACGAACTTCTCCTGATAGCCCTTCTGTTCATGATGGGGCTGACCTTCACTTCCTCCACCACGCTTGCCATGGACTGTGAGCGAGCCAATGCCGGAACGGCTTCCGCTATGCTGGGTGCCATTAGTTTTGCAGCCGGTGGCATCGTCTCTCCGTTGGTGGGCATTGGCAACATCCTTTCATCCACGGGCATCGTGTTTGTGGTTTGCGCCTTCTTTTCGTTGTGTTGTGTGCTTCGTGCGTTGGGTCGCCGTCGGGCAAGGCTGTATTTTCACCGCCACAGGTGATGGCTGCCCTCAAGCATGTATCACCTTCATTTGGCATTGCTTGCAGTCGAACTCCAGGCGGAAGTGTTTGCCGTCGGTACCGACCAGATAGTATGGTTCATGATAGGGCGATCGGCCTTTCTGATGCGTGGGACACCAACCCATACTGAAGCGCAGACAATGCCTGCAAAACATGAGTACGGCATCGGGCACAGGCTCTTTCTCAAAGGCTGGGGCGATGGAGGCTATGCCGTGGTCGCGGTAGAAGCTGGCAGCGGCAGTGTTCATCACGTTGCCCAGATACGTCAGCGACGTAGTGCCGGGGAAGGGATGGCGGGTAGGCTTCCACACAGCCAGCTCCTGCCGATAAGCTATTCGGCGGGCAGCAGTCAGGCGGTCAATCACTTGGCGGCGCCAGTCGGTGAGTAGGGAGGCGGGGATGAACCAATTGCCGGACAAACGGATGCTGACTCCGTCGGCATCGCACACTTCGTACGGTGTATTTCCTAACTTAATAAGCTGATTGCGCAGGTTTTCGGTCTGCGGCGTGCGGGCAACTTCTTTGTTGGCGGGGAAGGAGAGTGTCACGTGGTTGTCGTCTTCGTCCGTTGCGGTCAGGGCAAAGCCGAAGGCTGTGTCTGCCAACTCCCACGTCAGGGCTATCTTGCGGTCGGCCGATTTGCGTTCCAGCAGACGCTCAAAGCCTTGGTCGTAGTTGCGGTAGAGGCGGGTACGTGGACGGATGCGTGGCATCGGTCCGGCAGGATAGAGCTTGTTGCCCTCTACACGGTTGATGCGGAAGCCTTGCAGATGTCCTTGTTCGTCGAGGAAGCAGAGGCCATCGCCATTGTGGAAAGGCTTGAGGCCTGCCACGGTCAGCCAGTTGCCCCGTTGCTCTTTCAGTGTTCCCATCTCTTCACCCAGCGACTTGGGCGTATCGAAGGACGTGATGTCGCGTTCGCGGCCTTGCAGGAAGTAAGTCGTGAAGCCCCGGCTGAAGCTCTTGTCCAGTTGTGGCGTAAAAGTATATCGGCACGCGCCCGACGAGGCACGGGTGTACTCCTTGCGGCGGGCAAAGAGGCGGTCCAACTTCTGTCGGTAGGCGGCAGTGACGTTCTTCACATAGCTCACGTCCTTCAGCCGGCCTTCTATCTTTAGCGAGGTGACGCCGGCATCCAATAGCTGCTCCAGTTCGTCGCTCCGGTTCATGTCTTTCAGCGAAAGCAAGTGCTTGTTCTGCACGATGGTTTTGCCGTCGGCATCCACCAGACTGAAGGGCAGGCGGCAGAACTGCGCACATTCGCCTCGGTTGGCACTTCGCCCGAAGCAAGCCTGACTGACGTAGCATTGCCCGCTATAACTGACGCAGAGCGCTCCATGTACAAACACTTCCAATGGCACTTGCGGGCAGGCTTCGTGGATGCCTCGGATGTCCTGCAACGAAAGTTCGCGGGCCAGCACCACCTGTCTGAAGCCGGCTTCGGCCAGAAAGCGCACCTTTTCCGGCGTACGGTTGTCCATCTGCGTACTGGCATGGAGGGGGATGGGCGGCAGGTTCATGCGTGTGATACCCATGTCTTGCACTATCAGGGCGTCTACCCCGATGCGGTATAGTGCCCATATCATCTTCTCCGTCTCCTCCAGCTCTTCTTCCTTCAAGATGGTGTTGACGGTGACGTAGATGCGCACGTTGTACAGGTGGGCATACGCCACTAAGGCAGCGATGTCCTCCAACGAGTTGACGGCGGCGGCGCGTGCGCCAAACTTGGGTGCACCGATATATACAGCATCGGCACCGTGGTTCACAGCCTCGATGCCGCATTCCAGATTCTTGGCAGGAGCCAGCAGCTCAATGCGCCTTTGTCGGATCATGCTATCTCGTTGATGTTGTACGGAGTCTCTTGATAGACGAAGTAGTTCAGCCAGTTGGAGAACAGCAGGTTGGCATGGGCACGCCAGCGTACGCGCACGCCGTAGTCGGGATTGTCGTCCACGTAGTAGTTGCGCGGCATTTCTATCGGCAGGCCTTTGCCCAGGTCGCGGCGATATTCGGCATCCAGCGTCATGGGCGAATATTCCGAGTGTCCGGTTACGAAGAACTCACGACCTCCCCGTGCCATGACGAGGTGTACACCGGCTTCGTCCGACTCGGAGAGCAGCGTCAGTTCGGGCACCTTCAGTACATCTTCCTTCCGGATGTCCGTGTGTCGGCTGTGGGGCACGAAGAACACGTCGTCGAATCCGCGGAAGATGGGATGCAGCGGTTGTAGCGGACGGTGCTCGAAGATGCCGAACATCTTCTTGTCCAGCGTGTATTTGGGCACGCCGTAGTGATGGTAGAGTCCGGCTTGTGCAGCCCAGCATATATACAGGGTGGACATCACGTGCGTGCGTGCCCAGTCGAAGATTTCGGTAATCTCCGACCAGTAGGACACTTCCTCGAAGTCCATCAGCTCTACGGGGGCACCGGTGATAATCATGCCGTCGTACTTCCCGTTGCGCATCTCCTCAAAGTCCGTATAGAAGGCTTTCATGTGCTCTATCGGCGTATTCTTGGAAGTGTGGCTTTTGATTTTCATGAACTGTATCTCCACCTGGAGCGGTGTGTTCGAAAGCAGGCGAATCAAGTCCGTTTCTGTCGTAATCTTCAGGGGCATGAGGTTCAGTATGACGATGCGCAAGGGGCGGATGTCTTGCTGGGTGGCCCGTGAGTTGTCTATCACGAAGATGTTTTCCTCTTTCAGCAGTTCGATTGCAGGAAGTTTATCAGGTAAATTTAGTGGCATAATACGTATTGAATTTCTTGAATTGGCAAAGGTAACGCTTTTCGCCGAAAGGATGCAATTTCTCGGCTGAAAAAGCGTATTTCTTGCAGAAGATTATCTATTTTTGCAAGATGAAACGAACACGGAGGCACAGAGTCACAGAGCTTATAGTGTTCCTCTGTGCCTCCGTGTCTCTGTGTTCCAAACTTAAGAACTCAAAAACTTAAAAACTCAAAACAATATGGGAGCAGGAAAATGGATTGGCGGCATCATCGGTTTCATGGCCGCAGGACCTCTGGGAGCCTTGGCCGGTTTCGCACTCGGCTCGTTGTTCGATACCGATAAAACCGCTGCGGGAGGCACATACTATGGTCAGGAACAGCCGACAGGCGAAAACGTATATACCGGACAGCGCAACAGCTTCCTCTTCTCGATGCTGGTGATGGCCTCGTACATCATCAAGGCCGACGGAAGGGTGATGCACAGCGAGATGGAGTTTGTGCGTCAGTTCTTGCGGGTAAACTTCGGAGAGTCAGCCGTCAGCGAAGGGCAACAGGTGTTGCTCAACCTCTTCGAGCAACGCAAGCGCATGGATGCTCAGAATCCGCAGGCCTTCAAGAATACGATACGCGACTGCGGGCAGCAGATTGCCTCCAACCTGTCCTACGAAGAGCGTTTGCAACTGCTCAACTTCCTGGTGAACATTGCCAAGAGCGACGGAAACGTCTGCAACGAAGAGATTGCCGCACTGAAGGAGGTAGCCACGTATATGGGGCTGTCCGTCAAGGAAGTGGAATCGATGCTCAATCTGGGTGGCGATTCGCTGGAGCAAGCCTACAAGGTGCTCGAAGTAGAACCCTCTGCCACCAACGAAGAAGTGCGTGCCGCATACCGCCGTCTGGCCCTGAAGCATCATCCCGACCGCGTGGCCACGCTGGGCGAAGACATCAAGAAGGCGGCCGAAGAGAAGTTTCAGGAAATCAACAATGCCAAAGAGAAGATATACAAGGCTAGGGGAATGAAATAAAGGGTGCACAACCGAAAGAGGCAAATGACTGAAAGAGTGAAAAACGGAAAGATGAATGAAGGAGTGACGGCTTCGCTTCGCAGCTTGTTGCCGTGGGTGCTCCTTGTCTTCGCTTGCCTGACGCTGCTCTCAGCCTGCCATTACCCCCGTCCGGATCAGTTGGACGATGAAACGCTGAATGCGCATACGCGCGATTCGCTCACCTGCCTGTACCTGCATCATTACACTTGGAATACGAACCTCGAAGTGCGGACCGACTCCGTGCAGTTGGCCTGCCTGCCGGTGAAGGACTGCTACATCACGCTCTACAAGGGAGATCGTGTGGTGGTGGCCGAGTTGGCCATTCATTCCGAAGACTCGATAGACAGCGTGTGGGTGAAGCTGGCCCATTCGCAGGAGGTGCAGGGATGGGTGGCAGAGACGGAAATGAAGCAAGCCTTTGTGCCTACCGATAGCGTGTCGCAGTTCATCTACGTGTTTAGCGACACCCATGCATCTTACTTCGTGGTCATCTTTGCCCTGTTTGTGGCGGCAGGGCTGATTCGTGCGTTCCGCAAGCGTCAGTTGCGCTTGGTCTATTTCAACGACATTGATAGCGTCTATCCTTTGCTGCTCTGCCTGCTGATGGCCTTTAGCGCCACGATATACGAGTCCATGCAGGTGTTTGTGCCCGAGACGTGGGAACACTTCTACTTCAATCCCACGCTCTCGCCCTTCAAAGTGCCCTTTTTGCTGTCCGTATTCCTGCTGAGCATTTGGCTGTTCATCGTGGTGTTGCTGGCTGTGCTCGACGATTTGTTCCGTCAGCTCTCGCCTGCGGCGGCTCTGTTCTATCTGCTAGGCTTGGCCTCCAGCTGCATTTTCTGCTATTTCTTTTTCATACTTACCACACCTATCTATATAGGCTACCTCTTCCTGTTGGCCTTCTTCATCATCTTCTGCCGTCGGCTGCGCATATCCTTGTTGGCCTCCCGCTATCGTTGTGGCAATTGCGGGCAGAAGCTGAAGGCAAAGGGCCGCTGTCCGCATTGCGGAGCCATCAATGAATGATTATTTGTTTAGGAGTTAGGAGTATTAGGAGTTAAAAGCCAATACATCAATTATGAATTCATTATCCATTA
>JAUNJD010000194.1 GCA_030523205.1 Bacteroides sp.
GAGGAGATGCTTCGATACCCCCTCTTGCCTCCCCCGTTATCGGGGGAGAACAACGCTCAGCATGACAGTATGCGGTTCACTTTTAAAGATGATTGCAATTCATCGAGCTCACGTTAAATAATGTCTATTTGTAAGGTTGCTTATTATCTTGATACAGCAAAGGGAACCTTCATTCACATGAAAGTTCCCTCACTGCAAAGAATGTCCTTCAAGGCTATGCTTTAAAGGATCTATTTAATACCTATTGTTATTGCCATGCAGCACCGGTTCTCCAACGCGGGTCACCAATCTCCTTCGTGTAAATCGGGTGGTTGGTTACCGTTGAGTTGTTGTTGTAATAGAAACCATCGTTGTTGTGGCGATGCATGTCTTTGTATCCGTTCGATGCATTCGGAGCCGGGTCTTGGAACAACTCTTCCGGTGTCAGCTGATAGCCTACGGCATCGTCTTCGTTACCGTTTACATTGTCACCAAACTTGATACGGGTTTCTTCCATGCCACCGTCATTCATGATACCACTTTGATAACCGGCACCATTGGTAGTATGGCTAAACGGATAGTTCGTCCACAAGCCATCGGACAAGTTAGAGGTTGTCCAATCGGGAACGGTGGTTGCATAGTTGTCAGCGATGTCGTAGTAAACAGCACCATTCTGAATACGCATACCACGCATATACAGATTACGGTTATCGGAATCACCGTTGCGAACCATCACGAAGAGGTTTTTGCGGCAAGTAATCTTAGAACCGGCAGGAGCATAACGAGTCTCGAACATCAATCCATGACCGGAGCTGGAAGAACGCGGGCTCAGGTTGATGAAGGTGTTGTTCTCTACTACAATGTTCCAAGTAGTACCCGTAGGCCATGCCAAGTTACCGTTTTCACTAACGAGAGCGTGTTTCGGACTGTCAATCCAAGTACAGTTGCGAATTGTCAGATTCTCATAGAAATTGGAGTTCTTATTGTTACCGGGACCGGCAAACCAAGCATATCCACGACCGTTGTTATCGTACGGGCCACAATCGTAGAACACACAACCTTCCACCGTCAGGTGTTCGATAATCTCACGGTTCGGACCTTGGAAGCGAATAAATCCACGCCCCAGACCACTGAATGTACAATTGGTAATGGACAATTCCGTCAACGAGAAGGACAAACCTTGTGAATACATATTCAAGAAATAGTTGGCACTAACCGCTAATGCCGAATTACCGTCCGTAGCATTCTTGTCCAAGTAGCTGTAATAATATTCCGGATGGAAATTAATTTCGTTGAACTTAATATCTTGGAAGGTCAACATCACACCGTTCTCATCCGAACTCTGTGCGTTACGTCCCAACATCAAGGTCACTTCGTTGGCATCCGTCTTGGCCTCGGTGGTATGACCTACACCCAACAATACGGTTGCACGCCCCTTACCGGCAGCAAGATCATCCGGATTGGTTTCCAGCGTAAAGCCCTTAGTCAACGATACGGATGCACCGAAGTAATACGTCTTACCGCCTTCCAGATAGAACACCTGTCCTTCGGTAATGGTATTGTCACTCATGTAGTTGTACAGCACGGTATCGATTCGGGCAGCCTGTGCCGTCGAATAATACATATTCAACAATGTGTCGTTGTCGGCCACTGTAGCCGGGATGGTAATCGGGTCACCCGGATCACCCTGCATACGCATCATAATCTTGTTGTACTGACGGTCGTAGTAGCGAACCACGTCGTTGTTTTGGCCCTGCACAATGTAAGCACCGTTGGAGGTCAATCCTTCAAAGTCCACATACCCTCTTTCGAAGTCTTCATCCGTCATCGTATGCGACAAGGTAGCCAAGTCGGGATTATCGGCAGTCGGCACAATGCGTATTTCATCGAACACCCATTCACCGTCAACTACCACACCACCGGCTTCCAAGAAAGAGCTATAAGTAGACTCATATCCACTTTCAGCCGTCGTATTGAAGTACACACGTACCGTTTCCTTGGTTATATCGGATGTCCAAAATACGTTGGGCACATCGTAACGCAAACCTGTTGTAATGGTTACATAGTCTTTCTGGTGAGAACCGTCACCGTAGCCATACCATTTGGAGTTATATTCTTCTCCCTTGGGAGAAAGAGCCTGAATGGCATAGCTATAACCTGTAGAATACTGCAAGTCTTCGTGCAAGAATTCCAACACCTCCGGTCCCAAAATGGTATCGAGTACACAGTTCAGTTCCCAGTCTGTACCTTGTATCTTCGATTTCAAACGATATCCGCTTGCACCGGTCACACCGTACCAATAGAGTTGAACGTCGTTCACAAAACTACTCGAACTAGGCTGAGACTCGGAAGCAATCGTACTTGCATAGCGGTCTTCGCTATTGTTCGTATTTTGCTCCACGCGGAACATAGGCATAAACAAGCGTTCGCTGCTATACTCACTGTCGCTCACCACTTCATCGTCCTTACAGCCGGTAAACAGCGTAGAGGCCGTGGCAATCAAAAGCATTAAATATATACTGTATTTTCTCATATTGTTTCTATTGTTTAAAACATACGGTTTGTGTCTTATTAATAACCATAGTAATTCGTATAGGTGCCATTGCTACGTGAGATGGCATCGCTCGGGATAGGCAGGATATACCGTACAGGAGGCAACGAAGTCAAATCTGTTTCCAACGTATAGTCGGGCATCGTAGATGGGGTCATGATTCCCATTTCATCAATATAGATGTATCCACGCAGTGAGCAACGGCATTGAGCAGTGGGCAAGCCCAGGTCTTCATCGTTCCAGCTGAAGAATTGAGCCGTGCTCCAGGGGTCGCTACCGGTAGTAGAAGGAATGAGACTCGGATGGTCTCTTGTGAAGGTACCCAGATTCTTCCACAAATTGTCTACACCATATTCTTCATTGGTGAAGAATTGCAAGATAGGCAATACCGTATTGGGATAGCTTCCGTCGGCAGGATTATCAATCTGCTTGTAATAAACGTCGGTAGGATAGGAATCGAATTCGTCATACAAGTCGTAGGTAGTATCACCGCCTGTATGCGCAGCTTTACCATAGTATTGGAAGAAAGTCTTGTAAACCACTTGATTGTAAAGGTTCCAGCGAACCAAGTCTTTCCAACGCATGGCTTCTCCACCAAACTCCCATGCACGTTCGTCAACTATAAGGTCGAAGAAATCGTCTTTGGAAGTAGCGGCATCTACATAAGCGTCCACCATTTCAGCCGAATTGCTGGCACCACGGAAAGCACGTTCGCGAACTGCCTTCAATGCCGACTTGGCATCATCGGTAGGACCACCGTTCAGTTCGTTCTCGGCTTCGGCATACATCAACAAGACATCGGCATAGCGCATATAGGGGAAGTTGATACCCGTGCTACCGGAGCTTTGATAACCCATCGTATGGTTGGCATCCCAGAACTTAGACCATTTGTTGCAATAGTTGTTGTAGTTGTTCAGCAAGCTGGGAGTTCCATCGTAGGCGTATGACCAGAATCCCACAATGTCGCGACGGGCATCCTGCTCATCGAACGTAAAGCGATAGAAGGCATTCAGACGTACGCTACCACTGGCAGTACCCCATTGGTTCAGTCCTTCCGTACCACCGGCACTCGATTCGCTACCGGCAGGACCGTGTACGTAACCGATATTACCCGAAACATTCATGGTGAAAGGAATCTCGAAAATGGGGTCGTCACCACTAGCCACTACGTAATTACATTCATCGATAAATACATCGAAGTAGTCCTTACTCAAAGTATGCGTTCCAGACGAAATCACAGAGTCGCAATAGTTGCGGGCTATTTCATAATAATCCAGATAGTCGGAAGGGCGTTGCATGGTGCCTACATCGGAAGCCGACTCACCCGGATAGAGTGAATAACCGCCTCGATAGAGAGCCAAACGGGCAATCAGCGACCAGCAGAATTCCTTGGAGCAACGTTCTACACCGGCAGAAAGGAGGCTGGCGTATGACATGGTGGGAGCCGTTGCACGCAAATCGTCAATAAGAGCCGTCAGAATCTCGTTACGGTCGCCCATGGGCATCACCAAGCTTTCGGAGTCATAGGTACGGGTCAACGAGAAAGGAATGTCGCCAAACATGATGACCATTTCCAAGTAAGTCATGGCACGCATACATTTGGCTTCGCCAATCATCTGCAACAAGGTAGTATCTTGAGCGGCAAAGAGTTCGCTTTGTTCGGCAGCACCGACAAAGTTGTTGGCCGATTCGATTATCGCATAACCTGCGTTCCAAGTAGAAAGCAGCGAGCTGGCATCTGCCTCGCAGTCGAACAATTTATATTCGTTGTGGCTGGCAGACTGCAATTCGTTCGTGCTGGTCGTAAATTCCACGTCACTATTCAAGCAGAAAGTGGTGTGGATGGCATTACCAAACAGATTGTTTGCCGCGAGGTCGGTATAGACACCGTTCAGCAAACGGTTGGCTTCGTCGGTATTCGAGAATACATAATCGTCAGTAAAGGCCGACGGTGCATCTACCTCCAAAAAGTCGGAGCAGGAAGTCAAACCCAACAGAGCCAATCCTATGTATAATATATTTTTCTTCATTGTAGTTTTCATTGATAAAGGTTTTAGAATGATAGGTTCATACCGAACAGATAGCCGTGGCTACGCGGATAACGGTTGTAGTCAACACTCGGGGTCAAACCGCTCTGAATATCCACTTCAGGGTCGTAGCCGCTATATCCTGTCAGACAGAAGATATTGGAACCGGTGACATATAAACGCAGACGCTCGATGCCCCATTTCTTGGTCAGCTTCTTGGGCAAGGTATAACCGATGGTGATATCCTGCAAGCGAAGGAACGAACCGTCTTCAATGAAGTAAGAATGAGTGTAGCGAGAAGTTACATCATTCGGGTTCCACAATGTCTTTCCGGCATTGATATCCTCGTAAACTTCCATGTATTCAGCATGTTGGCTGTTGCTGATCAACGGCTCGTTCATGTTGTAGAGGTAAGTGGTACCATCTGCATAAGTCTGATAGATATCTGCATGATATACCCAACGATTATCATAGTTGAACTTAGCAAGTACGTTCTTCGGAGCCGTCTGACTAGAGTTATAGGCAGAAGAAAGTTCGTAAGCCGTGGCATTGAGCACGTCGAAGTCAATCATGTAAACGAAGTTGGCATTGAAGTCCCAATTCTTCCACTGTCCGCTAATGCCGAAACCACCTTGCAGCAACGGGTTGGTGTTACCGATAATGGTACGGTCGTATTCGTCAATCTTGCCATCGGGTACACCGTCGGCACCACTCAAGTCTTTGAACTTGATGCGTCCCGGATAAGTACCAAAGACACCGTCGCTGTTCAGTGTCGTTTCTTTGGCCTCGTAGTTAGTACCGGCTGCATTGCGATTGAACTCGTCGAAACCATAAAGGCCATCATATACGTAACCATAAATCAAGCCCACTTGCTCGCCTTCGCGCAGACAGAAGTCGTTGTCGGTAGATCTCCAACGGCTGGAGGTTGTCCACAACTCCTTATCTTCGCCATTCAGCTTGTCAACATTCGTCTTGTTGTAACCCAATGTAAAGTTACCGCTCAATACGAAGTCCCGCTTCTGGATGATGTCGCCACTGATGGTCAACTCGATACCCTTATTGGTTACCTGACCCACATTCTGCATCTGTCTGGAGTAACCTGTAGTGGTAGGAATCAAGCTCTCGTACAACAAGTCGCGAGTAGTGTTCCAATAGACTTCCGGTGTAATGGTCAGACGTCCCTTGAACAAACCGAGGTCAACGGCCAAGTTGCGCGTAATAGTTGTTTCCCACTTGATTTTCTCGTTGGGGAAGGTGCTGCTGGCGGCATAATAAGTTTCGCCGTTAATGGTACTTTCGTTCCAACTCGGACCACCGGTGGAAGAGATGGAATATTGATAACGCCACTTGTCGTTACCGATTTCGTTGTTACCGGCCATACCGATAGCGGCACGAAGTTTCAGCATATTAATCCAATCGTAGTCGTCCATGAAGTCTTCTTCCGAGATGACCCAAGCACCGGCTACTGAGGGGAAGTAACCCCATTGATGTCCGGGAGCGAACTTGGTGGAACCATCGGCACGGAACGTAGCAGACAGCAAATACTTATGCTTGTAGTTGTAGTTGGCCTGTCCGAAGAAAGAGAGCATACGCTCCGGTGTGGAAACAGAGGAGGTAGTTTCATAAGCCGAGCCCAAGCCCATATTGGCAAAAGCATCGCGCGGATCAATGTCTGTGGGGAAGTAGCGAGCCGAACTGTAGTTCTGAGTCGTCTGCTTGTGCTGTACTTCGTGACCAATCAAGAAGGAGAAATTGTGTGTATCCTTGATGGAAAAGTCGTAGTTCAAGGTGTTGGTCCATACATACTTGTCAGTACGTTGGTCGGTCAGCTGAGCCACGGGCATATCGTTGTTGGCGATACCTGTGCTGGTCAAGGCTCCGTAGAACACACTTTGGTCGGTGAAGGCCCAAGACTGTGCGATGTCCGAACGGAAGTTCAAGCCCTTGATGATTTCCCAGTTGAAAGAAGCCTGGTTAATAAATGTATACGAATGCTTCAACTGATAGTTCTGATCGATGTCGTCCAGCGGACTCGACAGCATCCAATACTTTTCTTCATCGTAGCTGACAACCTTGTCGTCGCGGTACATAAACTCGCGCAGACCATTGGTAGGACGATAGCGAAGCACGCCAATCAAACCGCTGGTACCGATGTTGCTGGCACCACCACCCAAGTCGCGACGGTAAGTGAAACGCGGATTCAAGAGCACCGATATCTTCGGGCTGATTTGGATATTGATCTTGGTATTCATGTTGGTACGACGTACGCCGGAGCTTGCCACGATACCATTTTCATCGTGGTGAGTAAGTGAGGTGCTGAAGCGCAGCTTCTCGCTACCACCTTTCACCGTCACGTTGTACATCTGCGAGAGAGCGGCTCCACCCATTACTTCGTCCTGCCAATCGTGCGTCACGGCATTCTTGTAGAGGTCCAAGTCGTTGGGGTTACCGAAGTCGTTACGGAACTGATGGATGCGTGAGTTGCTGGCGATGGTATAGTCCAACTGATAGCGAACGAATTCGTACGTATCCATCAAATCGACCTTACCGGCCAATGTGCGGAGCTGTGCGTATGCATTGAACTCTACCTGCACCTTGCCGGCACTGGCCGACTTAGTGGTAACCACAACTACACCGTTACCACCCTTGGCACCGTAGATGGCGGTCAGGGAGGCATCCTTCAATACGTCGATGGACTGGATATCCGTCGGCGGAATATCGTTGATGTTGTCGGCAATGAAACCATCGACCACGAAGAGTGGCTTACTGTTATCACCGCTCAATGAAGTACCACCACCACGGATACGGATGTTGATGTCGGCACCCGGAGCACCATCGACCGTGCTGACCTGCACACCGGCAATCTTACCTTGCAGGGCCTCACCGGCTGATGCCACCGGCACTTGCGCCAGCTTCATACCGGACACAGAACCTACGGAACCAGTCAAGTCCTCCTTAATTCCGCAACATAATTGATAATTATTTTTATAAGTTCCTGAGCAACATT
>JAUNJD010000195.1 GCA_030523205.1 Bacteroides sp.
ATGTTTTCGTAGGAGAACACACAGAAGTCTATCGGCTTCTAACTCCTTTTAACTCCCTCCTAACTCCTTTAACTCCTTCATGAAGAACATGCGAAACTTCAGTCAATTATCTCCGCTTCGGGGTCCCACGACAGATAGCAGGCACGGGCAACGTCGCGTCCCGAGGGGTCGGGACAGATGCCATAGGTGCGGGTGATGTAGCAGGACATTACGTCGAACCACTCGGCATGGGTGCCTTGGCTGAGGTCGATGGGCACCACCCACTTCAGGCCGTCGCCTCCGGGACTGCGAAACAGCAGGGCGGTGTCGATGGCGGCATCGTGCAGCAGGTCGTCGCGCAGGTTGCGCAAGGCGCGGCGGGGGTTGCTGTCGGGGAAATGGGTGGAGACGTCGTCGAAGTCGAAGCAGATCAGGCCGCTGTGTTGCAGCAGGTTGTCGTTGCGGCGACAGGTGAAGGTGCCGCTGAAGGTGACGTAGTCGAAGTGCTTTGCCTTGAAGTGCTGCACGTCGCGCTTGGCCAACTTGCCTTCGTGCAGGCGGGCGCAGAGGCGGCGCAACTCCAGGGTGACTTCGCGGTAGCCGTCGCCGCGGACGGCGTTGTACACCTGCCGGAGGTCGAAGGTGGCGTAGGGTTGCACGTTGCTGACGGGAGCCCGAAAGAAGCTGAAGCGGGGGCTCTGTGCGAGGACGGTAAGAGGGGCGTTCATGGGCGGCCTCCTTCCTCGTCGGGTTGGTCAGTCTCTTCCTTGCCACGGCGGGCGAGGTTGTACATCACGTAGTTGTTGCGCAGCAGTTCTTCTATCTCGCTGATGAGGTAGTAGTATTTCCCGCCCAATCGGCTGTAGCCCAGGGTGTGGTTGTCGCGCAAGGTTTGCAAGGTGCGGCGGCTGATGTTCAGGGCCTCCATCACGTAGGTGCCTTCCACCCACCCGGAGGCTACGTCGGGACGGGGATGGATGCCGACACGCTCCAGCAGGGCGGTCAGTTGGCGCAGGTGGGTCTGTTGTTGTCTCAGCAGGTGCTTCAGCAGCACTTCGTCTTTCGTTGTCTTTTTATCTTCCATATCGGTAAGTTGTTAAGGGTCTCCGCCAAGCTGTCCGGCGGAACAGACACCGACGGACGGGAGGGGCCCTCTCCCCCGTTGCGGCAAGGCAAATGAAAAGGACGAAAGAAACGGAAAAAACTCCCGAATCGGGACGGGACTTTTTTTCGGGTATGCAATTCGTTGTTTTTCGGGAGGTTGCAGTCGGGATTACGGACTGCATTTTTTGAAGAACGGGGAGAAAATCGGGAAATGTCGGGGGAGTGATTAATGGATAATTGATAATTGTCAATTGTCATGGGTTGGAGAAGAGGTGATGCTTCCGACAATGTTTCTCGAAGGCAGGGATATACTCCTTGGCAACCCCTTTGCACAGGGTGTCGGTATTGGCATTGATTTCCGCAATGTTACGGAGGAATTTGGCGTACTTCTGAAGGGGCATATTGGACAGATAAATCTCATGGAGATGGAAGAAAAGACCATAGAAGCTGCTACAGCATCTGTTGCGTATCTTTATCTTCTCGGTGATGGACGGATTTATCCGACCGGTTTCCAGCAACGCACAGAACAGTTTTATGAGGTAGTCCGACTGCCGGGGGTCGGCCAAGAGCGTTTGCTTCTCATTGCTCAGAAAGCTGAGGCGGGTGCGCACTTCCTTCTCACGCTGCTCGATGGCATCGCGCCGGGAAGTGGGGTTGACGGCGGAGGCGGGCGTAGAGGCAGCCACCGGAGCCGACGGGGCGATAAGCGGTTGCCCGCCGACGGGATAGGGACGGGTGATGAAGGTGGCCGAGGGATTTTCGCGGTAAAGCCGGCTGCGCATCTGCAACTGGGAATGCAAGTGGCGGGGCACACTGGCTGACCACAAAGAGGAAGACGGCCCGAAGGAGGCTACATCGAAGGGATGCAGGAAGGAGAAGGCGAAGGAGGCCAACTGACACTCCACGCTAATCAGGGCACCACGGGCTTCGTTGTTGCAGAAGTCGGCGATATACTGGTTTTCGGCCAGACGCTGTTTGAGTTTGTCGCACCAACAGGGATCGCCGAGGCAGAGATAGAGGTGGGCGTCGGTGGGCAGGCAGTCGGCACGCAGGGCAAAGATGTAGTTTTCGAGCACCACTATGCCGCGAAGCATACGGGTGGAGGGTGTGCGACGGGTGCAGTGCGTCCACTCTTCCAGTTTGTTGCACAATTTGGTGTAGAGGCTGAGGGCCGCGGCATCGGACACGCGGGCATTGACCAGCTGCATGACGCGGTTTTCGGCCAGCAGGATTTCGTACTCCAGCGCCTCCGGCTTGAAGGGTTTGTGGTGGAAGCAGGCGGTCTGCGTCACCTCGTTGTAGTCCATGTATTGGGCCTGCTCAAGCAGGTTGCCGTAGAGGACGGTGAGTTCGAGGTAGAGCGTGGAGAGCGATTTGCACAGCAGGCCGAACACTTCGTTTTCGATTTGGCGGAGGGACTTTGCGGAAGGGTCGTCCGTGGGAGGCAGCAGGGTGGCGTTGTGGATGTTGCGGGCACAGCGGTAGATGTCGTTGAGCACGGCAATAATCAGGCTACATGCTTCGTAGCCGGAGGACATTCGTTCCAGCTGCCGGCGCAGGTTGAGCTTCAGCCAGCGGTCTTCGCACTGCAACAGGTGGCAGATGAAGTCGTAGGCGGGGGAGACAGGCTCGGAGTAGTGGGTCAGGAATCCGCTCATCTCGTCTTCGCGGCCGACAAGGATGGCGGAGCAGAGGGGCGAACGGGACACATCGCTCTTGGCGTCTTCGGTCCATGCGGGGAAGGCGGGCAGGGTGACGTGGTAAGGATTGAGGATTTTATTAAGGTAATCAGCTAATTGTGCAATCTGTGCAGACAGGTCACCACTCCCCCCGCCCATCGGCGGGATGGGGGTGTAAGTGCCATGTTGCCGCCCCGAATGGAGAAGCGGCGACAACGCACCCCGAAGGATGCTGTCTGCTATGAAGATATACATGTTGCACTGTTTTAAGTTTTTATATGCTGTTTAGGGGTTACGAAAAAAGCGTGCCCGAAATACCATTTTTTGCTATTTAGACACGCTTTTAGTGATTTCTGCAAATCTATGCATTTTTCATGTATTTTCCAAGTTTTCTAGAGGATTTAACAGATAATTTAAGAAAGGGCGTCGGAGGGGGTGTTAGGGAGTGTATTTGAGGTAGGGAGGTTGAGCGAACCAAGTATAGTTAAACATACAATATTTCTGCACAAATTCGACATTCATAGGATATATTATGAAAATAATATGTATTTTTGTCGAGAAAACAAGTAAGTATCCGACAAGCATGATTCTAAGAGTAACCATTGAAAATTTGTATTCCTTCAAGGATGAGACCGAAATCAGTTTCGTGGCAGGAAAGAGCACGACACATGGCGGTCAGGTGAGCCGTGCGGAGAAGCGCGATGACATTTCCGTATTGAAGGCAGGCATCATCTATGGTGCCAACGCTTCCGGGAAGAGCAACATCATCAAGGCTGTTGCCACGATTCAGAAGATTGCCCTTGGCGGTGTGCCCAAGAAATACATCGAACCGTTCAAGCTGGCCGAAGCCAACGCTCTTCCTTCGAAAGTGGAAATAGAATTCAAAAAGGACAAGAAGTTCTATGCATACGGGGTGGAGTTCACCCTGAGAGGGATAGCCGAAGAATGGCTTTACGAAATTAACAGCCGGACGGACAAGGAAGTCTTTACACGCAAAGTGACTGCTGACGGCAACGTATTTACCTTTGGCGCAATTGATGGCGATGCGGAAACCCGACAGTTGATTAAATTCATCAGCCAAAGCACACCGCTGTCCGATAGTTTTTTGGCAGAATACGTAAAGCGCAACGGCAAGGGACTGACGGCTATCAACCATGCCCATCAGTGGATGAAGGACAGCCTGAAAATCATCTTTCCACATTCACGCTATAATGGTTTATCCATCCGCATAGAGAAAGACAAGGATTTTGCAACCGCCACGAAGTCTCTGCTGGAATATTTCAACACGGGCATTGTGGATATACGCCGCACAAAGGTGCGGAAAGAAGATGTAGATTTGCCCAAAGATATCGTAAACGAACTTTTGTCTGAGGCTGAACCGAATAGGGGTTTTGTGATTGCCGCTCCTTCTGATTCCACCATCTATTTCTTCGAGACAAACGAGAAGGGGGTGACAAACCTCTATAAGCAGAGCCTTGTACACCGCACAGCAAACAATGAGGATGTCTCATTCGAAATGAATGAAGAATCGGACGGTTCCATCCGCCTGCTCGATTTTATCCCCATGCTGATAGACTTGCGTCTGAACGAGTCTGTCTATCTGATAGACGAAATAGACCGCAGTATGCACCCTATGCTTTCGCAAAAGTTGCTGGAATATTATTTTACCCATCTTTCCGGTGAGCGTGACACACAGTTGATATTCTCAACCCATGAATCCAATCTGCTGAACCTTGACCTCATCCGTGCCGATGAAGTTTGGTTTGTTGAGAAAGGACGAGAGGGGGCTTCGCATCTCACCTCGCTTGCCGAATACAAGCCTAGAGAAGACGTACGGAAAGGTTATCTGCAAGGCAGATACGGGGCCATTCCTTTTTTCGCTCCGGTCAATCGTTTAAAATGGTAATGCCCTATGAGAAAGCGGAAAGACTTTGAACGACCGGAGGGAATTAAATCGGCCCGATTGGTGAAGACGTTACTTCGTACAATGAAGAGCAAAGGGCTGAGCTTATTGCAAACAGGAAACTCTCCAGACATGGAGATACATGGCTGAAACGGCGTATGAAAGAATTGACCGGACACTATCATGAATCGGACTATGATGCTTTTGCATTGCTCACTCATATAGATATCGCCATAGAAAGAGCGGAACGGCTGGATGCCTGTCCTGCGGACAGGTGGCCGCAAACAGTAGGGACAAGGGCCTACCTATTGGCAAAAAGCATCATAGGAAAAAAGATCTTTTGATTTCGATAAAGTCCCGGAAATTAGGGCACGCACACCGACTTTTTGCGAAAAGGCAATGCCCTTTCGACGAATTTGACTACTTTTGCGGTGAATTGGAGATGATATAGACAATCAATGACCTAACAACCCAACTAGTAGGAATCAGAAATACAAAAGTATCGGAAGATGAAATACGATGATTTATCCCGTACATGGATGGCCTTGATGCAAAAGGTGGTTTTTCCGGCCTGCCTGATGCTGTTGCTGGTCTGCGCAGGCAAGATGCAGGGGCAGAATGTAGCTCCGACGGCAGGGGGAAGGACGGCGGAGAAGGACGTGGCGGCAACGGAGACACCGGAGGCGGGAGGCGACAGCATACGAATCAGCCTGCTGACATGCTCGGCCGGTGAGGAGATTTACTCGCTCTTCGGGCATACGGCCATACGGTGCGAGAATCTGACGAGGGGCATCGACTTGGTGTTCAACTACGGGGTGTTCGACTTCGGTGCGCCCAACTTCATCCTGCGCTTCGCACTGGGGGAGACGGACTACCGACTGGGCATATTGCCGTACAAGCGCTTTGCCCGCGACTATCACTACGATGGGCGCGACGTATGGCAGCAGACGCTGAACCTGAGGCAAGAGGAGAAGGAACGGCTGATGGAACTGCTGGACGAGAACTACAAACCGGAGAACCGGGTATATAGGTATAACTTCTTCTACGACAACTGCGCCACCCGTCCGCGCGACATGGTGGAGAAGGCCATTGACGGCACTTTGCAGTATGCCGACGACATGGAGGACACGCACACGGGCATCACCTTCCGCGACGTGCTGCACCGATACAGCGAGGGTCATGCGTGGTCGCGCTTCGGCATGGACCTGTGCATGGGCAGCAAGGCCGACGTGCCCATCAGCCGACGGACGCTGATGTTTGTGCCCTTCTACGTGCAGGAGTGCTTCGGACGGGCGGAGGTGGTGGACAAGGCGGGAAATGCCCGCCCGCTGGTGGCTGCCGAGCGGAAAATAGTGTCTGCGGCACAGCCGACTGACCCGCAACGGAGCGACGGCATCAGCCCGATGCAGTGCACCCTGTTGTTGCTGGTGCTGGTGGCAGGTGCCACGGCCTATGGCATCCGGCGCGGGAAATCGCTGTGGGGCATCGACGTGGTGATATTTGTGGCAGCAGGCGTGGCAGGCTGCATACTGGCTTTCCTGGCACTCTTCTCGCAACATCCGGCTGTCAGCCCCAATTACCTTCTGTTTGTGCTCCATCCGCTGCACCTTCTGTGCCTGCCTTGGATGGCAAACCGGGTGCGAAAGGGGCAAAAAAGCTGGTATATGGCATTAAATTGCGTGGTTTTAATATTTTTTATACTATTATGGCCGGTCATACCGCAGAAATTTGACCTGACTGTATTACCTTTGGCACTGTGTTTGCTGATACGTTCGGTAAGCAACCTGGTGCTCACTCACAAGAAAAAGTAATGAAAAAAGGACTGATAACTTCCATACTCGCGCTGACCTTCGGCGGGCTTCAGGCCCAACCGGTGGCAACGGCACCCCGACTGGTGGTGTCGCTGACCATCGACCAGCTACGTACGGACTACATGGAAGCGTTCTCCTCGCTGTATGGAGAGAAGGGATTCAAACGCCTGATGCGCGAAGGCAAGGTGTTCCGCCAAGCTGAATTCAGCTTCGAAGGGGTGGACCGCGCATCGGCCATCGCTGCCATCTACACCGGCACCACGCCGTCGATGAACGGCATCGTGGGCGACAACTGGCTGGACACCGGCACACTGCGCCCCCGCAACTGCGTGGAAGACCCCGCCTTCATGGGCAACTATACCAACGAGAGCAGTTCGCCCTCGCAAATGCTGACATCGACCCTGGCCGACGAGGTGAAGATAGGCACAAGCAACCGCGGGCTGGTGTATTCCATCGCCCCCTTCCGCGACGCGGCCATTCTGGGTGCCGGACACGCGGGAAACTGCGCCTTCTGGCTGAACGAGACCACGGGAAAATGGTGCAGCACCACTTATTACAGCGAATTTCCGTGGTGGGTGAGCCAATACAACGAGAAGAGTTCGCCCGACTTCCGCATACGCGACATGGTGTGGAGCCCCATGCACCCCGTGACAAGCTATACCTTCCTGCCCGAATGGCGTACGGATGCCTTCAAGTATAAGTTTGACAGCGACCGCACCAACCGCTTCCGCCGACTGATAGCCAGCCCCTTTGCCAACGACGAGGTGAACCTGCTGACGGAGGAACTGCTGGAGAAGAGCACCATAGGCAAGGACGAAATCACCGACCTGCTGGCACTGACCTACTACGCCGGCAACTACAATCATAAGAGCACGCAAGAGTGTGCCATGGAGATGCAAGACACGTACGCCCGACTGGACCGCAGCATCGCCAACCTGCTGGATATGCTGGAACGGCGGATAGGACTGCGCAACGTGGTGCTGTGCATCACTTCCACGGGATATACCGACCCCGAGGCGGCGGACATCGGCATATATCGGGTGCCGGGAGGAGAATTCTACCTGAACCGTTGCGCCACCCTGC
>JAUNJD010000196.1 GCA_030523205.1 Bacteroides sp.
TTATACAGCAACACTGTATGACTGATAAAGCAGCACTGTATTCCGCAATACAGCAACACTGTACGACTGATAAAGAAAAATAAAGTAGTAACGTACTGATACAAAACAAGAAATCCGACAGAGCACCTTAATGGTATCTCTGCCGGATTTTTCTTTATGAGAGTCCTAGATAACGCTTAGCTTAGCTCAGCTTAGCCAAAGCCTCCTTGATGCGGCGGATGGCCTCAACAATGTTCTCATCGCTCGTGGCATAGCTCATGCGGATGCATTCGGGAGAGCCGAAGGACGTGCCGCCTACGCAAGCCACGTGGGCAACTTCCAGCAAGTACATGGCCAGGTCGTCGGAGGTTTCAATCTTGCGGCCATCGACAGACTTTCCGAAGAAAGAGCTGCACTTGGGGAAGAGGTAGAACGCACCTTCGGGCACATTTACTTCGAAGCCCGGCACTTCCTTGGCCAGCTTCACAATGAGGTCGCGACGACGCTCGAAAGCCTTGCGCATCTCTTCCACCGGCTCTTGCGTACCCGTATAGGCAGCCTCGGCAGCCTTTTGGGAAACGGAGCAGGGACCGGAAGTGTACTGACCTTGCAGCTTGTTGCAAGCCTTCACAATCCACTCGGGACCGGCAATGAAGCCGATGCGCCAGCCCGTCATGGCGTATGCCTTGGAGACGCCGTTCACGATGACCGTGCGTTCCTTCATTTCGGGGAATTGGGCGATGCTTTCGTGCTTGCCGATGTAGTTGATGTGCTCGTAGATTTCGTCGGCAATGACGATGACCTGCGGATGCTTGGCAAGCACAGCTGCCAAACCGGCCAACTCGTCCTTGCTATATACAGAGCCTGTCGGGTTGGACGGAGAGCAGAGAATCAGTGCCTTCGTCTTAGGCGTGATGGCTGCTTCCAGTTGGGCAGGCGTAATCTTGAAATCTTGCTCGATGCCGGCAGTTACAATCACCGGCGTACCTTCGGCCAGTTTCACCATTTCGGGGTAGCTTACCCAATAAGGGGCCGGTACGATAACCTCATCACCCGGATTGACCAGCACCAAGATGGTGTTGCAAACCGACTGCTTGGCACCGTTGGCACACGAAATCTGAGCGGCTGTATATTCCAGACCGTTCTCCTTTTTCAGTTTTTCCACAATAGCATTGCGAAGGGCCGGGTAGCCCGGCACGGGAGAATAGCGAGAGAAGTTGTCGTCAATCGCCTTTTTCGCTGCCTCTTTTATGTGGTCGGGAGTATTGAAATCGGGTTCGCCCACACTCAAGTTAATTACATCTACGCCCTGAGCCTTCAACTCGGCACTCTTCTGAGACATAGCCAATGTCGCTGACGGCGACAAACTGTTTAAACGATCGGATAGTTGATTCATATTTTTAAGCTTTTGAGTTTTTAAGTTCTTAAGTTTTTAAGTTAGTTGACGAGTTGACCTGTTAACGAGGCTACGAGGCAGAGCATACTGTTACCTCCTTGTTGACTTGTCAACTTGTCCCCTTGTCAACTTGCATTCCCCTCTTACTTGCTGAAATGCAGCGTATGCCCCATGCGCTCCTTCTTCGTGCGAAGGTAGCGTTCGTTGTAGGGATTGGGAGTGGTCTCGATGGGAACAATCTCCGTAATCTCCAGCCCGTAGGCCTCCAAGCCGACGCGCTTCACGGGGTTGTTGGTCATCAGGCGCATCTTGTGCACACCCACTTCGCGCAGAATCTGAGCGCCTACACCGTAGTCGCGTTCGTCGGCCAAATGCCCCAGACAGAGGTTGGCATCCACGGTATCCATACCGTCTTCCTGCAATTTGTAGGCTCTCATCTTCTCCATCAGTCCGATGCCACGGCCTTCCTGATTCAGATAGACCACTACTCCCTTTCCGGCTTGATCGATCATCTGCATGGCCTTGTGCAACTGTTCGCCACAGTCGCAACGCTTGGAACCGAAGATGTCGCCCGTGGCACAAGAGGAGTGTACGCGCACCAATATCTGTTCGTCGGGTTCCCACGTGCCTTTGAAGAGAGCCACATGCTCCAGACCGTTGGACTTCTGACGGAAAGCTATCAAGTGGAAATCGCCGTAGGCAGTAGGCATATTCACCTCCACACCTTTCTCCACAATGGATTCCTGCTTCAGACGATAGGCTATCAGGTCGCGGATGGATATCAGCTTCAGGTTGAACTCATCGGCCACCTTGCGCAACTCGGGCAGACGGGCCATCGTGCCGTCTTCGTTCATGATTTCCATCAGTGCGCCGGCAGGATAAAGTCCGGCCAGACGGCAAAGGTCAACGGCAGCCTCGGTATGACCGGCACGACGCAGCACGCCCTTCTCCTGGGCGTAGAGCGGATTGATGTGTCCGGGACGTCCGAAGGTGGCAGGTGTGGAAGCCGGGTCGGCAAGTGCCTGAATAGTGGCAGCACGGTCGGCAGCCGAGACACCCGTCGTACAGCCCTCCAGCTTGTCAATCGTCACGGTGAAGGGAGTGCCCAGTACGGAAGTATTGTCCAGCACCTGATGCGGGAGGTCCAGCTCCTTGCAGCGCGACACGGTGATAGGAGCACAAAGCACACCGCGTGCGTGTTTCAGCATGAAGTTTACCTTTTCGGGCGTAATCTTCTCGGCGGCAATAATCAGGTCGCCTTCATTCTCACGGTCTTCATCGTCCACTACGATCACGAAGTTGCCTGCCTTGAAGTCTTCAATAGCCTCTTCTATCGTATTCAGTTTTACTTTTTCCATATCTTGAGTTTTAAGTTTTTTCGTTTTTAAGTTTCAGTTGACCGGTTAACGAGGCTACGAGGCAGGAAATACCGCTACTTCCTTGTTGACTTGTCAACTTATCCCCTTGTCAACTTCCCCTTTTTTGTTCCTTCTCTATAATATGCATCACGTCTTCATTGGTCTTTACAATGCGCTCCATGTCTTTATCCAGCCGGACACGGAAAGCCCAGATGCGGAAATAGAAGAACAGTCCTACCGGGAACACGGCACCGCACAGCAGGTTCAGCCAATACTTGCGGAACGGGCGCACATGGGCACGGACGGGAATCACGGGATAATTGTTCAGCGTGGTGAGCAAGGTGATGGAGCGTGTGTTCGACATTTCGTCTATCAGCGCTTCCATCCGCTCGTTTATCTGCTCCACTTCCGCATCCACATTCTCGTTCATCCACAGGCGGAAGTAGTTGGGTGCGTGTTTCAATGCCTTCCGCTCGGCATAGCTGCGGCAATCGGCCGATAGCTGTTGCAAGTCGGCAGGCAGGCGGGCATAGTCGGGGTCATGGATGATGACCTCCTTGCGGAACAGATGACGGACACTGCGTATGCCTACAATCTTCTTGAACCAATTGACGTAGGCATCGGCATTCAGCACCACGGAGTCGTTGTTGGACTTATAGGTGAGGAAAGCACCCAACGGAGCCAAGATAGCGGTACTGGTCCACATACCCATCCACACAATCCACTTGCCGTCGCGGGCCATCTTATACCCCGTATTGTTGATGATGTAGTAGATGATGAATATCAGCACCGACACCACCACCGGCATACCCAAGCCACCCTTACGGATGATGCCGCCCAGCGGGGCACCGATGAAGAAGAAGATGAGGCAGGCCAGCGAAAGCGTCAGCTTCTCGTGCCACGACATCATGTGTCGGCGGAGGCTGGAGTCGGTCTGCTGTATGTTGATGCTCTTGAAGTTCCAGTCGCTGGCGGCACTTTCGGCCTTGCCCACCGCGTTGATGATGATTTTCTGCTTCTGCATCAGTGTGGCGGCATTGAAAAGGCTGTCAATGTTGTAGTCGCCCATCCGGGCACTCTCTATCTTCACCGTATCGGCACTGCTCAGACTGCTGACCACCATGTAGGGTCCCGCCATGGCATCGTTGAAGTAACTCCGGCCCACACTGTCGTTGCGCACCTTCATGGAGTCGATGTCGGCTTGCAGCTGACCCATGTTTTTACTGCTGGACTGATTGCTCATAATGCCCGCATCCACCATGTTGAAGTCGGAATCGAATTCTATAATCGCGTGCTTCTCTCTGAAGGTCTCCCGTCGATAGGGGATGTTCTTCTGGTTCATGTTCTGCGACTTCAGGTTCTCAAACTGCTCACCGCTATAAAGGTGCAGATAGAGGTGCTGCTTGTCGGCCGTCATTTCCAGCCGTCCGGAGTCGGACTTAATGATTTGCGCATTCTCAAATCCCTTCTCGAAGTTGTATATCAGCACGTCGTACAGCATACCGGTCTTGCGGTCCTTATGCTTCACGTAGAGGTTGTAACCGTCTATCTCGTCGTAGAACACGCCTTCGGGGATATCCAGTTCGGGCGACTTCTGCTTCATGGAGATGAGCAAGGTGGTCAGCTTTACCTGCGCCTTCGGTCCTATGACATTCTGAAAATAAAAGGAAACGCAACAGACGAGTGAGATGAAGACAATCAGCGGCCGCATGATTTTCAGCAGCGATATGCCCGCCGCCTTCATGGCCAGCAACTCGAACCGCTCGCCGAAGTTGCCGAAAGTGATGAGGGCAGCCAGCAGAACAGCCAAAGGCAACGACACGGGAACCAATGAAAGCGCCGAATAAAAGAAAAATTGAGCCAGGACAGACATTTCCAATCCTTTCCCCACCATCTCATCCACATATTTCCACAGGAACTGCATCATGAAGATGAAGAGGCAGATAAAAAATGTGCCCGCAAAGAGCAAACAGAAGCTCTTTAATATAAATATATCTAACTTTTTTATGCGCAACATCTTTCTCGTTTCATGCTATGAGGTCACAAAAGTAGCACAAAAAAGAGAGTAAATGAATTTTTTAATTGAAAGTTAACTAAAAACCACACGTTCTGCGCAAAGTATCTACCTGCGAATCCCACAATTCGCGCAAATCGTCCACTTCGTCCGCATCGGTGAAGTCGGTTATTTCCAGTACAAAGTCATTGGTCAGTTCGCTGTTTGTCATCTTCAGTTCAAAGTATTCGCGCGGGATGTTGTCGTCCTTCCAGCGGAAACGGATAAAGGAGTAACCCCGCACCGCTATGATTTCTGCGTCTCGGCTTTCCGTCTTTCCCCAGAAGAAGGACACCGTCTTGTCATCGGATTGTACCCTGTCGGCAAACCAGGTTTCCAAGCCTGCCGGTGTGCTGATTGCAGACCAAAGAATGCTTTTCGAAGTTGCATTCAACAGGTATTGCAAGTGTACTTTTTTTCTTTCCATAGTCTTATTTGCTTTCTATTGCGGTGCCAAGATAGATACTTTTTTCTAATTACAGAAAAGAAAATATTATTTTCTTAGTTTTTACGGCTCCAACCTAGCGGATAAGGACCCTTCTATCGGCTTGTTTACTCTATACGGCATATACGAAATTTCAGGTCCTTACAGAAAACCAATAACGCCCCGATGTCCCCTTTCAGATATCTGTCGTGCGAAAATCGAAAGAAAAAATGGCAAAAGTTTTGGTAGTTCGAATAAATGCTCTATCTTTGCACCCGCAATCGAGAAACGATGGCGGGATAGCTCAGCTGGTTAGAGCGCATGATTCATAATCATGAGGTCCCCGGTTCAATCCCGGGTCCCGCTACTACGAAAGAATGAGACTGTTGAGTGGCTTCCACACTTGGCGGTCTTTTTTGTTATCTGCCATTCCCTGCTACCTTCACTTTTGCTACTTCGCACATAGCATTCGTCGATAAAATAGGCCTAAGCGCACTGTTTTTCAACATTTTACTTGCTTTTTTCCTTTCCTTTATTTATTTTTACGGGGTAAACAAACAAAACTGTAACCGCTTGCACCGGTCGTAGCGACTTTATTGTCATAAGGATAGCCAAAGCCGGTGGAGCGGTTATTTTTAACATCTTACATTATGAAGAATAAGTATTTTGCTGAAGCATTGGGCACGATGGTGCTGGTGCTTCTGGGCTGCGGAGCAGCCGTGTTCAATGGTGGGGCAACGAGCGTTGCCGCCGTATTAACAATCGCATTTGCATTCGGACTAGCTGTGGTGTCGATGGCGTATGCCATCGGTCCTATCTCGGGCTGTCACATCAATCCGGCCATCACGTTGGGCGTATGGCTCAGTGGCCGCATGAAGGGTAGCGAAGCAGCCGGTTATATGGTGGCACAGGTCATCGGTGCTATCGTAGGTTCGGTCATCATCTGGCTGATTGTCAGCACGGGCGACGTCACCTTGGGTGCCACTGCCACCGGAGCCAACAGCTATGGAGAGGGAAATCTGATACCTGCCCTCATTGCCGAGGTGGTCTTTACCTTTATCTTCGTATTGGTGGTACTGCGCACAACGGATAGCAAGCAGGGCGCAGGCAACTTGGCCGGACTGATTATCGGCTTGACATTGGTGCTGATACACATCGTCTGCATCCCCATCACCGGTACTTCCGTCAATCCGGCCCGTTCCATCGGTCCGGCTCTCTTCGAAGGCGGACAGGCTTTGGCCCAACTTTGGGTATTCATCGTGGCTCCGTTGGTAGGTGGAGCATTGGCTGCCGTAGTGGCGAAAAATTAATTGATAATGAATAATGGATAATGCCAACCGAATGGCATTCTTCATCCTTCACTCTTTATTTAAAAAAGACATTTGGCTCCGCTCAGGTGTTCCGCACAGTCGGCTCACTTGAGCGGAGTTTATTTTTGCTTCTGAAATTGTTGCCTATATTCCTTGGGGGGCATTCCGACGTATTGCTTGAAGTATTTGCGAAAAGTGAACTGCTCGGGGAAGTTCAACTCCTCAGCTATCTCCTTGATGCTTTTCTGCGTCTTGGTCAGTTGCAGCTTGGCGTGCGAGGTGGTGATGGCAACAATCCATTCCGAGGGGGTCAGTTCGGTCTTCTGCTTGATGAGGGTGGTGAAATAGTTGGTTGACAGGTGGGCCTCGGCAGCATAGAAGGCCACGGAACGCTCATTCTTAAAATGGAGGTGGAGGGAATAAATGAAATTATATACTATGGCTTCGTTCTTTTCCAGCGGTTTGGCCTCCACCTTCGTCCTGCGGAAGTAGATGCCGAAAACTTCGAGCATGGTTTCCTGTTCGTACAAGTGTATCATCTGACGTATCAAGCCCTTCTCTTCATCGGTCTCGGCATTCTCCAATTGCCATTGTTTCTGCTCCAACAACTTCTTTCGCTCTACCACAAACTCATAAGCCTGTTCATCAACCATGACACAGGGATTATTACGTACCTTCAGATGCAGAAGTGTATCTACATTGGAACGGACAACGGCGTAGAACACCGACAAGTCATCTACAATATAGATACCACCAAAGTCCTCGGTCTGCGAAAGCAGATACCATGTGATCAAAGGACTAAGGACGCAAAGCATCCCAGGTTGCAGATGATACTTCTGACTATTGAGCAACGCCTCGGCCGATCCGGAGGTACACAGAAATAAGCCTGCCTTATCGCGGCATTCGAGGGAAAGTTCATTGAGGTAAGAGTCTTGCTTATCCATAGTTTTGAGTTTATAAGTTTGTAAGTTTAT
>JAUNJD010000197.1 GCA_030523205.1 Bacteroides sp.
CTCCTTTAACTTCTTTAATTCCTTCAAAAAAAATGAAGAATGATGAAAAAGACATTACTATATGGAGTATGCGGAATGCTGATGACACTGACCGGATGTGCCATCAAGAACGACATTCCCTATCCCACCGTAGAAGGCAGCATACAAGCCTTGGAAGTGGAAGGGCAATGTGACGCGGACGGCAATAGCAGCACACAAGCCACCATCAACAAGACCGACCGCACTGTTACCCTCTACGTAGATGACACCGTAGATCGTAGCAAGCTGCGCATCACCAAGCTCACTGTCAGCAACGATGCCACCCTGATTCCCTTCGACTCCACGCAATGCAACAACTACAAACGCTTCCCCGACGTGGGGTTCAGTTCGCTGGACGACCTCCCGCTATCGGCCGACACACGGATGGATTTCTCCAACTCCGTCAGCTTCACCCTGCGCACGTATCAGGACTACCTGTGGACGGTCAGCGTGGAACAAATCATCAACCAGAACATCGTATTGGAGAATCAGATAGGCAATGCTATCATCGACAACATCACCCGAAGCGTGGTGATTTACGTCAGCACCAGCCAAGACTTGTCCGCCATCAAGGTGAATACGTTCAACCTTGGTGGTGCACACGGCACGGTAGTGCCCGACCCAACGGAAGAAGAGACATTCGACTTCTCGCAACCGGTCTCGTTCTTCGTATCACGCGCCTGGGAGGAAGTGAGCTACAAATGGACGGTTTATGTCTATCAGAAGGAGGATGACAGCACCGCCGCCGATGCCGACGTATTTGCCATGGCCACACGTGCCTACCTCAACGGAAGTATCACCAGCGGAAAGCAACCCGTCGTAGAATACAGAAAAGCGTCGGACAGCAGCTGGACCACCTTGGCCTCATCGGCAGTGACCGTCAGCGGCACGTCCTACAAGGCTACACTCACCGGACTTACACCGGGCACAGCTTATCAATACCGCACTACCGTGGACAACGTGAATGGCAGTACCCTGTCCTTCAGCACCGCCCCAGCCACCGAACTGACGGACGGAAGTTTCGACAATTGGTATCAGGACGGCAAACTGTGGAATCCGTGGGCATCGGGCGGTGAATCGTTCTGGGATACGGGCAACCGGGGAGCCACCACTATCAGCGACAGCAACTCGGTACCCACCGACGAAACGTGCAACGGAAGCGGACAGGCAGCCTTGCTAGAGTCGAAGTACCTCGTGCTGAAGTTTGCCGCCGGCAACATCTTTACCGGAAGCTATCTGAAAACCGTGGGCACCAACGGTGTGCTGAGCTTCGGACGCGAATTTACATCCTTCCCCTCCAAACTGCGCATCCACTACAAATATACGCCGGCCACCATCAACCGGGTGGGCGATGACGACTATGAATGGCTGAAGGGGCGAAGTGACTCATGCCACATCTACATTGCCCTGACCGACTGGGATGAACCCTACGAAATACGTACTCGCCCAAGCGAACGTCAACTGCTGGACAAGACTTCTTCCAACATCATCGCCTACGCCGAACTGATACGAGGCGACGAAGTAGCGACGTGGCAGGAAACAGACTTGGAGCTGGAGTACCGCTACACCAACCGCACACCCAAGTACATCCTGATAGTAGCCACTTCGAGCAAGTACGGCGACTTCTTCACGGGTGGCGAAGGCAGCAAGCTTTGGGTGGATAACTTTGAACTGATTTACGATTAATAGGATATGAAACGAACGCTGGATATTCTCTATCTATGGGTCACACTGCTTCTCGTCGCTGCTTGCCAAGGCGATGAAGAGTGGAGTGCGGACGGTGGCTTCCTGGTGTCGCTGGGCGACAAGCAGGCGGAAGTCTCCTCCCGTGCCACGCCTGCCGAGATAGGGAAACCTTTAGCCGAAAACTTCCATCTGAACATCATCAAGCATAGCACCGGAACGGGCAGCGACATAACCGCCTACAACGGTGCCTATACTTCCAACCTCATCTCGGCTTCGTATGGCACTTATACCCTGACTGCCACCTACGGCAACAACGACGTATTGGCATGGGATAGCCCCTACTACGAAGGCACAGCCGAAGCCGAGCTGACCTCGGAGGCACCCAAAGCCTCCGTAAGCATCCCATGTACGGTGGCCAACAGTCTGCTTTCCGTCCGGTTCACCAATCCCGAACTGTTCGAACAATTTTATAGTTCGTATTACGTCAAGGTGAAGGTGGAAAACCTGTCGGTCAACATCACTCATGCCGATGCCGACCGAAGCGCTTACTTCCAAGCCGGATCTACGGTAACACTGACCTTCCACGCCACATTGACGGACAACGGGCGGGAGGTTTCAACCGTCATCGAAAGCGATTCACTGCCGGAGACATACGCTGCCGGCACCCATACTATATTGTCGCTCACAGCCGCCACACCTACATCGGGCACCATCCTGACCATCGACAAGGTGGAGATAGAAGATGTTACCGTCAGCGAGACCATCCCGCTGGAGTGGTTGCCAAAGCCGAAAGTTACAGGCTTCGGAGGCAGCAATGCGCTGAACTACACCGAAACGGACGATGCACCGGATAATGCAGCAATCGGCTATACCACCTCCTCTGCCTTGCAGGACATAGCATTCACGCTCAGCTTTGAGGACGAGCAATACACCTCCTACAACGGGAGTTATACCCTCTCCACCCTGACCGATGATGAACGGACAGCATTGGAGGGGATAGGCATTGAACTGCCCACGATAGACGGAAGTACAACGAGTGGAGAGATTGGACTAGATACATTGATTGCCAACCTACAAACGAACGCAGGAACCACTACGGTCAATTCCATCAAAGTCAACGTGAAGGCCAACAACCGTTGGAGCAACACCAACGACGACGGGACACAGGGCGATGGTGAGGAATATACGATAACGGTAGTGAAGCCGGAATTTTCGGTAAGCATACAAGAAGGCAATATGTGGAGCAAGGAATTCACCATCGACGAAATAACCGTGAGCACGGGCAACGCAGAAACCATCAAGAGCAACCTTGTCTATCAGTACAGCAGCGACGGAGGCAGCACATGGACGGACTGCAACGACAGTCAGCGTCAAGCCTTCGATGAGCATCCCAGCCAGAAGAGTTATAAGGTACGGGCCGTGTATCGTGGATTGATAGTATCGAACAATACGGCTGATGCAACATTGGAAACTCCGGCGCAGTTGCCGAATTCGGATATGGAGGATTGGCAGGCTAGTAAGTTAGGGACTTACACAGGAATACCTGATTTTTGGAATAAATACACTTACTATGACTTCTTACCATACAGCTCTGGAGAAACGGATATTTGGTGGACAACCAATAATGAACGTTCAAGAGACTACTCCGTATCACGAGTAAAAGTGACATCAAGTCCTTGTGTAAGCTACTCAGAAAGTTATAAGCACGAAGGAAGTCGTTCTGCACTGCTATATACTTCCGGACATGGTGGTGGTTATGCATCCACATCTGCTGTACTCTATACAGATGGAGCTTTTGCAGGAAGTCTTTTCATCGGAACATATTCATGGAGTGGCTCCAGTGAAACCATTACAACGGGACATTCATTCACGGTTCGCCCTACCACTTTCAACTTCTGGTATCTCTATCAACCCAAGGGAACCGACCAATTCAAAGCTTATATCGAGCTAAAAAATGGCGATGACATCATTGCAACAGGAACCTTTATTCCCGCTTCCACCTCTACTGCCGGCACTAGCTTTCAAGAAGCGTCTGTAGAGTTGGAATATACACAATCCGACAAAAAGGCGACTTCGGTATATGTTCAGTTCTTATCAACTACTAAAACATCTTTCTCAAGTAGTGACTTCGACAAGAACAAATCCATTACGTTCCCTGTTATGGGTAGTTGGAACGCACATATCGGAAGTATGCTCTACATTGATGATTTAAGTTTGGATTTTACTAAATAAAGAATCTATGAGACTGAAATATATATTATTCATCCTTACCGTCTTCCTCCTCACCTCCTGCCAGCAAGACGACGCCCTGCCCACCGACGTGGGGACAGGCTACCTCTCCCTTGCCTCCATCGAGGTGCAGGCAGCGAGCAAAGTCTCCGTACCCACCCGTGCCGTGGATGCCGGACTTGCCATCGAGATATGGAACGAAGCCGGAGACACGCAGGTAAAGAGCTTCGATGCAGGCGATACTGTCGCATCGCAGAAGATTGAGCTGGAAGCCGGAAACTATCTGCTGAAAACCTACTCGCCCAACTACAACACCGCCTATACCAACGACGAAAAAGGAGATGCCAAATACTACGCCGAGCAGACGTTCAGCATTCAGGAAGAGCGGGTGACCTACATCGATGTAGCGGTGCCCATCACCAATTTCGGTGTGAAGCTGGCATTGCCCGATTCGTTCGACACCCACTTCAGCAGCTATACCTTTACAGTGGAGCTAGGCAGCCGCAGCATCAGTCTGGCGAACGGGGAAACGGCTTACTTCGACGTGCCAACGGAAACAGACAACTACACGCTGGCATATAGCTTCACGGCCACCAACACCGACAACGAGACCATGACGCAGACGGGCAGCTATACCAACCCGCTGTCCGGCAAGATGTACGAAATCACCTACTCCTACGCCACAAGAGCCCTTGCCTGTGGCGTCAGTCCTTCAGCTGATGCAGCACGATAATCATGATTTCCGACGGGGCAAACATACGTATTGCCACCTTCGACGTACCTATGCCATTGGTGGTAATCACCGGAATATGCTTGGAATTGTAGGCCAACCCCGACACAAACCGCTGTCCGTAGTGGGAGTTGATGACGGGGGCATATCGACCGAATAAGGTCATCTGTCCGCCATGTGTATGCCCGGCCAGCACCAAGTCGCTGTTGGTCACGGGGACGTCTTCGGCATAGTCGGGCGTATGCACCAACAAGATGACAAAGTCGTCGGGAGAGAGGCCGAGCGTGGGCGACTTACCATTCTCCTTCAGCCGAAAAGGATTGCGCACACCGGCCACCAGAATCTGACTGCCTCCACGCTTCAATGTATCTACCTTATGCTCCAGCAGATGAATGTTGTTGCGTTCCATCTCGCGCACAATGTCATCGTAGCAAGCATCGTAGTCGTTGTTGCCCAGCACGGCATAAATGCCCAACGGCGGGTTCACCCGTCCCATGGCAGCCATGACGGGCGGCACGTATTGGCATCCCTCATGGAAATCACCTCCCAGAAGCAAGGCATCCACCTTTTGGTCGATGAGCAGGCGCGACAGGTCTTTCAGTCCTTGTTCCTTCAGCAGACTTTTATAATGTATGTCCGATACGAAGGCTATGCGGCATCCGTCGAAGGCGGCAGGCACGTCGCGGTGCGTGAAGTCGTACTGACGGATGCGGCTGACCCCTTTGTAACTCGAAGGCACATCGATGGTCTTCACTGCAATCTTCGTGCCGCGCTGCACGATGTGATGCGGTTGTGTGGTTGCCTCCACCTTCTTCTTGGCAGGACGTTTCTTTGCCGGCCGGCGACGAACATTGCGCAAGTCGGTTTGGTCGAAGGTGAGCAACTGTGAGAGGGAAGCAGGCAGGCCAACGGTATCGGCCAACAGGGCTGTGTCGGCCTGCATCACTTGCTGTGGCATGTACGACACCATATTTCTTTTCGACCGACAGGAGGAAAAGACCAATAGAATCAGAACAGATATATAAAATAACTTCTTCATAAGCGAGGGCAAAGATACGGAGATTTGAATGAAATGCTTATGTCCGATTCTCTAAAAAAGGTTATGATGCCTTTCCCGCCAATCCACCCTTTCAGGGAGCAGCCGTCACCCGCTTCACCCATGCAAAGAGTTCGTCCAGGTTGTAGTCGCCGGAGTGCGGACGGTTCCACGGAAGGAAGAAGTCAACGTCGTATCCGTTGTTCATCAGCTTGGTGGCGAGGTTGAGGGGGACGGGGAAGGCCGTATCGCGGTCGCGGGCACCGTGGCGGATGAACCAATGCGGAGCCTTGGTGCTGCCTTGGTCGGCAATGAAGTTCATCGGATTCATCAGGTAGATGCGACGGCGCAACACCTCGTCCGGTTCGGCAGTGGGGTTGCCCGTGGCCTTGCGGAGGCTGTAAGCGGTGAAGTTGGCACTACCTCCGTCGGCATCGCCGAACACTTGGTTTTCGGGCGACGCAGCATCCGTCAGCACACCCATGGCGTCGAAGGAAGGAGGAGTCTTCAGTTCGCGGGTGGTAGCCACATAGCTCAGGTAAGCGGGCAGGTCGATGTCGAGCACAAAGTCGCCTTGTTCTTGGGGAGCAAAGTTCTGCGGGCCCTGCGGACGTTGTGCGCCCGGCTGCCCCTGCTGTGCACCTTGCGGTCCGTGCGGCCCTCCGCGCTTCACCACGTTCAGGATGACGCCTATGCCATCGGGGATGGTGCAACCTTCGTCGCGTGCCTTCTGCGCAGAGCGGATGAGGAAGGTCTTGAGGTAATCCAAGTAGTTATCCGCCGTCAGCAGTGTGCCGTCGGCAGTCTTCAGTTGCAGGCTGTTCAGGTATTCGGGATAGGCTTGCGCCAACTCTTGGGCAATCTCCTGCTGTTCGCCAGTCAAGGGGCGTACCGTGGGGTCGGCATACTGATACAGCCATTCGTAGGCCATGTCGGCGTGATCAAGGTCGGTGATGGGGCAGTAGCATACGGCGGCAAACACGTCGTCGCGGGCATCGGCGGCACCCATCTTTTCCAAATAAGGTTCGTAAAGCGGCGAATTGCCGGTGGCGCCCAGAAGGGACGACATGGCACCGCCTGCGCTCGTCCCGTCCGTAATGATTCTTTCGGCATTGCCGGGCAAGCGGGCATCGTTGGCACGCAGGTAGCGGATGGCTGCCTTCAGGTCGAGCAGTCCGGCGGGCACACGGCCGGTATACACCTTCTTGCCGTCATCCTCCACCGCCGAGTCGTTGCCGCGCGAACCGGGGATGCACACCACATAGCCCTCCTGCAAGGCGCGTCCGGAGGCATCCAGCCCCGACGGTTCCTTGGCCTTGGCTGCCCGATAACCGCCTACGTAGGTGCGGAAGAAGATGGGAACATCGGCACCGCCCGATTCATAGACCGACTCGGGTATGTAGAGGTTAAGGTACTGGTAGGCAGAATCTTCTACGTTCGTCACATAATAAAGGTGCTCGTAGGCACGATAGCGGATGGTGCTTCCGTCCGGCATTTCAAGTTCCTTTGCCACTGCTCCCGGCAACGGAAGTTCGTCGGCACTCTTCTGTACCGAACACGACGTCAGCACGTTCAGACCCGAAGTGGCAGCAAGGGCCAACATACAAATTATATTTCTTGTCTTCATTCTGAGGGTTGATTGAATGGTTTATCATGACTTAAACAGGATGTGAATGCAGCAGAGCAGGGATGATTCCAGACCTTAGCCAAGATGACCCTAGACCTGAGTATAAAATCAATCCGGATG
>JAUNJD010000198.1 GCA_030523205.1 Bacteroides sp.
AATTTAAACTTCAGCCCTTTTTTTTCTTCTCCTTGTTCAGGTATAGTTGGAATGTTTTGAGCAAGTACCTTATTTTTCGGCTTGTAATTTCGGACGGTCTTCCTTCTTCCTCCAACAGGTGTGGGATGGCTTCGGACAGGCAGTCCAACACATCGTGCAGTGGCTTCTTGGGTGAGCGCGTTATACTTTCGTGGCTAAAATGATACTTTCCTTCAATGTGGATACGGATCTCAATCTTTTCTTGTTCTTTTTTTCGTCATAATGGATTAGATGTTATGTAGTAAAATTTTAAAAGCCGCGAAGATACTCTTTTCTTTGGAGTAAGAAAAGTTATTGACTATTTTTTTTGATTGGCGTTATTTCATTTCTTCCATCTTCACCAGCTCATACGCCCTGAACTGCGCCACCAACAGGTGCAGCTTCGTACCCCGGCACATCTGTTGCAGCTTCTCGTCCTGCGCATAGCGGCGAATCTGTTCCACGGCTTCCGTCCATTGGGTGTCCGCCCTGTCTTCCCCTTCTTTCTCCGACAGGTATTTCAGTTCCACGATATAGCTGTGTGCCGTCTGCGGGTAGCGCACGTGGTCGGGCATGAGGAAGAGGTCGCAGTAGCCGTGCTCCATCTCCATCTCGGGAGCGGTGAGGTAGTATGCATTAGTGCTCAGGTAGGCGGTGAAGAAGCCTTGCAGGTGACGTTCGCCCTGAATCAGCGTGCGTACGCTCGACGTTTTCCGATAGGCATCGGCAATCAGCTGCAAGGCAGGCTGCCAGTCGCCCTTATAGGCCATTTCGTAAAACACATCTCCCAGCACCAGCAGATTCATCTTCACCACATGCTGGAACTCGGTCAGCAGATACTCATAATACTGCTTGCGCACGTTGTTGTTGGGGATGCTCAGCTCCAAGCGGTCTCCGGATGTTCCTGTCATGGTCAGCATTCCGTAGTAATAGAGCAGGCTGATGAAGTTCTGTTCGTCGTAGATGCGTTCAGCAGGGAAGGAATAGTTCAGTGTGGCCCTGATTTTCCCCTTGGCGGCAATCTCGCGGATGACGCTCCGCTGCTCGTCGCCCATGCCGTCCAGTTCTATCAGCTTCTTCATCTTCGTATAGTCCGTGCGCGTGTTCACGTCAACCATCTGTTTGGGTGATTTGCCAAAGACAAGTAAGCTGTTCAGGTAATATACCACCATGTCGCAGTTGAACATCTTCGGGTCCACTCCCAGACTGTCCTCGGCAAAGCAATAGTTGTTGTACCAGGGCTTCATTTCGGCAATCAGCGCGTCAATGTCCGCCTCCAGCCGTCCGCAGTCCTTGTAGTATTGCATCATCGTTCGCACTTCCGTCTCGCTGAATCCCAACATCATGTTGAACCGTGGGTCAGTGGAAATGTTCAGTGCGATGTTGAAACCGCTCGTCAGGTCGTCCAGCGTCACCGGACTGACCCCCATCATCAGGATGCGGCTGAAGTTGCTTTTGTACAGCTTGAACACGTCGCGGTAGAAACCCGTGGCATGGGTCAGTGCATGATATATCGCCTGTCCCTGCTCGTTCAGCACGTTGTTCGTGAAGTTGTCGTACTCGTCGATGATGAGGTAGAGGGGTATGCGTTTTTCTTTGGCTTGTGCGCAGATGTACGTCAGCTGTGCCGCCGAGTTCGTGCCGAACGCCTTCACCTCCTCACAGAAACCTTCGTCATAGTAGCGGGCATTCCGGGTGGCAAAAACATTCAGCTGGGTGGAGCAATACCGGTGGAAGTTCGCCTTCAAGTCCCCATTGCCCGCCGATGCCTGCGAGAAGTCGAAGTACACGACCTGATACTTCCCCTTTTCCCTCGTCGGATGCTCGGCTATCCACAAGTCCTTGAACAGAACGTCAAAGCAATCCTGTCGCGACATATCGTAATAGTCCTTCAGCATACTCAGGAATATGCTCTTTCCGAAACGGCGGGGACGGATGAGGAACAGGAAACTTCCCGCATCCTCCAGCTTTTGGAAATACATGGTCTTATCTATACAGTAACAGTTCTTACTGCGCAAATCCTCAAAATTGGCGATGCCGTAGGGCAATATTTTTACTTCTTCCATACAGACGTGCTTTTGTTCGCCTCAAAGTTACGATAAATTGGTTGAATGGCAAAATGTCTTCGGGGGGATTGCCTTTGGCTCGTGATGTACAGCACAGGAGGCATTAAACTCTTTCCCACAAATTCGTGGCAGAGTTGTATTTCTTGATGATTTTGGCCGGATTACCGGCTACGATGGAATAGGGAGGCACATCTTTGGTAACTACACTATTGGCGGCTACTACCACATGCCGCCCGATGGTGACACCGGCAGCAATGAAGCTACCTGCACCAATCCAACAATCGTCTTCTATTCGGAGAGGAGCCGTGTTGACCCCTTGCTGATGTATGGGGCGTTCAATGTCTTGATAGCAATGGTTGAGACCGGAAAGAACAATGTTTTGTGCCAATATCACATGGTTGCCTATACTTAGAGGCCCTATCAGGGTGTTGCGTAAACCGATGCGCGTGTGACACCCTATTATAATGTCGCCCACACCATTATCCAGTACGCAATATTCTTCTATTGTACTGTAAGCACCCAATTGGAATTGGTTGATAGGCGAAACATTCAGCACCGTTTGCCGACGGATGGTTGTGCCTTTTTGCCGACGGAATACGACCGGATTCAACAAATGCTTTACCCACCAACGGGGGCGGGCATTGCAGAACATCAGTCGGTGGATACGTCCTTTCCATACGGGCGATCGGTTGATTTTCTCTTTGAGTGCAGACAGATTCATATTTTGATTGTTACTTTTGCAAAGATAGTTTCTTTTTGTATTCTTCAATCGCCGCATAGATTTTTTCTACGCTGTGCCCCCAACTATGCGTATGTGCAAAAGCGATGCGGGCTTTTCGCAAGTCTTCATTTTTCGTTTCTTTCAGGGCATCTTCTATGGCCTGCACGTAGCTGTCGGCATCAGTAGCAAGGTGTGTATGGGCGGCAAAAACGTCGCGCATGGTATGGGTGCTGGTCGCTACGACGGGCTTGCCCATGGCGAGGTATTCGTCAATCTTCAGTGGATAATTGCCTTCGGTGATGGGATTCAGTATTTGTGGATTGAGGCATACATCGAAATATTGGATATACTCGGGCAACTGAGATACAGCTTTTTGTCCTAAGAAATGTACATTCTTAAGAGTGTGTAGCCGATGGTTCTGAAAGAATTCATCTTCCGGACCTACAAATACAAACTGGTATTGTGACAACTGACTGGCCACGCGATACAGAAGTTCTGCATCCAATCGTCTTTCGATAACCGCTCCCGTATATCCAATACGTGGGGAAGGGATGGATTGCAGGTCTGTTGGTTCTGCATGAGAAATGCTTGCATCATACAGTTCCAGGTTAACTCCGGTATTAGTAGTATAAATATTTGTATTATAGGCGGAAAGCTCTTTTGTGAAGAAGGTCGAGTTCGTAATGACTATATCGGATTGTCGTACCAACTCGTATTCGCAGGTCGGTCCGTATTTTCGCCAATATTTCACACCAATCACATAATCCCTCCGATAGTAGATGGAAAGATTGGGATGCAGCAACTGCTTCAGGTAGCGACTGCGATAGACATCATTATCAATAAGATGAATGTAGGATTGGATGTCATATTTCCGAATAGCCTTCTTGATGGTTTTAGCTATCAGATAATTGTTTAGATAGTTCACTGCGTTGAATAGCCATTTAAATGGCATTTGGTTGACGGGAAGGGCAGGAAACGTGCACCATATAATGTATAACCCCTTATGAATCTCCTCATCATTTTTCTTTTGCCGATTGCGTATCCATTGTGTCAGCGAGGGAGGGGTGCTGACATAGAAAACTCTGTGTTTCTTTGAGATTTCAACGGCGGTATTCTTAATGGTACTGCCTATTGATGTATCCCATGATTGGAGGCTGGTGATGATGAAGTCCATATTTCTCTTAGATTGGTGAGTTTATAGTTCTGTAAGAAAATCAACTCTGTAGCTGATAAATCTTTTGATATTTATCAGAAGTCTGTGACCATGAGAATAGTTTTGCATGTTCCAAACCATATTCTACCAGTTTTTTGCAGAGCGTCTTATCATTTTCTACCTGTAATATCGCTTCTGCTATCTCATGCGAATTATACGGATCAACAAGCAAGGCACCGTTTCCGGCAACTTCGGGGAGCGATGAACAATTGCTTGTTATGACCGGAGTGCCACAGGCCATAGCCTCCAAGACCGGAATGCCAAAGCCTTCGGTTAAAGAAGGAAACAGGAATACGGAAGCACCGCCATAGAGGGCCGGTAAATCGCTGCCGGGGACATAGCCTGTAAAAACCAAATGAGAACTGTCTATCTCAATGGAATGCTCGGTCAACAGACTTTCTACATATTCTCGTTTAAGCCCGGTAATCATCAAACGCAGGGGATGGGCAGAGCGTTGACGATATTCCTGATAGGCTTGCAACACTCCTACCGTATTTTTGCGGGGGTCGGTATTTCCGAGGAAAAGAATGTAGTGCTCATCGGGTAAATATTTTCTAGTAATGGCTTGTACTTCTTCTGCTGGGAGGGGATGATAGCATTCGCTATATCCGTTGTGTACGACTTGAAGGCGGGAGGCAATTTGCGGGAAGCGTTTCAGAATGTTGGCCCGTTCCGTTTCGGATACGGTGATGATTTGTTGACAGCGGTTGATGATGCGGGGGACATTCCAACGGCGATAGTACCAACCCAATTGTTGGTAGGCTGACATACGCTTGCTTTTACCGCTAGTCAGGAAAATAATGTCGTGAAGGGTCAGTATCAGGGGGACGGGACAATGCAGTGGAGCCGTATTGGAAGTGCAGTGCAGAAGTTCGACTCCGGATTTTCGCACTGCCCGGGGGAGTGCCCACTGTTCCCAAAGCGGGTAAGTGGGACACTTCACCTCAGTAATGTGCATATTGGAGCTATCGGACAGGCAACGGTCTTCTCCCGATGCTACAAACACCACATATTCATGACTGTCTTCGGTGTGTTGCAATTGGCGCAACACTTCCAGAATGACGAAGTCCATGCCATGCTTGTCGGGACGAAAGATGCGCTGTGCCTCGATGCCTATTCTCATTTAGTTCTTCTTTTTTCTTCGGAATATACCGGTAATCACGCTGAATGCCGATGCAAGAATCATGAACGGCAGCAGCCAGAAGGATTTGCGGAAACGATGTCTGATTTCTCCATCCGGCATAGCCATGAGGTAGGAGAGGAACAATACGCCCAGCAAAATGTACCATTTGAAACTAAGCGGCCAGTTTATTAGCGTCATGACAACCGCACAGATTGCTATATAGGCAATCAAGAGCAAACGTGAAGGCATCAGCCATTGGAAGAGCTTCTCGCAAAGGTCCCATTTGCCTTGCAGGAAAGCCAATGGAAATTGTACGATGGCCAGCAGGGTACTCTTGTATTGACCAAACAACCAGCGTTGGCGTTCTTTGCTATAACCGGCTGCATCGTCACTCTTCTTGCAATAGCAGATGACTTCCTTCAGATATTCGGTATAGATGTTTTCTTTCAAAAGTTCCAATTCCAATGACTTGGTCAGGTCACTACCGGTCAATCGGGGAGCAATCCGATGGAACGTCTCAAAATCGAACATCATGGCTGAACCTACCAAAGCGGAAGAGAAGCCCAAGGTGGTATGTCCCTTGCGGAACAGGTTGTTGTTGATTTCTTCGCTCGTTGCATTCAGTACAGCGATGCCGGTATTCAGATTCTCCGTGATACGGTGTGCCTGTATGGCATCGCATCCCGTATAGAATGCGTTGTTAAACAACTCCAGTGCATTGGGGACCACTTTGTTGTCTGCATCAAACAAGACGATAGCATCGTACTCTTGGGGAGCATAGCGTTGCACCACTTGCTGAATGGCATATATCTTGGTACAATGGTCTTTGTCGGGAACTACGATGGTGACAGGCATCTGTAGCAGGGTGACAAGGTCTTCCTCGGGCACACCGGTAGCAGCCACGGCTATGTCATACTTGTCACGGGGATAGGCCTGTGTCTCTAGAAAGTGATTAACAGAGTCGATAACGAGTTTTCCGTTTTTCAAAACCGTAAACACCACCAAGAAACGATGTTGCTTGGGAGAGGGTGGATAGGGATTCTTATACTTGCGCAAGGATGCCAATGCATAAATGAAAAGATAGGCTACCGGGATGGCCAGCAACAAAAATAGTATTGCATCCGTCATTTGCAGTGCATTGTTGTTCTCATTCATCCACCAGTCTGGATTGAATATTTGAAAGATACCGTCCATAGTGTTATTGTATTTTTTTGTTTTTTAATTCGTAATTCTTAAAGTTTTCTTTTTAAATAATCCGTTCGTCCGCTTTCAGCTGTCGGTCTATATAAGGACCATTTAGTATGAATGCATAGAAAGTTGCTATGAGGAAGTTGCCTGGGAGGAATCCCATTGCTCGGCCTACGTAGCCATTTAAGCATAGGCCAAAAATACCACAAAGCATAGCCGAGAGTATAATTCGGAGTTGCTTATGTTTTATCTTGAACAATAGCAGATAGCAACATCGTAGGAATACAATGAGCTGCAAGCCGATATATAAGATTAAACCTACAACACCGCCTTCTACCCAAATGCCTACATAATATGAATCTGTGGGGATAAATTTTTCTTCTGTTTCTTGCATAAGCCCTTCGGTATCGATAATCGTTCCACCAACGCCGACTCCAAAAGGCTTGTCAGCCAGATAATAGGCAAAACGTTTCTGATTACCTAATCGAACATTGAAGGAAGCATCTTCCGTAGGACGAAAAGCGGTTCGCATACGTCGAATAAAGGAATTATCCTGACCAATGTCGGTAAAGCTGAAGAAACAGAAAGCTGCAATGCCCAATATAGAGCATATAGCAAAATATTTAATGCTTTTAGAAAGCAAGACAAATAGAACTAATCCTGCAAATGGAATAACCATGGCTCCGCGGGTACCGGACATCATCATGCCTATTGCAGCCAAAACTGCCACGCCAAGGAAAAAATAGCGAATTATAAAACGTTTGGCGACAGTTCCCACAATAGCAAAAACCAATGTTAATACTCCCATACATGCTCCAAAGTTACCCGCATCAGTAAAGAATGAAAAGTAACGAATTCCACTTTGCAAGACGTGGGTATGCCATGCTCCTCCATCAATAAGCCACAACATTTCAATGCTATCAAATCCTTTCCTTTTTTGCCAATATGCTTTGAATATAGCTGTTATGACAAAAATACCTAAGAGCAGAAGAGTCATGCGTAACCTTTTGCTATTACATAGTAAAATACCACTTAAGAAATATGTTAGTGGGAGCGTTATAAAAATTGCTCGATTGGTAATATAATTTGA
>JAUNJD010000007.1 GCA_030523205.1 Bacteroides sp.
CTCGCTGATTATCATTGTGCGCTATATGATGGCGCAAAAAAGTGATGAAGTCAGGCGCAGGAATGTGCCAATGGAATAGACACATTGCAAACATCCTTGTCTGTGAAAATAGATTTCCTGCAATTGCTGTTCAGAGTGGAATTTGAATCTGGATTATATGCCCAAGAACAGTTCCGCAACAGGGAAAAGATTTTGTCTTTAGTAAATCAGATGGAAAATCTCATGTCGTCTGATGATGAAAGATTAATCCAAATCAAGCAAGCTACCATGTTTCTTTTTGGAGAGCAACAGCTCTCTTATGATTTGGGTAAACAGCGTTTGGAAAATGAGGAAGAGAAGCGTAGGCAGCAAACTACCGTGTATGAAACGATAGGATATGCCGCGCTTGGAAAGGGAGATACTGTTTCGGCCGTAAAATATTTGGTAGATGCATCCATTATTGAAATAGAGCAGGGCTCCCGACAAATACCCCCTATTCGAATGCTTGCCCAAGCCGTTTATCCTCAAGGTTATCTTATGGAGGCTTATCGATATATGCAACTTACGATGGATGATGCCAAGTTTTTCGGTTCACGCTATCGGATTTATGAAGCTGCCATCATGATGCCTTCCATCTATAATGACCTGTATAAACTATTGGAAAGGCAAAGAACGATCTTGTTTGTTATTACAATTGTTGTGCTTTTAGGCATTGGCGTCTTGTTGTGTCTTGTTCGTATTGTCATTAGGCAATATAAGAAACTGAACAGTTCTAAAACACAGATAGAATTGCAGAACGAATCTTTGCAGAAGGTTAATGAAAATATGGCCTTGTTGAGCAACAAGCTGGCGGAGAGTAATCGTATTAAAGATTATTATTTGGGAAAAACACTGGTTACTAATTCTGCCTATGTAACGCTGATTGAGAATCTGACAACAAACATGACCCGAAAATTGCGGGCCAAACACTACGATGACGCATTGAACTTTATGGAGAAAAACAACTATCGGAAGGAGCGGGACAATATGTTACGTTTGTTCGATAGCATGTTTCTGCAATTGTTTCCCGAGTTCATTACTCGTTTTAATTCTTTGCTGAATGCGGATGCTCAAATCCAGATTGAAGAGAAGGATGCAATGACGCCTGAATTGAGGATTTTTGCTTTAATCCGATTAGGCATTACGAAGAACGACACGATTGCAGAAATCTTGGGATATTCCGTCAGTACAGTAAAAAACTATAAGACTAAAGTTAGAAATAGCTCCATGTTACCCAACGAGGAGTTTGAAAGAGAGCTGATGGATATAAAATCCACTTCAGTGGAAGGATAATGACAGGATGTGTACCACTTTGTAGGCCGTACTTTTTTATCCGTTAAAATTCTATATAGTGCATTGAATAAAAGCTGATTATGATTTTTCTTTGGTACCATTGAAGTACATTCTTTTAAGCTCGTCTCCCATTCTCATATTTTTGTGGCAAATGGTTAACCAACATTGTATTATCTATTAAAAACAAAAATTAAGATGAGAAAATCAGCTTTTATTTTATTGACAATCCTAACGTTTTGCTTGTCGGGATGCAACACTTCCCCCTCTACCGATAGCTTTCGTCTGAAGGCTACCGACAAGCCTCTATCCGATGCAAAGACAGAAGCAATGGTCAATGCACTTTACGAAAAAATGAGCCAACCCGAACGGATAGCCCAATTGCACGGCATCTATGCAGCGGCCTTGCTCGATAAGCAAGGTCGGGTGGATACCGCCAAGTGTCGTCAACTGATACCTTACGGGATAGGGCACTTTTCGCAATACGCTAGCACTTCTATCGCATCGCCTGATAGCCTAAGAAATATGGTGGCTGAATTGCAGCATTGGCTTACTCATCATACGCCGAACAAGATTCCCGCTCTGTTTCATGAAGAAGTCATTTCGGGTATTGCGGCAGCCGACGCTACGGTCTATCCGCAGCAACTGGGAATAGCCTGTTCCTTCAACCTTGAACTGGCTACCGAAAAGACTCGACAGACCGCTAAGGCAATGCGCCAAATTGGAGGTCTGATGGCCCTTTCGCCAATGACAGACGTGGTACGCAATCCGCATTTTAACCGTTTGGAAGAATCATACGGAGAAGATGCTTATCTGTCTGCCGCTATGGGGGTGGCTTTTGTGAACGGACTGCAAGACGGAGGACTCGATAAGGGGATAGCCGCATGTAGTAAGCATTTTCTGGGCTACGGTGGAGGCTCGGAATCCTCCGGGAAAGAACTGATGGAAGAGATTCTGCTGCCCCACGAAGCTATGATACGTGTGGCCGGAAGCAAGGTGGTCATGACTGGTTATCATTTGTTTCATGGAACAAAGGCGGTGGCCAATCCTGAGTTGGGGGAGAACATCTTACGCCGTTACTTGAAGTATGATGGTATTATGGTAAGTGACTACGGGTCTGTTAGCCAAATAGATGACGAAATGGATGCTGTTCATCGTGCTGCTGCTGCCATCAATGCAGGCAATGATGTAGAATTTCCAATGGGCTTAAACTACTCTCATCTTCAAACAGCCATCGATGAAGGCTTGGTTAGCCCTGCCACATTGGAAAAGGCTGTGAAACGAGTGCTTACGCTTAAAGTCCGCTTAGGTATGTTCGATGGAGAAACTCCACTATACGGGACGGGAAACATCACCTTCGACACACCCGAAGAGCGAGAGACAGCCTACCAATTGGCCGCACAATCGGTGGTGTTGCTGAAAAACAATGGTATCCTACCACTCACAAGTCCCATGAAGATAGCCCTTACCGGTCCCAATGCCAACACGATGTGGGCTATGTTGGGCGACTACACTTATCAGGGGATGTCGTTCTTTTGGCATCGGCGTAATCCCAGTGACTGTCATCCTAAAATCGTCACTCTGAAGGAAGGTCTGGAGACTAAATTGCCCAAGGGGGTTACGCTGGACTACGCCCGTGGGTGCGACTGGACCGAAAAGAACGAAGAAACCACGATAGAGGAAACCGGTGACGAGCGAGCCAGAATGTTACGCTACTTCTTGGGACGTCGTATAGAGACGGGAGAGGAAGTTAATTTGGAAAAGGCTGTTGAACTTGCTGCCGGAAGTGATGTCATTATTGCTGCCGTGGGTGAAAATACCATGCTATGTGGCGAAAACCGTGACCGTAGCTCGTTGCGCCTTCCCGGTAGTCAGGAGGCTTTTGTACGTAGGCTGATTGATACGGGTAAACCTGTCGTGCTGATAATGTTCGGAGGACGGGCACAAGTCATCGGTGACATAGCCGAGAAGTGTGCTGCCGTGTTGCAGGCATGGTATCCGGGTGAGGAAGGCGGAAATGCGGTTGCCGATATATTGTATGGCAACGTCAGTCCGTCCGGTAAACTTTGCCTCAGCTATCCGGCAGTAGAACTAAATGAAAACATCTGCTACAATTATTCATGCGAGCAAGATGAACGTGTAGCTTATCCTTTCGGTTTTGGATTGAGCTATACTCACTTCAGTTACTCTCAATTGAATATTGACAAAGCGTCTTCCACTTCTGCCGAAAGCATCAGAGTGAGGTTTGCGGTCACCAATACAGGCAAGGTCGCAGCTGATGAGATAGTCCAACTCTATCTATCTCCGACGTCTGACGCCCAACCACTGAAACCTATTCAACTGCAAGGATTCGGACGTATATCGTTAGAACCCGGTCAAACACGTACTGTCGAATTTCTGCTATCGCCTCAGCAGTTCGGACATTACAACAATGGTCAGTGGACAGTAGATGCCGGAAACTATCAAATAAAAATAGGTGCTTCGTCCACTGATATCCGCTTGTCCGATACCATCACCTTGAACGGGGAAAGCTACACCATCCCTCTGCGTACGGTTTATTTCTCTGAAATTCAGAATGCTTTCTGAATTTGAAATTTTGATTTTAGCTTTAACTCAAAAACACTTCAGTATAGTCAGGTTGGGAATGCTATACAAGTTACCCAACCTGCCTTTTGTAGCAATGTAAAGCGTTTGCATATCTGCTCAAAGTTTTATCGGAATAGTTGAGAGGGAGGTGAGTACTACTTTGCGAGTCGTACTTTTCTGTCAATCGAATTGAAATATAATACACTGAAAACAAGGGTGATACAGAAAATATTCAGTACCATTTAGGTACATTCTTTTAAGCTCTTTTTGCGTTCTCATAAATTTGTGGCAGGTTGTTAACCAATAGCGATGATGTATAATCTATTAAAAAACAAAATTAAGATGGGAAAATTAGATTCTTTGTGGGTGCATGTTTGGGCAGGAGGCACAAATGCACAATCTCTTGAAATGGAAAACTCTCGTGCGGCTCATTTATTCTCTTCAGAAGAATAACTTGTCCTTTGTTTAAATTATTAATCTAAGAAAAATACAATGTATGAGTAGATTTAATATCAGAAAAACAGCGCTGCTAATAGGCGTATGTTCAGCTTTAGATTTTGGATGTGCCTTGCAAACTTTTGCGGCATCTGTTGATGCGTCAACTGAAGTGCAGCAGGCTAAAAAGATTAAAGGGACAGTGACAGATGCAATGGGGCCGATTATCGGTGCCAATGTACTGGAAAAAGGTACTACGAACGGTGTCATTACTGACATTGAGGGAAATTTTGAATTGAATGTGCAGCCGGGTGCTGTGATTGTTGTTTCTTTCATTGGCTATCAGATGCAGGAATTTACGGTAGGCGATCAGACAGATTTCACTATTCGGCTGGTTGAAGATGCAGAAATGCTGGATGAAGTGGTGGTAGTCGGTTATGGTGTGCAGAAGAAGAAATTGGTGACAGGTGCCACCGTGCAGGTGAAAGGTGACGACATTGCCAAGCTGAATACTACCAGTGCACTGACTGCTATGCAGTCGTCCACACCGGGTGTGCAGATTACTCAGTCATCGGCCCAGCCTGGACAAGGGTATAAAGTGTATATCCGCGGTATGGGCACTACGGGCAGTGCTTCTCCGTTATATGTTATAGACGGTGTGTCGGGTGGCAGTTTGGATAATATCAACCCTGCTGACATCGAGTCCATCGATGTGCTGAAGGATGCTGCATCCGCCGCTATTTACGGTGCCCGTGCTGCCAACGGTGTAATTTTGGTGACCACCAAGCAGGGTAAGGAAGGTAAGCTACAGGCTTCCTACGATGGCTATGTAGGATGGTCCAATGTCTATAAACGGCCTAATACGCTGAATGCACAACAGTATATGGATATCATCGACGAATATTATACCAATGTATATGGCACCACTACCCCGTGGTCGAGCATGGTACCCGCCGATATACTCGAAAAAGTGGACAATGGTTGGGAAGGTACAGACTGGTGGGACTTGTATTCCAACAAGAACGCTTTGCAGCAGAACCATGCCTTCAACTTGACAGGCGGTACGGAACGTTCCAAATTCTCGATGGGTATTTCGTATACAGGCAACGAAGGTGTCATGGGCAGTCCGGTGGAACCCAATTATGACCGATATACGGCCCGTATCAATTCCGACCATGTTCTCTTAAGGGGCAAGGACCGCGACATCATTAAAATTGGTGAGAATATTTCTTTCTATTACAATAAGTCGTCGCATACCTTGGCAGAAGGTAATATTTATGATAATAGCATTCATGAGACATTGTCAGCTTGTCCACTGGTCCCCGCTTATGCGGACGACGGCTCCATCTACAATTATGCCAACTATGGCACTGGCTGGAGCGTCAATCTGTTCCTCAATCCGCTGGAAGGGCTGATACATGGTTCATACGGCTCACTGAACGAGACCCGCAATTTCGGTATCAGTGCGACTGCATACCTTGAGGTTGAACCAATCAAGAACTTGAAGTGGCGTAGTCAATACAATGTCAGCTACAGTTCTTCCTCCAGCCGTACCTATACCGAGCCAAGATCACCTAGCAATACGACAATCGCCGACTATTACAGTGTGAGTCAGGATGCAAGCCAAGGTTCGACCTATTCATTCGAGAACACGCTGTCGTATATATTGCCCGAATTGCTGAAGGGGCATAAGCTTGATGTCATGATAGGGCAGTCCATTCAAGCTACATCGTGGGGAAACGACATTTCGGCCAGCAACACGGTTACGGAAGATGGTAAACTGGCTATTCTGTCCGATTTCTCGACGGCATGGCTGACCAACGTTGGTTCCAACTTCTCTTCCTCTTCTACCATGGCAGGCACTCCTTGGGACGACTCTAGTCTGGCTTCTTTCTTCGGTCGTCTGAACTGGAACTATAAGGAAACCTATATGGCTACTGCTACCGTCCGTATGGATGGCTCTTCTAATTTCGCACGCGGTCACCGTTGGGGCACGTTCCCATCGTTCTCGGCAGGTTGGGTTATCAGCAATGAGGCGTTTATGGAGAAAACCCAGTCTTGGTTGGACTTCTTGAAAATCCGTGTTTCTTGGGGACAGAACGGTAATTGCGATATTGACAACTTCCAGTATTTGTCAACCATTACCTTCTCCGATACGACGCTTTCCAACACCTATAAGTTCTCTAGCGACAATTCCAATTCTGTTTCTCCCTTGCCGACGGCAGGTGCTTACTCCAACATTCTGCCTAACGAAGAAGTGACTTGGGAGACTTCCGAACAGTTGAATATCGGTTTGGATGCCCGTTTCCTGAACAGTCGATTGGGTGTTACTTTCGATTACTATATCAAGAAAACCAAGGACTGGTTGGTGGAAGCTCCGATATTGGACATTTATGGTGTGGGTGCCGCTTACACCAACGGCGGTGATGTGGAAAACAAGGGTTTCGAACTCGCTCTTACGTGGAATGACAAGATTGGCAAGGATTTCAACTACCGCATAGCAGCCAATTTGGCTTACAACAAGAACGAGGTGACTCGTTTGGCCAACTCACAGGGCATTATCTATGGTACTACCAATGTGTTGTCACAATCCACCAGCTATATTTCTCTCTGTCAGACGGGTCATCCTATCGGCTATTTCTATGGAATGGCGACGGAAGGCGTATGGCAGACCCAGTCTCAGATTGACGATGCAAGGGCTGCCGGAAAGCCGGTTCTTGATGATGCTCAGCCCGGTGACCTGATTTGGGTGGATTACGATGGCGACGGTACAATTGATTATGATGCAGATCGTCATCAAATTGGAAATCCGAATCCCGACTTTACGTTCGGTCTCTCTCTGGGTTTCGATTACAAGGGATTTGACTTCAACGTGACAACGCATGGGGCGTTAGGGCAGCAGATTATGAAGTCCTACCGTTCGTTCGTCGATTATCCTTTCCAAAACTATACGACTGAGGTGTACGAACGCTGGCATGGTGAGGGCACTTCCAATACACAACCGCGTCTAAGTGCAGGCTCTCATACCAATAACCAGTGGATTTCCGATCGCTATATGGAGAACGGTGACTTTTGGAAGATTCAGAACGTGACTGTGGGATACGACTTCAAGAGACTTTGGAGAAACCTGCCTTTCTCGCAGGCCAGAATCTACTTCCAGGCACAGAACCTGTACACGTTCACCGGATATTCTGGCTCCGACCCTGAAATCGGTCAAGGTCTTTCTGATTGGGCTTCCGGTGTTGATTTGGGTCTTTATCCGAGTTCACGTACTTATATTGTAGGTGTTAGTCTTAAATTTTAAAAACGAAAACTATATGAAAAAGATAATAGTATTATTCTTGTTGGTTGGCTTTACATTGACTTCTTGCGAAGATTACCTCGATTCAACGAACTATACCGAAGCCAATACCTCCAACTTCCCGACATCGGCTTCGGACGTGTCGCAAATGTTGGCGGCTCTGTATGCCGTCATGAACCAATTGCAGAATGATCCCTTGCAGGCTCCCTGGTTTATGACCGAAATCATGTCCGATAACTGTTATGGTAGCGGTGGTACGGGCGACAATGAATGCAAGGCAATCCATCACTTTACGCTGTATTCAAGCACACAGTATGACGGCATGTGGAAACTCTACTATCGGGGCATCTACCGCGCCAATACCATTATAGAGACAGTGGACAATGCCGATTGGGATGGTGATACCAATGCTCGCAATCAGGCATTGGGTGAGGCTTATTTTATGCGTTCCCTGTTCTATCTTTGGGCCACCCAGTCTTTTGGGGATATTCCTTTAATCACCTCGGCCAACGTACCCGACTATTGTCCTGAAGTAAGTGCCGAGACTGAGATTTATCCACAGATTTTTTCCGACCTCGTATCGGCCATGGCTTTGATGAATACCCAATCAGACGGACATGCCAACAAATATGCGGCGGAGGCTCTGTTGGCTCGTGCTTATCTCTTCTATGAGGGATTCTATAAGAAAGTGGAGGATATTTCCAATGCAACTCCGGAGGCAATCGCGTTGATTGCGCAGGAAGGTGTCAGCGAAGGTCAGACACTTTCCAAGTCTGATGTCATCGACGGCGTGGAAGACTGCATAGAGAATGGCGGTTACTCTTTGGTGAGCGATTATCGCAACCTGTGGCAATACACCAATGAACTGACTGTGGAAGATTATGACTATACCAAAGGACAGGGCCTCCAATGGGCAGGCAACGGCAATTCGGAGGAAATCTTCATGGTTCAGTATATGAACGCGTCCAGTTGGAGCGCGAGTGAGTATTATATGGCTTATTCCAATGAGTCTGCCTTGTACTGCGGACTTCGTTTGGGTACTGATACATCCGGCCGGCAAAATGGTATGGCTGAAACATTCCCCTTTGGTTGCGGTTGGGGAATGGGAGGCGCATCTGCCAATATCTGGAATGATTGGACAGAGCAGGAAGTGACCGATGGTGAAACGGATGTACGCAAGATGGCTTCCGTCCTTAGCTATGACGAGGAATTGGCCGATACATACGCTTACGTAAACGACTGTTCAGAGGATGCCGGTTTCTCCATGAAGAAGATTATACCGATTACCTGTAAGCAAAATGCTGACGGCTCAAAGGTGAACGCATGGACTGAAGCTTCCACTTGGTGGGCTTATCTCGATGGTTACAGTGGCTCAAGCAATGGTAGTGATATGCAGGGTGCGCATTATGCGGATACCTACCTAATTCGTTTGGCCGATGTTTATCTGATGCATTCCGAATTGACAGGTGATGTGACCTATTTGAACAGGGTGCGTAGTCGTGCCGGACTTTCTGCTTTGAGTTCTTATTCGCTGGAAGCACTTCAGAAGGAGCGGCGTTGGGAACTGTGCTTCGAAGGTCTTCGCTATAACGATATGCGTCGTTGGTCTGGCATCGATTGCGATGCGGACTCATATATTTGCGAAATGCTTGATGCTCAGGCCGGACAACGAATCAATGTCTGTGGTGAATGGACTACCATGAAGCACATGACTTCTTCTTGGTCTTCGCGATACATGGCTACGAACGGTTTCTTGCCTAAACCGGCGACACAGATAGAATTGGCTAATGGAGCTTTGATTCAGAATGAAGGTTGGGATTCTTCCGATGCTTCTTATGTGACGATTTACTAAGATATAATGGTTCAGTGGTTTATGTATAAATTTAGTGGTTTGTTTCTAGAAAAAAAGGTGAGTCGTGAGATTCGCCTTTTTCCTACATCTCTTACGAAACATTTATAGCTTTTGTATAGCATAATTTCAATAGGTTAAAAGATAGATATACCGTATAATAACAAATGCAGTGAATATATTTTTGCAAAAATATGGTAAGGCAGGATTGCTGTTCTTTTTCGGAATAGCTTTCCTGCTGTTTTGGATGATTGGTTATCCGTCATTGTTGGCCTATCGGGAACAATTTCAACTGTTCATGTTCGGCTCAGATTATTGGTGGGAGCGGGTAGCGGTTCCTGGTGGTGTGGCCGATTATATAGGTGAGTTTCTTACTCAATTCTATTACGTGCCTTGGATAGGGGCTTGTATGCTGACGTTCCTCTTCTTGTCGTTGCAATGCCTGTTATGGAGATTGTTGAAGTTTTGGGAGGTCAGTGATTTTTATATACCATTGACTTTCTTGCCGGTGATTGTATTGTGGCGTTACTATACTGATGAAAATGTCATGCTATCATTGGTGGTGGCTTTATTGATGGTATTGGCAGTAGCAATTTTGTATTCGATGTGCTCAAACCGTTGGTATCGCATGGCCTATGTTGTAATGTTTCTCCCGTTCCTCTATTGGGTAGCAGGTCCTGTACATTTTATTTTCGCTGGATGGATTGTGTTGAATACTTTCCGGAAGGGGGTGCGTAAGGAGGATATTTGGAGTCGTTTAGGGGTGATGTGCGGTATCGTATTGTTGGCGGTTGCTTGCCCGTTGTTGGCGTGTGTGGAACTTCAGTATCCCCTTTCCTGCTTGGTGTGGGGGCTGAATTACCATCGTCTTTTTACGCTAACTCCTTGGATGGGGATAGTGCTAGCCATACTCTTGGTGCTACTTCCTTGTATTCTTTCCGTACTTCCGTTGCCTCGGAAAAATCGTATATTATATGGCGGAATTCAATTTCTGATTGTATTGGCAGGTGGCTATATGTGGGTATTGGCAGGCTATGATGTAAGCAAGGAAGATGCGTTGGAGTACGACTACTTAGTGCGACATGAAGATTGGCAATCTATCATTGAGAAGGCCGAACATAAGATGCCTCAATCCTCGTTTAGCATGACGTATCTGAATTTGGCTTTAGGGATGACAGGGCAGTTGGGGGATCGTATGTTCGAATTCCGTCAGCGTGGAATGGAAGGGTTGATTCCTCAATTCCGCTCCGACCCCGCCACTCCGATGCGTGCTGGCGAAGTGTTCTATCGGTTGGGAATGATTAATACCGCCCAACGTTTTGCTTTTGAGGCGATGGAGGCTAATTTGAATTATCGTAAAAGTGCCCGTTGTGTCAAGCGTTTGGCCGAGACCAATCTGATAAACGGTCAGTATGAAGTGGCTGCGAAGTATCTGCGAATGTTGCGGAGAACTGTCTTTTACAAGGAATGGGCTGAATATACCATGACGTATTTGCATGACGAGGACAAAATAAATGCCCATCCCGAATGGGGCTGGTTGAGGCGGGCACGCTATACAGAAGACTTCTTGTTCAGTGACCAAGAAATGGATATGATGCTTGGATTGTTGTTTCAGCACAACTACAACAATCGGTTGGCTTTTGAATACCTGATGGCATACGTCATGTTGCGGAGAGATATGGACAAATTCATGGCGTATTATCCGATAGGACGACATGCCAAGTATGATCATATACCCCGACATTATCAGGAGGCGTTGGTCTATGTTTGGACGCAACAGCATCAAGACTTTAAAGGAATGCCATGGAGCATATCACCAGAGGTGAAGAAAGGAATGGCGGACTTTGCTCGTGCTTATATGTCATCGCGTCCCGGTATGCGGCAGTCTCTGAAAATGCGTTATGGCAATACATACTGGAGCTATTTGCTATTGGATGGAGAACAATAGATTCTGTACTTCTTTACAGACCGTACTTTCTTAATGGCTGTTGCTGTATGTACTCCGTTGAAAATAAACAAGATATGAGAAAATGATAGTACCATTAAGGTACATTGTTTTAACACCTTTTCTCGTTCTCGTAAATTTGTGGTGAATGGTTAACCAAAACATTGTATTACCTATAAAAACAAAAAAAATTATGATGAGAAAATTAACTTCTTTATTGATGCTTGTCTCTGCGTTGGGCATGTATGCACAATCTTCTACATTGGAATGGGTTAGTACCACTAATGACACACCGTGGCAAACGAATTCGCCTGTGAAAAAATCGAAGAAGGTTTCGGGCAATCAAATCATTGTGAATCCTTCTTCAACTTTCCAGACAATACAAGGCTTCGGCTTCTGTTTCAGTGAGTTGGGCTGGGAATCTCTTAGTAGTCTCGGCAATGAAACACGTGAAGAGATTATGCAGGAATTCTTCAAGCCCGGTCAAGGTGCTAATTTTACTATTTGCCGGTTGCCCATAGCGGGAAACGATATCGATCGTGGATGGTATTCCTATAATGAGAATGTGAATGATTTTGAGATGCTCCGTTTCTCCATTGAACCGGATCGTGAAATGATTATTCCGTTCATCAAGAAAGCGCAGCAATATTTGCCTTCATTAAAAATCTGGTCCTCGCCTTGGTGTCCACCTACATGGATGAAGCACAATGCGCATTACGCCTCTCGTTCATCTCAGGTGGTGGCTCGCAAGATTAAAGAACTGATGGATAGTAATCCGACAATAGACGTCTCTTCTTATATGACCAAAATGGTGGATAACTATTTGCCGGAAAATCGTCAAGGGAGTGAGGGCACCGATATGATTATAGCTAAGGATATCTATTTGAAGTCATACGCACTGTATTTCTCGAAATTTATTGATGCTTATCGCAAAGAAGGCGTTAATATCTTTGCTGTGGCTCCACAAAATGAATTCAACTCTCCACAGGTTTTTCCCAGTTGTTGCTGGACAGCTACCACACTTGCCAAGTTTATAGGTAAATATTTGGGGCCTGAGATGAAGAAGAGAAATGTTGATATTATCTTAGGTACGGTGGAACGTGCCAATGAATCTCTTTGCGACACGATACTGAATGATGCAGATTGCAAGAAGTACATTACGGCCGTGGGATTCCAGTGGGCCGGCAAAGATGCATTGCCCGGGATACACAAGCGATATCCACACCTTGAAATGTACCAGACGGAACAAGAATGTGGTGATGGTAAAAACGATTGGAAAGGTGCAGAGCATTCTTGGGGGCTGTTGAGGCATTATCTTTCCAATGGAACATCCATGTATATATACTGGAATCCTTCGTTGATGCAAGGCGGAACCAGTGGATGGGGTTGGGCGCAGAATTCACTTGTTTTAGTCCATCAAGATGGGAAGGGATTCAGCTATACTCCGGAATATTATGTGTTGAAGCATGCTTCTCATTACGTGATGCCGGGTGCAAAGAGAGTGGATATCTCTTTAGGAAACTATACTGATGCCTTGGCTTTCCAAAACCCAGATGGAAGCATTGTGGTTTTGGCTGCCAACCAACAGGATAAAGATAAGAAAGTGACGATTAAGATAAAGGATCTTACTTATTCTCCTGTGTTAGCGGCACATTCTGTCAATACGTTTGTCTATCGGTAAATTGTATCAATCAGAGCTATCCAAGAAAAATGAAAAATGGTATGTTTATTCTGTCTCTGTTGGCAGTGGGTTGCATAGGCAGCCTATCTGCCAACAAGCAAACGAATTCATCACAAGACGAATCGGTGTCTAATAACTTTGTCGTTGTTGACCAAAAAGGAGGGAAGAGCTTAGGTTATTCTCCCACTTCTGGCATCAAATTGTTGACAGTAGACGGTTTTCTGTTCAAAGACTTGAACCGGAACCAACAGCTTGACAAATATGAAGACTGGCGGTTGTCTGCCTACGAACGTGCTGAAGATTTAGCCTCAAGACTTTCTGTTGAAGAAATGGCCGGACTGATGCTTTATAGCGGGCATCAGTCTATACCGGCTGCTGACAGTGGCTTTGGTGCAAGCACTTATAATGGTTTGCCCTTTTCAAAAAGTGGTGCAAAAGCTTCTGACATTACAGACGACCAGAAAAAGTTCTTAAAGGAAGATAACCTGCGTCATGTATTGGTTACTGCTGTTCAGTCGCCGGCAGTGGCTGCCCAATGGAACAACAATGTACAAGCTTTTTGTGAAAGTGTCGGGCATGGCATTCCTGCCAACAACAGTTCTGACCCTCGGCATGTAGCTGTGGCAAATGCTGAGTACAATGCAGGTGCCGGTGGCAAGATTTCTTTGTGGCCCAGTCAGTTGGGATTGGCTGCGACTTTTGATTCTGATGTGGTGCGTGAATTTGCTCGCATTGTTTCCCATGAATATCGTGCATTGGGCATTACAACAGCTCTTTCTCCCCAAATTGACCTTGCCACGGAACCACGTTGGAGTCGTGTGAGCGGAACTTTCGGTGAAGATCCGAATTTGAGTATAGATATGGCACGTGCTTATTGCGATGGACTACAGTCAAGTGAGGATAATAATGGTGGATGGGGTATGTATAGTGTAAATGCCATGGTCAAACATTGGCCCGGTGGTGGTCCGGAAGAAGGTGGTCGTGATGCTCACTTCGGTTATGGCAAATATGCGGTTTATCCGGGCAAGGGACTTGACATTAGTTTACGCCCATTTGTAGAAGGTGCTTTCAATCTGAAGGATGGTACAAAAATGGCTGCGAGTGTGATGCCCTATTACACCATTTCCACAAATCAAAATGGAGGCAGTGGGGTCAATCGTGGGAACGGCTATAACAAATATCTGATTACCGATTTGCTTCGTGAAACTTATCACTTTGATGGTGTGGTGTGTACAGATTGGGCTATTACTTCGGACGTAACGGGCGTGTCCAAGTTTGAAGGTAAATGTTGGGGAGTCGAGAATCTTTCTGTGGCTCAGCGGCATTACGAAGTTCTGAAAGCAGGCGTTGACCAATTTGGTGGAAACAATGATAAAGAACCTGTTTTGGAGGCCTATCGGATGTGGGAAGATGAGTTTGGCACACATTCTGCTCGTGAGCGTTTCCAGCGTTCGGCAGTGCGCCTATTGATAAACATTTTCCGTACCGGCCTGTTCGAGAATCCATATATAGACCCCAAACAAAGCCAAATGGAAGTTGGTAAAACCGATTATATGAAAGCTGGCTACGAGGCACAACAAAAAAGTGTTGTCATGCTAAAAAATAAGAGCCATGCATTGCCGCTGGAGAACGAAAGATTGAAGGTGTATGTTCCCAAGCGTTTTGTAAAAGGTGCGCCCGATTGGTTTGGCCGTGTTCCGGCTGACAAGACCGAATCTCCTGTTGATTTGGATATAGTGAAGAAATATTACACTGTGGTCGAAACACCCGAAGAAGCCGACTTTGCGTTGGTGTTCATTGAAAGTCCTAATGGCGGTACAGGTTATAGTGAGGCAGATGTAGCCGCAGGTGGCAATGGGTATGTGCCGATTTCCTTGCAGTATGGCCCTTATACCGCCTCTACTGCCCGTGCTGTCAGTCTTGCGGGAGGTGACCCGTTTGAAAACTTCATCAACCGCACATACAAGGATAAATCTTTCACCTCATACAATTCTACTGATGCCGATATGGTGAGAAAAACGCGACAGGAAATGGGTGATAAACCGGTTGTTCTATCTGTGACGTGTAATAAACCGGCAGTGTTGGCAGAGGTGGAACCTTTTGTGGACGCTATCCTTATAGATTTTGAAGTGCAGACGCAGGTTGTTCTCGATATTGTAAGCGGCAAGGTTGAGCCATGTGGCTTGCTCCCAATGCAGTTTCCTAGAGATATGCAGACGGTTGAGGCACAGTATGAGGATATTCCACGCGATATGATTCCTTATACTGACAGTGAAGGACATGCTTATGATTTTGCATACGGGATGAATTGGCAAGGAGTGATAGAGGATGCGCGGGTAAAAAGATATCGATGAATGTGATTGTATATAATGAATTAAACTAACTATATTATGATACGTAACAATGTGAATGTAAGAGTGATGGGATTTTTATTCCTCCTATGTGTATGGCCGCTGTGGGCTTGTGCGCAGACCGCCTCCAAGAAAGAAAAAAGATACTTGGTTCCTAATGATTATATGGCCGACCCTGCCGCACACGTATTCAATGGTAGGCTTTATATCTATCCAAGTCATGATTGGGAAAGCAACACTCCAGAGACGGACAAAGGCGACCACTTCAATATGAAGGATTACCACGTTTTCTCTACGGATGATGTGATGCATGGTGAAATCAAAGATCATGGCGTGGTGCTGAAGACGGAAGACATACCTTGGGCAGGTCGGCAGTTGTGGGATTGCGACATTGCCGAGAAAGCAGGTAAATACTATCTTTATTTTCCGCTGAAAGATCGGAACGATATCTTCCGTTTGGGAGTAGCCATCGGTGACACTCCTTATGGGCCGTTTACTCCTCAGTCCGACCCCATCAAAGGTAGTTATAGCATCGACCCTGCCGTGTTCAAAGACGATGACGGAAGTTACTATATGTATTTCGGAGGCCTGTGGGGTGGTCAGCTGCAACGTTACCGAGACAATAAGGCGTTAGAAGGCTCTGTTCTGCCTAAGAGGGATGATCAAGCTTTGCCCTCTCGGGTGGTAAAACTACGCGATGATATGTTGGAGTTTGCTGAAGAACCGAAGGCCGTTGTGGTGCTTGATGAGAACGGCAAACCACTGACTGCCGGTGATAACAGCCGTCGTTTTTTCGAAGCCAGTTGGATGCATAAGTATAAAGGTAAGTATTATTTTTCATATTCTACGGGTGACACTCATCTAATTTGTTATGCCATTGGCGATAATCCTTACGGCCCCTTTACTTATCAAGGTGTGATACTCACTCCGGTGGTAGGCTGGACTACCCATCATTCCATTGTCGAGTACAAAGGTAAGTGGTATCTCTTTTATCATGACAGTGCACCTTCCGAAGGCAAAACATGGCTTCGCAGCATAAAAGTCTGTGAATTGGAGTATGACGCAGATGGGAAGATTGTTACAATCGATGGTATGGATTGAAAAATCTCATTTATCCATCATCCACTGATTAAAGAACTCCAGCACTTCCCGCTGCATATCCTTGTTGAAGAAATGCTTTTCTTCCCACAGCTTGGTGATTAGAGCTTCCGAAGCCTGTTGGCTTTCCCATACTTTTCGCATGGTGTTGTAAGCATCCTGCACACCTTCTACGGGGAACAATTTATCCTTGGTGCCGTTGAAGAAGAGTGTTGGCTTGGGGCAGGCAATGCTTGCTACGTGTGGATAATCCAAGTAGCGTCTGATGTTGGGTATCAGCATCGAGTAGGCCGACCCTCCTTTGTTCTGATTGTTGCTGAGGGTCATCAAGTGCTCCGTTGTATTCATCCAGCAGACAGAGGCCGAAGCTTTCACAGCATCGGTCAGTGCTGCCAGCATCCACGAACGGTTGGCTCCCATGGAGAATCCCAGGCAGCCAACCTTTTCTTTGTCAACGAATGGAAGCGAAGCCAGGAATTCGGCACTCCTTACGTCGTCCATATTGATGAAGGCAGCCCACGAGCCCCCCATTTGCAAGAAGTTGGAGGCCAAGGCTTGCTGCACGTTATAGTCCGTTCCCTCCTTACGTCCTCTTTCTCCCCAGAACAAGGCATCGATGGAAAGCACCACATAACCATGGGCGGCAAAGTAGTCTCCTGTGTATTGCCCGTCGTAGCAGCGTGCAGCCCAATCATCGGCATCGGCCAGCACTTCGGGCGTTACATGGAAGGGGCGTACCATCTTCTCTTTGCCGATGCTGAAGTGAGCACCGTGGTCGTGCAGCATGACGATGGCAGGAAAGGGACCTTCGCCCTCGGGTACCAGCAGATAGGCAGGGACGCGATACCATTCCGACAGGTTGAATTGAATCTTTCGGGCTTCGTAGCCGTTGCGCTGTTCGCGGTCGGTCACGGTCATGTCGTAGGAGTGGGGAGCAGGTGGAACAATCTGCATACATTCCATTAATGTCTTTCGGGCTTCCTTCCGCCATTTCTTGAATGACCGTACAGAAGAGTTGCCCCATGCCTGCGGGTAAGTCAGTTGTTGCTTGAGTTGTTCGTAGAATACGGGCATATTTTTGACAACACCGTATGTTGGTAGGCTGTCAGTCTGTGCGTTAGCTTTCAGGAAAACAAACGCCAGCACAAGTATTGCAATGTGTCTCATAAATTCAGTAATTTCTCTCGCAAAAATAAAAATAATTGCGTAATTATCGGCTTGAAATGCTATAAGACATGAAATTTCGTATATATTTGAAGGATTATTCTTTGAAATCTGTATCTTTACACACAGATTATGTTTGATTATGAAAAGATTCTTGTACCTGATTACCACAATTACCCTTTGGATATGGTCTGTACCTATCCAAGGTCAACCCGATTGCCTGTTTACCCATTATTCCTCCGAAGACGGCCTTTCACAGAATACCATCATGAATATTTTGCAGGACAGGAAAGGGAATATGTGGTTCTCTACCTGGGACGGCATCAACAAGTTCAACGGCTATACATTCAAGTCCTATAAGGCGCGATTGGACAATAGGATTGCGCTGGCCAATAACCGCACGGATTATATTTACGAAGATAAGTTCGGCTTCATCTGGTTGCAGACATACGATAACCAAGTCTATCGTTTCGACCCTCGCACAGAGGTGTTTGAACCTGTCTCTTCGGGACAGGACAATGGCAGTGTGGCCATAGCGACTTCTATCAAGCCGTTGGCAAGCGGGGTGGTATGGCTGCTCACCGAGCACGATGGCGGCATACGTGTCAAGACCGATCCGCATACTTATCGGATGGTGTCGGAGTGGTACTCAGACAGTTCCGAATCGTTTTCCATCACTTGCATTCACAATGTTTATGAAGACAATGACGGCCGTGAGTGGCTGCTGACCGACAATGGTCTGGGGATGCTTTCGCCCGGAACGAATACGCCTGCCTTTTATTTTGCCGAAACCACCCGCGACAAAGATGCGAAGAAGCAGGCATTCTTTGTCGGACAGGAAGTAGGAGACGAAATCTTTTTTGGTTCGGATAATGGCCGCGTGTGGCGATACGACAAGCGAAACGGGCAATTTCAGCTGTTGCGGCTTTCGGTTACGTCGCAGGTGATAGCCATTCGTCGGGTGGGTGCAGACGATGTGTTGCTGGTTACAGCTACCGATGGCTTCTTCATCTACAATCCGCCTACGCAGAAGTTGGAACACTACGAGGCTTCCCGTTTCCCGAAGGCTCCCATCGTGTCGGCTTATGTAGATAAGGGAGAGGAAGTTTGGTTTGAACAGCACGTACCGGGCACGGTAGTCCACTTCAATCCCCGCACCCGCCAGCTGAAGACGGAAGTAATACCGGTAGAGCCTACCAGTACGGACCGCTCACGTCCGGCTTTCCATGTGCACGAAGACGTTAACGGCATAGTATGGGTGCATCCCTACGGCGGTGGTTTCTCTTACTTCGATCGCAAGGCCAATTGCCTGCGTCCTTTCTACAACAGCCTGTCCGATGGCAATTGGCGATTCTCCAACAAGATACATACGGCTTTCTCCGACCGTCAGGGCAACCTGTGGATGTGTACCCACTCCAAGGGACTGGAGAAAGTAACCTTCCGTTCGTCGCAGTTCCACGTCGTGACGCCCGAGCCCCATCCTTACGAGTCACTGAGCAACGAGGTGCGTGCCATCTGCGAGGATAAGAATAAGAATCTATGGGTAGGCCTGAAAGACGGAAAACTTCGTGTATATGACAAGAACCGGAAAGAGCGAGGCTATCTGACGGCTTCCGGAACCATTGCACGCACAGGCGTACCGATGTTGGGCAATGCTTACTTTTTGTTGCAAGACAGCCACGACAATTTGTGGATTGCTACCAAGGGTGACGGATTGGTCAAGGCCGAACCGCAAGGTACGCATTATAAGCTGACGCGCTACCGATACAGCAAAGACGACATTTACAGTCTGAGCGACGATAATGTCTATTGTGTATATGAAGATGGGCACGGTCGCATCTGGGTAGCTACCTTCGGTGCGGGCATTTGCTACCTGACCCGCGATAAGAACGGGAAGGAAATCTTTATCAGTCACCGCAACCACTTGAAAGGATACCCCATTGACCAATGCTACCGGACTCGTTTCATTACAGGCGACCACCAGAAAAACGTATGGATAGGTACTACGGTAGGTGCCTTGGTGGTGAACGAGGACTTTGATACGCCGGAGGATGCCGTGTTCCACCACTTCATGCGCATTCCCCAAGACCAGCACAGCTTGAGTAACAACGATGTTCACTGGATTGTTTCCACTCGTACGAAGGAACTCTATTTGGCCACCTTTGGCGGTGGGCTGAACAAACTGATTTCCATGGACGATGCGGGGAAGGCCTATTTCAAGTCGTACAGTGTAGAGAACGGCTTGCCCTCCGATGTCCTGCTATCCATCCGCGAAGATGCCGAGGGCAACCTTTGGATTAGTACGGAGAATGGCATCAGCAAGTTTGTCCCGTCCAAGGAGAAGTTCGATAATTATAGTGACAATTCCTTCTCCTTCAGCGTGCGTTTCAGTGAGGCGGCATCGGCCTATACCTCGCAAGGCGAGATGATGTTCGGTGCCAGCGAAGGTGTCTTTGTGTTCTGTCCCGATTCTATCCGTAAAAGCAATTACGTGCCTCCTATCATATTCGACAATCTGCTGATAGCCAATGAGAATGTTGTTCCGGGTTCCCATTCGGTATTGGCCGAGAGCCTGGACGATACCCGCGAACTGACGTTGTCGCATAAGGAGAATATCTTTACCATTCAGTTTGCCGCGCTCGATTATTCCAAACCTTCCGAAACCCAATATGCTTATATCCTGGATGGATTTGAGAAAGCGTGGAACTACGTAGGCACACAGCGTTCGGCCACTTACACCAACTTGCCGAAGGGGCATTACGTATTCAAGGTGCGCTCTACCAATGCCGACGGAGTGTGGACAAACAATACCCGTACGCTCGATGTGGAGATTCTTCCCTCCTTCTGGGAAACCCCCTTTGCCTATTTCCTGTACGTACTGTTCCTGATATTGCTGATAATCACGGCTGTTTACATCCTGTTCACCATCTATCGCCTAAAGCACAAGGTAGTGATGGAACAGCAGATGACGGACATGAAACTGCGTTTCTTTACCGACATCTCCCACGAACTGCGTACGCCGCTCACCCTGATTGCCGGTCCGGTGGAAAATGTGCTGCAAAACGCAACGCTTCCCGCCGATGTGCGCGAGCAACTGAAGGTGGTAGATCGTAACACCAACCGTATGCTGAGGTTGGTGAACCAGATTCTTGACTTCCGCAAGATACAGAACCGCAAGATGAAGATGCAGGTGCAACGGATAGACCTCGTATCTTTCACCCGCAAGATTATGGAGAACTTCGAGTCGCTGGCCGAAGAGCGCCACATCGACTTCCTGTTTACTTCCGAAAAGGACGACCTCTACCTGTGGGTGGATGCCGATAAGTACGAGAAGATTGTGTTCAATCTCCTATCCAATGCCTTTAAATATACCCCCGACGGAAAGATGATTTCCATCTTCATCTGCGAAGACGAGAAAACCATTTCCATCGGCGTGCAGGACCAAGGCATCGGCATCGCCGAAAACAAGAAGAAGTCCATCTTCCTCCGTTTCGAGAATCTGGTGGACCGCAACCTGTTCAACCAATCCAGCACGGGCATCGGCCTTTCCTTGGTGAAGGAGCTGGTCGAGATGCACAAGGCCGTGATTACGGTAGATAGCAAGTTGGGTGAGGGTAGTTGCTTCAAGGTGGATTTCCGCAAAGGCAAGGACCATTACGACGAGTCGGTCGAATTCCTGCAAGACGATGCTTCGGTAGGGCTGACCATGCCGCTGCATACCACCGTGACCGATGCCTCTGTAGCTTTGCCCGATGGTGAATCGGAATACAAGACGATAGAGGAAGGACAGACCGACAATGCCGAAACCACATCGGCCGACACCTCCAAAGGCCTGATGCTGCTGGTAGAAGATAATTCGGAGTTGCGTATGTTCCTGCGTACCATCTTTGCAGCCGACTATCGCATCGTTGAGGCCGAAGACGGTATGCAGGGCTGGAGCAAGGCATTGAAGTTCCTGCCGGACATCATTATCAGCGACGTGATGATGCCCGAAAAGGACGGAATTGCCATGACCCGCGAACTGCGTGCCGACATGACCACCAGTCACATCCCCATCGTCCTGCTGACTGCCAAGTCATCCATCGAGAGCAAGCTGGAAGGACTGGAATATGGTGCCGACGACTACATCACCAAGCCCTTCAGCGCCACCTACCTGAAGGCCCGCGTAAAGAATCTGCTGGCACGCCGGTTGAAGTTGCAGGAGACGTACCGCGAAGACCTGATGCCATCGAGCGCACAGCCGGTCACCACGCCTCAGCCCTCCGATACGTTGGACGCTGCCACACTGTCTGCCGAGGGGGCAGCCGTTGCCGAAGAGAAGAAGATGCCGGATATGTCGCCCAACGACCGCAAGTTCATGGACCGTCTGGTAGAACTGATGGAAAAGAACATGGACAACGGCGACTTGGTGGTAGATGACTTGGTGCAGGAATTGGCCGTCAGCCGCTCGGTATTCTTCAAGAAGCTGAAGACGCTGACCGGATTGGCCCCCATCGAGTTCATCAAGGAGATGCGCATCAATCGTGCTGTCCAGCTGATAGAGACCGGCGAATACTCCATGACGCAGATTTCCTATATGGTGGGCATCAACGACCCGCGTTACTTCAGCAAGTGCTTCAAGCAGAAGATGGGTATGACGCCGACGGAATACAGAGAAAAGGTGATGAGGCTGTGACGGAGCATCTCCGCATCGAATGCACGGCATACTTCTTCTTTCTGTCAATATGCCTTCAAAGGGGGCACCGACCTTCTTTCTTTCAGTTAAAACAGGAAAGGTAATTGAGCGTTTTTTCGTTTTTCTCGTTCAAACGTCTTATATTTGTGGTGTTATATTAACTAAAAAACAAATCAAACATGAAGAAAGTGACATTACTCTTTGCAGTCATGGCAACAATGATGGTCAGCACTGCTTATGCAAAAGACATTCGTGTCGTCGAAATTTCTACCGGAAAAGGTATGAGTTCTAACTATGACAGCACCATTCAGTCCATTCTGAAAACAGTTTCCGGCGTTTCCAAAGTAGTTTCTGATGTAGCCAATCTTGTACTTACCGTGACCTACGATGCTGACAAAATCAGCGTAACCGACATTGTCGGACACATCAACAAGCAAGAACCCCGTTTCGAGGCCAAACAGAAAAGCGAGCCCAAGACCAAACAATGGGTAAAAGCTGAGCAGAAGCGCGACAAGGCCGAACAGAAGGTAGAACGCGAACGTAAGGAAGCCCAGCAACGCGACCAGGAACGGAAACAGCAACAGAATCAAGATGACCGCCAAGACAGCAAGAAAGACAGCAAGCAGAGCGGTGATCGCCAAGGTGGTGAACGCCAAGCCAACAACCAAGGTGGCCGCCGATGATCTTCCCGTATAAGAAACAAAGAGGGCGTATCAAGATGCCGATACGCCCTCTTCTGTATAATATCTCTTCCAAGTGATTACATTAAGATATTTTCTCTATCTCCTCCTGCGTTAATCCCGTAGCTTGAGAAATAACATTGATAGGTACGCCTAGTCTCTTCAGATTACGGGCATTCTCTTTCTTTTCCTCCATACGTCCTCCCATACGTCCTTCTTCTCGTCCTTTCTTCTCGGCTGTGGATAGCACACTATACCAATCGCGGAAATTCTTGAGGCTATCCCAATATTCGCTTAATTCAGTTTTGCTGAACTTGGCTATTTCTGCTGTTTCAAAGAGACGGTCGAAGACTCTGTTTTGCAAAGCTCTCGGACGTTCGAGCAAAGAAGAAAGGTTGCGGAGTACAAAAAGCCACTTGTCGAACATCGTTTCCAACTCATCTTCATCCTTGTTGAATTTAGGCATTTCGAGATAGATAAAGGTGAGCTTGTCATAGAAAACCTTGTGGGTATAAAGATCTACCAACTTTACTTCGTGATGGTAATATTCGTTGTCGGACTTGTCGAAGGAAAAGTTGAGAATACCAATCACATAGACTGCCTTCAATTCATAGTCCCATTCGCCTCGCTTTGCTTGTTCACGGATGGGGAAAGTGGAATAAAAAACACTACGATCCTTGAAGAATTGTTGCTCACCACGTTGCATCTCGACTAAAAACTTCTCGCCCTGTTCGTTCTCACAATAAACATCGAACACGGCACGGCGGTCATATTCCAGTGTGCCGAGGTGCTCTGCATTCAGATAAGTCACATCCTTGATCACTTCTTCCCCGAACAGCAAAGCATTTAAGAAACTAATCAGCAATTCCTTGTTCATTGCCGTGCCAAACAGCAACTTGAAGCCGAAATCAGTGTATGGGTTTATGTACTTATCCTGTATTCCTTCTGTTCCCATGATGCTTTCTGTTTTTAGGGTTTGAGAATCAAAATCCGGAAGTAATTATTAGTCTATGATGTGGCAGAATGACATCTAAAAAGACTTTGTAGACCACACGGCTTGACAAATACAAAAGTAACAATAATAAGATAAAAGTCAAGCGCGAGACGATTATTTTAACAGTGAAAGGGTTATCTTTTAGTTATCAAAATATCTACAGTATGCGGGATAACTATCTCCAACGTGAGGGCGCTATATGCGGAACGCGAGGGATATATATGGCTGACGCGACAGCCATATATATCCAGCACGCTGAATCTATATGCCTAACACGTTGATAATCGGTGCTTTTACAGAAAGAAAGAAGCTGTCCCGTTGCCGAGACAGCTTCCATTAGTTAGTCAAATATGATATACTTCCTCACCGGGAAGGATTAATACCAACGTGGGTCACCCGATGTAATGCTGGTTGTCAATGTGAAATCACCATTGGCTGCATCTGTGAACGGATCATCTGTCAGCTCCGTACCAGTTGTATCATAGTAGCTCGGTGATTCGCTGTTGCCGCTTGCCAGTGACATCAAGTTCGAACAGTTGTAATAGTAGTTGTTGCCGAATGTTGCTTCGCCGGTAGAGCTTTGGTTCGCAAAACCACGCTTGTTGTTGAAGTTGGCAACGATATTGTTCGTGAATGTATTACTATTACCCGTGAATCTTACGTAGAATACACGATAGTTGGCTCCACCATTACCTACGTTGTAGAACGTACATTGGTCAACCACGGTAACCATGCTGGCTGATACGGAAGACGAAGCATTATCGGCACGGAATATGTCACGGCTTGCTGCACTTTCGTAGATGGTAGAGTTGGTCAGGTTGAGGTTGTTCCAACCACCCTTACGGCTGTCGATAAAGTCACCACCACTGCAAGTAATGTCGTGGATATCGCAGTTGTCGATGTCGATGTTATCTACTACCGCTGCAACGTTGATGTAGATAAGTCCCTTGGTGTATTCCCGCATTTCGCTCTTATAGATGTACAAGTCACCAAAGTCGCCTGCTTCTTTGTATTCGATGGCTTGGCTGCCGTCAGTGTCAGTACCGTCCAAAACAACCTTGTAGAGTGTGAGTGCTGCATCGTTGTACAACTGGATGCAAGCGTTGATGACAGGAGGATCATTCGGGTCGGCTGCACCGATTTCGATGCTGCTGCTGATTTCCAGCTTGTCGGCAGTCGAAGAATAAGTACCGGCGGCAAGGGCAAAGCGAGTACCTTCGGCTGCACTTGTGAGGGCGGTTACCCAGTCTTCCGAGGGAGTCAATACCTGGTCGGCTGTTGTGCTATAATCTTCATCGGTTGTGAAGAGGGCATAACCACGAGTCTTGCCGTTCAGCTTCAAGGTAGCTCTATAATCGGTGTTAGCAGAAAGTCCGCTAATGGTAGCTGAGCTGGCTGATATCTGGCTGCTTGTCAATGCTACGTTTACGGTAGTAGCGCTAGAACCGGATTCCGTAGGTACGCAAGTGATAGAGTCAACTTCAATACCGGAAACCCACGATAAAGATATGGAAGACTCGGTATAGTCGAATGGATATACATCGTTCATCTTCTGCTCAAGGTCTGTGGTACGAGAGATGGTAGTCCACTTGGACGAACGAGTGTCGTCGGACGAGTCAACGGCCCTTACGCGGATGTAGTAATCGGTTTCACCATACAAGTCGGTGAGGGTATCGGTAACAGCAGTCAGGGTGCTTGTATAGTCGGCAGTACGTTCGCCGTAGTCAGGACTGTCTGCGTATGCTTCTACTTCATAGTAGGAAGCTCCGGACATTTCGTCCCAGCTGACAATAATGTTGGTACCTTGGTAAAGGCGTGCAGAGATATTTGTCGGTGACAAAACGCGACCGAGAACCATGTCTTGTACGTCATCAGGATCGCTGCATGATGTCATGGCTGCACCGCTTATGCAAAGGGCTGCCATTAACGTATAAATAGTTGAAGTATATTTTTTCATTGTTCCTTAGTCATTTAAAATTAATACCAATCATAGTTTGAAAGATTCGGATTGTCATTCAGATTGACATTGAATATCGGCCAATATTGGTAAACATCCGGGTCGCGCAAGTAAACGTAGTTGATAACATCATCCAATGCATTGCTCTTGATCCATGTAGATGCAGCACCCTCGCTATTGGTATATTCTTCGTATCCGCTGGGGTTGAGAGTCGTTTCTCCATAGTTCAAACCATACAGATTGAGTTCAGCAGCCGATGCAGTATAAGAAATGCTGTTGCGTGTCCATGCATAGTCGGTCATGTAGTAATACAAGTGTCCCGACAATTGGCTGTAAGGATGGTCTTCATCGTAGTCTTGCAACTCGACAAGTGCTTTCATCTTGGCAATGCTTTCGTCCATCTTGCTCTTCAGCATTCCCCAACGGATGAGGTCGGCTTTACGGATAAGTTCGCCGGCAAATTCAAATGCTCTTTCGTTGACGATGGCCTCGAACATGGCATCTTGGCTTGCAGAAGCAGCCGTTACGTATGCTGTAACTTCTGTGGCGCGGTTGCTGCTGGAGAATGCACGGTTACGAATCTTCGTCAGATAAGGAGCTGCAGAAGACGGACCATTCAATTCATTTTCCAACTCGGCACGCATCAGCACAACATCAGCATAGCGCATGTACATCTTGTTGATACCGTCATCGTTACCGCTTGAGATGAAACGCTCGGTCCATTCATAACGCAACTTTCCGAAGCTCCAGCTGCTGAGCGATTGAAGAGTCTGTACTTTGTTCTTCCAACGGAATGGGCAGCAAGTAATGTCGCGGCGAATGTCGTTAACCGAATAGTCGAAGTAGAAACTAGGCATCGGACCAACCTGGCTACCTTGTATCATGGAGGTCATGTCATCTGCCGATTCATGTCTGATTCCGAATGTGTACATGATACGTCCGCGGCATGGGTCGTTGCTATAACCAATTTCGAACAACGATTCACTGCCTGCGCTGATTACGTCACCGGAAACTCCGTTGTTATTGAAAATGTCGGCAAAGTTGGATTTCAAGGCTACATAAGTACCTTCCTGATCCATCACGTCTTTACATGCTTGCAGGGCGATGGGGTAAAGTACATCTTTTGAAAGCTCTGCGTCGTTGCTCAAGCGGTTTGTACCGTCCGAACGTTGGGCATAGCCGGCAGCTTGCATACAGACACGTGCCAAGAGACCTTTTACGAAAGCCTTGTTGATGCGCTCTACGGTTTCTGTCGCAGAGATTTCATTGGGCCATGCACAGAGGTCTTGTGCTTCCTGTAAGTCGGCAATGATTTGCTTGTAGATGACGTCGCGGTCTTCACGTTCAGGATACATATTGGTTGTGTTCAACGATTCGAAACGAGCCGGAACATCACCCCACATATTGATAAGGTCTACATAATGTAGTGCACGCAGCGTAATGGCCTCGCCCAACAACTGTTGCATATTGACGTCTGTAAGGTCGGCATATTCGCGAAGGCCTTCGATAGCCAAGTTTGCTTTTTCAATGGCCGAATAAATCTTTCCCCAAAGGTCTGTACCTGTTGTAGTATTCATTTGGTCATTTCCTGCACCTGCGTTATAGGTTGCTAGGTCAGCTTTTCCGTCGGCACCGTCCGAACTGTTGTAGAATTCGATATCCGTATTGTAACCGTACCAAATGGAGCGTGCACGGTAGTTCTGCTGTCCAAATTCGTTGTAGATATTCGAGATAGTTCCTTCAGCATAGTCGTAGTTGCTGAAGATATTGTTTCCATCCAAAGACGAAGAGGATGTCTGATCCAAAAAGTCATTGCAAGAAGACAGGCCTCCTAGAAGAGCAACAGCTGTCAGTGATTTAAATATTATATTTTTCATATATGTTATCGTTTTTAGAAGTTCAAGTTGAGACCAATTACAAACTGACGGCTCTTGGGATATGCGGAGTAGTCAACACCCGGAGTCAAGGCTGTTTTGTTTCGTGTAGAAACTTCAGGGTCGAAACCTGAATAACCCGTCAGGCAGAATACATTGTAGCATGTACCATAGAAACGCAGACTATTAATACCAACCTTCTTCGTCAAAGTCTGAGGCAAGGTGTAGCCGATGGTCAGAGTTGACAGACGCAAGAAAGAACCATCTTCAACGGCCCAGTCGCTCAAGATGAAAGGTGTATAAGGTGACCACATAGTGGTGTTAGCATTCATGGTAGCCAATTGGTCGAGGTCTGTAACCAAATTACCATCAGAGTCAAGGTTTGTCCAGCGTTTGCCGGAGGCCATGACGTCAATCATGTTACGATAGTAATATTGGTAAGATGACGTATATTCGATTTTGTTTGCGTTGTAAACGTCGTTGCCAATGCTGTAAGTGAAGTTGGCACTGATGTCGAAGCCGTAAACACGTCCTGAGATGTTGAAACCACCACTTGCAGTAGGATTCGTGTCGCCAATGACGGTACGGTCGTTTTCGTCGATAACACCATCATCATTGAGGTCTTTCAGTTTCAAAGCACCCGGACGGAGGTATTTGGAACCAATTACACTTTCGTTGCTTACAACATCGCTTTTCAGTGTCCAGCTGCTGCCATCGTATGCTTCGAAATCGCTTGCTTCGTAGCGACCGTCGCTGATGTAGCCATAAATTTCTCCAACCGGACGACCGGGCTTCACAATGTAGTCATCCTGAATCTGGGTAGATGCCCAACCGGAAGATGCGCTATATTCTGTCAAAGTGCTGAGGTCGTTTACCTTATTCTTGTTAAATCCGATGTTACCACTGATTGACAAACCATAGTTCTTGGTATTGATGGCATTCCACGTAATGGATACTTCGAAACCTTTGTTCTGGGTTTCTCCAATGTTGCGGTATTGGTAGTTGTATCCCGAACCGGAAACCGGGAAAGCGATGAGCAGGTCTTTCGTGGTATTCCAGTAGTATTCAAAGCTACCGGTCAGCTTTCCGCCAAACAACGTATAGTCCAAACCTACGTTACGTGTAATGGTCGTTTCCCATTTAAGGTCGGGATTGGAAGCGTATGTAACGGTAGAACCTTGGTCGGCTACAACACCTGTGGTCCAGTATGAGGTAAACTGGTGAAGCCAAGTTGTGGAGGCTGACGACCAAACGGGAGAAGTCTGATCGGACGGGATGTTGTTGTTACCGGCTGTACCGTAAGAAACGCGGAGCTTTAAGTCGTCCAACCAAGTGCGAGTGTTTTCCATGAAGTTCTCACTTGAAATACGCCATGCGACAGCTGCCGAAGGGAAGTATCCCCAGCGATTCTCTTTCTCGAACTTAGAAGAACCATCGGCACGGAATGTAGCACTTACCAAATACTTGTCTTGGAAGTTATAGTTGGCACGGGCAAAGAAAGAGAGCAGGTTGTCATCAGCATTGTTGTACTTATTGATGTAGTAAGGAGTACCCTGTGAAGACAAGCTCCATGCCTGGGCAGCAGTGAAGGCTTCCGGATAATATCTTAGGCGGTCTTCGTTCAAAGAGCTCTTTTTGTTGATGGTTTCTTCACCAATCAAAAGGCTCAGACTGTGATCCTTGTTTTTGATGATATCCTTGAAGTCGTAATTGATTGTATTCGTATTGCGGAAGGTCTTACGTTGTGTATCGGAGAAGTATGCCATAGGCAGGCTGTTACCGTTCTCACGTGAGTTGTAAGTTGAAGTACCGTAGTATTTCTTGTCGGTATTATAATACCAATCCAAACCAAATTCTGTCTTGAACTTGAAGTTTTTGAAGATTTCCCAACTGAAGCTACCGTTCATGTTGAAAGTTTGGCGTTTCTGTTGACGGTCTGTATCATATACAGATGTAACAGGGTTGGTCAATTGGAAGTCAGGGTCGTATCCTTCGCTCAAGTCAGCAAAGTTGAACATCGGGTAAATCATCACGTTCTTCATACGAGAGTCGGCGGAAGAAACCTCCGTCTTGCTTTCGTTGGCACCGGCACCGTTTACACTCGTGTTGGCATAACGGATAGAGAAGTCAAGGCTGACTTTGTTGTTAACCTTGTGGTTCATCTTCAAACTTAAGTTGTCGCGCTTGAAAGAAGAGTTCAACATGATAGCCTTGTCGTTCATGTGGGCATAGCCGAAGTTGAATTTCGTCTTTTCAGAACCACCACTGATTGTGATGCTGTGATTGAAAGTATGTCCCGTACGACCAAATACGATGTCCTGCCAGTCGTTTGTCGGTGCATCTTCATAAAGGTCAGCATCCTGCCAGTTGCCGAAGAGGTCAGTGAATTTGCTCTCATTGTCGTTCAGCAGGGCTAATTCACGTTGCCATGTTACGTAATCCATTGCTCCCAGTGTATTCAGTGTCTTGGCCATCTTCTTCCAAGAATAATAAGCATTGTAGGAAACGCTTACCTTACCTTCTTTACCGGACTTGGTTGTTACCAAAATTACACCGTTTGCACCACGAGAACCATAGATGGCTGTTGAGGAGGCATCCTTCAGGATGGTCATGTCTTCAATGTCAGAAGCGGGGATATCGCTGATAGATTCTACCGGGAAGCCATCGACTACGAACAACGGAGTGTTGTCGCCCGTAATAGAACCACCACCACGTACGCGAATCTTTAAGTCGGCATCGGGCGAACCTTCAGTTGTTACGATTTGCACACCGGCCATCTTACCTTGCAGGGCCTCAGTGGCAGATGCTACCGGAACAGCTGCAAGTGCTTCCGAATTTACCGTTGCTACGGAACCGGTCAAGTCTTTCTTCTTCACCGAACCATAACCGATAACCACAACCTCTTCCAGGGCTTGTGCGTCATCTGACATTACAATGTTAATCACGTTTTGTCCCTTGACAGCGACTTCTTGGGTCGTCATACCCACGAAGGAGAAAACCAACGTGGAGTTGGCCGGGACACTGAGAGAGTAGTTACCGTCAATGTCGGTAATTGTACCATTAGTGGTATTCCCTTTTTGTACTACAGAAGCACCGATAACGGTTTCTCCTGTCTTGTCTGTCACAGTACCTTTTACGGTTACATTTTGCGCGGATACGCTAAGCGAAAAAACCGCTACTAAGAAGAACAATAGCGCGGCGCGCATGTTTTTCATCTTGTTAGACATTCTTTGCATGGTTATAAATTAAAAATGAATTATTCTATTGTGGGTGTGTTCGTAAACACCGTTAATTCTCCGGTGCAAATGTATGGAAGCCTAAAAAAACAAATGTGGAAATATTGTTTTTAGGCTTGTATTTTTTGTTCCTGCTGCCTTTTTAACGATGAAAGGCAGCAGGGGACGTGTTTGTGGGCTTATTTGACAACGCTGCTAACCAATTCGTTCAGATAGACTTCGAGGTTGGTGTATTCGGGGCTTAGGATGTATTTGCTTCCGTCGGCTGCATCTTCAGGGTTCAGTCCGTGTGCTTTTTCCCATTCGTCGGGCATTCCGTCCTTGTCGGTGTCCAGCGGAGTCGGTTCCGATTTGTATTCGGGCCAGCCGCCTACGTCGGCCGGACGGTCAATCATACCGTTGGTGCTGCCGTGCGAGCCTTCGTAGGTATAGTTGCCCTTGCGGGTTTCTTCCACGATACGGGCATCGATGACGTCGCGTTTCAATGAAGCACCGGCATACTGAAGTACGTCTTTATACGCTTTGCGGGCTGGCTGGAGCGAAGTGTGTTCGGCTATATCGAACGGTGTTTTGGAGAGCAGCTCCTTTTCGGGCGCAAAGTCTTTCTTAACGATAAAACCGAACGTATTGTCGTGTTGTATCTTATAAATCTCAGGTTTCTGTTTATCGGTCAGTTTGGGGCAAGTTGCGTCTACATAGTTGCCTTTGAAGTGGAATACACCGTGCGTTCCTGCCACATTCTTGTTCTTGCCATCGTCTGCGTATGCTGTGAATAGACGTTTGTATGAACTCTTGGTTGCCGTGAAGGGACCGGGCTTGTAGTAATTGTTCAGGAAGTTGTAGGAACCGCCTTCGCCCGCGTATGCTCCGTCGCTTCCGTAGTTGTATATGACGTTGTTGAACAGCTCCACCTTTTCAGCATCGGGGTTGCCCGTGTAGCGGCTGCCGCAGAGGCGTGGCGTACGGTTGGTATGATGGGCCAACAGGTTGTGATGGAAACTTGCAGGTTGTCCGCCCCACAGGCCTCCGTAGCCGTGTGCCCCTTTCTCATGAATGGAGTTGGCAAGGCTTTCGCTGATGATGCACCATTGCAGGGTGAAATTGGTGTTGTCGTAGAAAGAGGCACATTCGTCCGTGCTCCAGCTCATGGAGCAGTGGTCGATAATGATGTTGGTGTGGTGTTTGAAACCATTCATGGCATCATCGCCTTTTTGCTTGATGTCATCGCCCATGCGTGAACGGATGAAACGGATGATGACGTTGTCTGCTTGTACGCCAAGCGTATAATTTTTGAGGCAAATACCGTCACCCGGAGCGGTCTGTCCGGCAATGGTCAAGTCTCCGTTGTTGATTTTGAGGGGCGATTGCAGCTCAATGATGCCACTCACCGCAAACACAATGGTGCGCGGCCCTTTCTTACGGATAGCCCATCGCAAGGTGCCTTCCGTTCCATCGTCTGCCAATGAGGTCACTGTATAGACAGCTCCTCCGGCACCACCGGTAGTGTACTTTCCGGCTCCATCGGCTCCGGGAAATGCAGGTATCTTGGAACGATCGGGGGTGGGGTATTCTTCCGGACGTTGTGCGGTGGCAGACGTGATGCCATCTACGGATGATTTTTCAGTAGTTAACGGATGGGGCAAAGTGAAAGCCATTGTCAGCATACCAACAGTGAGGGTAGCTATGCCTAAAAGTAATTTACTCATTGTTTTTCCGGTTATTAGTCTGGGCAAAGGTAGCCATCCGTCAGAACTACTGTGTGTAAAAACTGACTTTTTATCTCCGAAACATCAGTAAAAAATGTGATTCCGATTGATAATTCAGGTTGCCTTATGAACAGGTCTGCTCCGTACCAAGTCCGTACCTTCTCCGTACATGCTCCACTCTTCGGCCACTTTTCGCCCAAATCTACTCCTTATTTGTTCATTTGTGCTAATAAAGGTTAATAAAAGGGGTGATACGGACCAGGTACGGACTTGGTACGGAGCAGGTACGGAGCGGGTGTGAAGAGTGTTATGTAATGATAATCTGTTGATTCATATACTGTTAATGACTAAATATGAGAATAAATGCATAAAAACGGGAGAACACGTTGCCACGACATGGGGGTGTGGCAACGTGGCAACATGGCAACG
>JAUNJD010000199.1 GCA_030523205.1 Bacteroides sp.
CTATAAGTTAGTGTGTTTCTACCTTTCTGAAAAGAGGTAAGTCTTGTGGATTGATAGGCGACAATTGAAAGAGAATCGTTTGGATATATTCGGGTAGGATGGACTGCTATTTATATTGTATATGGAAAGTTGTTCAGATGATTAATAAACAGTTGTTCATGCAGTGCATAAACAACTGTTTGTAATCTGTTATAAAGCCTATCTTCAGATTCTGATGGTTGCTTTGTTCTTTTACCATACGATTTCTTTCTCTCCATGCTCCCGCAGATATTCGTTGGCACGGCTGAAGTGCTTGTTGCCGAAGAAGCCGTTGTAGGCCGATAGGGGAGACGGGTGAGCCGAAGTAAGTACGAGGTGCTTGCTGCGATCGATGAAGGCTCCTTTGCGTTGGGCATAGGATCCCCAAAGGATGAACACCAGATGCTCGCGTTGCTCGGCAAGGATGCGGATAGCCGCATCGGTAAATGTTTCCCAACCCTTGTTCTGATGTGAGCCGGCTTGGTGGGCACGGACGGTCAGCGTGGCATTGAGCAGTAGCACGCCTTGCTGAGCCCAGCGGGTCAGGTTACCCGTAGCGGGAGGTTCGGTGCCGATGTCGTTCTTTATCTCCTTGAAGATGTTGACCAACGAGGGTGGAAAAGGTACGCCGTCGTTCACAGAGAAACACAACCCGTGCGCTTGGCCCGGGCCGTGATATGGGTCTTGTCCGATGATTACCACCTTCACTTGGTCGAACGGACAGAGGTTGAAGGCATTGAATATCAGTTTACCCGGTGGATAGACAGGGCCACGCTGATACTCCTCCCTTACAAAGTCCGTAAGGACGCGGAAGTAATCTTTGTCAAATTCGGGCTGCAAGTGAGTCTTCCAGCTTTCTTCTATCTGTACGTTCATGGGCAGGAGGCTTAAATCAGGTTGATGCCATGAGCCTTGCACTCGGCTCTCATTTCTTCGGGCCAAATGCTGGCTTGGATTTCACCGATATGTGCTTTGCGCAGATAGAACATACACAGACGCGACTGTCCGATACCTCCACCGATGGACAGGGGGAGTGTATCGTTCATCAAGCGTTTATGGAAGTAGAGGTCGAGGCGTTGCTCCTGTCCTTCTTCCTTGAGTTGGCGTTGCAGAGCTTTCTTATCCACACGGATGCCCATGGACGAAAGTTCGATGCTACGTTGCAATACTTCGTCCCACAGCAGGAGGTCGCCGTTCAGTCCGGGCAAGTCGTTCAGTCCGGGAGTGGTATAGTCATCGTAGTCCGGAGCACGTCCGTCGTGCTTCTTCCCGTCGCCCAGTTTGCATCCGATGCCAATGACGAACACGGCGCCAAACTTCTTCGTAATGGCATTCTCGCGGCATTTTGGGTCAAGGTTGGGATATAGCTGGCGCAGTTCCTCCGCATGGATGAAGTGGAGTTTCTGCGGAAGGCAAGGCTTAATCTGAGGATACATCTCATATACCATGTATTCCGTACGAACCATGGCGGCATAGATGCGGGTTACGATTTCTTTCAGGAAATCCACGGTACGGTCTTCGGCTGTGATGACGCGCTCCCAGTCCCATTGATCTACGTAGAGGGAGTGCAGGTTACCCAGTTCTTCGTCGGCACGGATGGCATTCATGTCCGTATAGATGCCATAACCCGGTTCTATGTGATATTCGGCCAATGTCAGCCGTTTCCATTTGGCGAGTGAGTGTACTACTTCGGCCTGTGCGTCGCCCAAATCCTTGATGGGAAAGGATACGGCACGTTCCACGCCGTTCAGGTCATCGTTGATACCCATACCTTTCAGTACGAAAAGCGGGGCTGTGACGCGACGCAGACGCAATTCCGAAGATAAATTCATTTGGAAGAAATCTTTGATTTGCTTGATTCCAAGCTCCGTTTGCTTTAAATCCAGCAAGGGTTTGTAACCTTCCGGTTTTATCAAGTAGCTCATGAGTGTGTATATATTATTATCTTTCTTTTGTTAATTTGTTCGGCAAAGATAGGAATAATATCTATACGTGATACTTTTTGGGGCTAAAAAATAGCAATCTGCATATAAGTTCCCTATATTCTTTTCAAAATAATAATGAAAATAGTTGTTTGGCATGACAGATTGAATACTTTGAAAGTATGGGAGATAGGGTAGCTATATGAGCGAAAAAAGGACTGTCGATATGGCTCGTGCAGATAAAAAAGGCGGAATCATTAGGAATATGCGGAGTTTTTTTATACTTTTGCCCGCGCTTAAGGCCTGGTAGCTTAGTGAATAGAGCGTCAGATTCCGGTTCTGAAGGTCGTGGGTTTGAGTCCCACCCGGGTCACTTTGTAAAATGCTAATCGCAGTTCATGTGGTTAGCATTTTTATTTCTCCAATCATTTTTCCAATACATCTTTTATATTTATCTTTATCCCGGATTTGAGATTAAATAAAGACTCCCTTATGAAAAAACAAATTGTAGCTTTGTCAATGACAAGTATGTTAATGATTTCCTGCGGTGTGAAGCAACCCAAGCTGGTGTATCCCGAAACGGCCAAAGTGGACACTGTGGATGTGTATTTCGGGACAGAGGTGCCCGACCCTTATCGTTGGCTGGAGAATGATACCACGGCAGCTACGGCTGCATGGGTAGAGGCCGAAAATAAAGTGACCGATGCTTATTTGGCACAGATTCCGTTCCGTAGTGCCTTGTTGAAACGCCTGACGGACGTTGCCAATTACGAGAAGATAGGAACTCCCTTCAAGAAGCATGGCAAGTATTACTTCTTCAAGAACGATGGCCTTCAGAACCAAAGCGCACTGTATGTGCAGGATTCGCTGGACGGTGAACCTCGTCTCTTCCTCGACCCCAATGCTTTGTCGGATGACGGAACGGTGGCGTTGACCGGCATCTACTTCTCGAACGACGGACGCTACATGGCCTACACCATCTCGCGCAGCGGTTCGGACTGGACGGAAATTTATGTCATGGATGTTCAGAGCGGGAAACTGATGGACGACCACATCACGTGGGCCAAGTTTACGGGTGCCGAATGGCAGGGCGATGGATTCTATTATAGTGCCTACGATGCGCCGGTGGCAGGCAAGGAATTCTCCAACGTCAACGAGAATCATAAGATATACTATCATAAGATGGGTACCCCTCAGACCGAAGATAAGTTGGCTTATCAGAATCCGAAATATCCGAAGCGCTTCTATACGTGTAGCGTGAGCGAGGACGAAACCATGCAGTTCCTTACCGAAGACGGCGAGGACCGTGGAAATGCCCTCTATGTACGCAATCTGCGTAAGCCCAATTCAACCTTTGTACCCATGACTACCGACATGAGCTATCGCACTTACCCCATCGAAGTGATGGACGGTAAAATCTATCTGATAACCAACTACGGTGCACCGAAGAATCGCGTCATGATGGCCGACCTGAACAAGCCCGACCGGGAAGACTGGAAGGAGGTAGTGCCCGAGGCCGAGTTTGTACTGTCCGAAGCCGAAGTGATAGGTGGACGCCTGTTCCTGACTTACGACAAAGATGCTTCCAAACATGCATACGTATATACGCTGGAGGGCAAGCCCATGCACGAAATAGAATTCCCGTCATTGGGCTCTGTAAATTTCAGCGGCAACAAGGACGATAAGGAATGTTTCTTCAGCTTTACGTCTTTCACCACTCCGGGAGCTACCTACCGATATGACATGGAGGCAAATACGTACGAACTGTTCCGTGCGCCGAAGGTGGACTTCGACTCTGATGCTTTTGTCACTGAGCAAGTGTTCTATCCTAGTAAGGACGGTACGAAGATTCCGATGTTCCTTACTTATAAGAAAGGACTGAAGAAGGACGGTACGAACCCTGTTTACCTCTACGGTTATGGCGGCTTCAACATCAGCCTGAATCCGGGCTTCTCGTCCAACCGCATTCCCTTCTTGGAGAAAGGCGGCATCTATGCACAGACCAACTTGCGCGGTGGCAGCGAGTATGGCGAAGAATGGCATCTGGCCGGCACCAAGATGCAGAAGCAGAACGTGTTCGATGACTTCATTGCAGCTGCTGAGTATCTGATAGCTGAGAATTATACTAATAAGGATAAGATAGCCATTGTGGGTGGTTCCAACGGTGGATTGCTGGTGGGTGCCTGCATGACGCAGCGTCCCGACCTCTTCCGTGTAGCCATCCCGCAGGTGGGTGTCATGGATATGTTGCGCTACCACAAGTTTACGATTGGTTGGAACTGGGCCAGCGACTATGGTACGAGTGAAGACAGCAAAGAAATGTTCGAATATCTGAAGGGATATTCACCCTTGCACAACCTAAAGCCGGGTACGCATTATCCTGCCACCATGGTTACTACTGCCGACCATGACGACCGCGTGGTGCCGGCACACTCCTTCAAGTTTGCTGCCACATTGCAGGCTTGCAACGATGGACAGAATCCTACGATTATCCGCATCGACAGCAAGGCCGGACATGGTGCAGGAAAGCCTATGAGCAAGGTGTTGGAGGAGCAGGCTGATATATACAGCTTCATCATGTACAACATGGGGCTAGAGTTTTAATTGATAACAGATAAAGGGTGATTGCTGATTAATTGTTAGCAATTGGCGATTGATAGTTGGCAGTTGATAGTTTTGAGCGGAAAAATCTTCTCAGACATACTTGCCAACTATCAATTGTTCAACATTTATTAATCTGACATTTTATCATTATTTAATCAAAATAACACTGGATGATGCGGGTTGAATCAAAACTTTATTTATATTTGCATTGTTATTCGTTGACAATTTGATTGAAATGCGAAAACAAAAGCTATAACCCTTAAAATGCAATATTATGAATATCGAACGTATCATGGCCTCTTTGGAGGCAAAGCATCCCGGCGAGTCTGAGTATCTTCAAGCCGTAAAGGAAGTTCTTCTTTCTATCGAAGATATCTACAATCAGCATCCAGAGTTCGAGAAAGCTAAAATCATAGAACGTCTGGTGGAACCTGACCGAATCTTTACCTTCCGTGTGACGTGGGTAGATGATAAAGGCGAAGTCCAGACAAACCTTGGCTATCGCGTACAGTTCAACAATGCCATTGGCCCGTACAAAGGGGGTATCCGCTTCCATGCATCGGTCAATCTCTCTATCTTGAAGTTCCTGGGCTTTGAACAGACTTTTAAGAATGCGTTGACCACACTGCCGATGGGTGGTGGTAAGGGTGGATCCGACTTTTCGCCGCGCGGCAAGAGCGACGCCGAAATCATGCGTTTCTGCCAGGCTTTCATCTTGGAACTGTGGCGTCATTTGGGACCCGATATGGATGTACCTGCCGGCGACATTGGTGTAGGAGGTCGCGAAGTGGGATATATGTTCGGTATGTACAAGAAGTTGACCCGTGAATTTACAGGTACCTTCACCGGTAAAGGACTGGAGTATGGCGGTTCGTTGATTCGTCCGGAAGCAACCGGTTTTGGTGGTCTGTACTTCGTCAACCAAATGTTGCAGACCAAGGGTATTGACATAAAGGGCAAGACGGTAGCCATCTCCGGTTTTGGCAATGTGGCATGGGGTGCAGCTACCAAGGCTACAGAATTGGGTGCAAAGGTCATCACCATTTCCGGTCCGGACGGATACATATACGATCCCGAAGGCATCAGCGGTGAAAAGATTGACTATATGCTGGAACTTCGAGCATCGGGCAACGACATTGTTGAACCGTACGCTGAAGAATTCCCCGGTTCGACCTTCGTCCCCGACAAACGTCCGTGGGAGGTGAAAGCAGACATTGCGTTGCCTTGTGCAACTCAAAACGAGCTGAATGGCGAAGATGCTCGTCAGCTGATTGCCAACGGTGTGACTTGCGTAGGCGAAATATCCAATATGGGATGTACGCCCGAGGCCATTGACCTCTTTATTGAGAATAAGATAATGTATGCGCCGGGTAAGGCTGTAAATGCAGGTGGTGTAGCAACCAGCGGATTGGAAATGTCACAGAATGCCATGCACATCAGCTGGAGTGCTGCCGAGGTGGATCAGAAGCTCCATACCATCATGCACGGCATCCATGCGCAATGCGTGAAATATGGTACTGAACCCGATGGCTATATCAACTATGTGAAGGGAGCCAACATCGCAGGCTTCATGAAAGTTGCTCATGCCATGATGGGACAGGGCATCATTTAAATTTTAAATTGAAAATTTTAAATTCTAAATTAGCGAATCGCGGGTGAGTGAATCCGCATGGTTAGAGTAAGTAAATCCGCATGGCCATTTAAAATTTAAAATTCATAATTTAGAATTAAAAAAGAAACTTTGTTTAGTTGTATTTGTATTTGTGGTTTGTGCTGCCTGCGCCTGTGAAGGTTACCGGGCAGTACTTTTTTTGTGCCTATGTCTTGGCATGGCATCAGCATTGTTAGGTATTGGCCGATGATTCGCCGATATGTGTCTTTTCTTCTGTAAACCGCTTTATTTATGCCTTTTTTAACCTATTTGCTCTTGTTTTTTCTCTTCCGTTTTTTCATCATTAGTGGGTATTGTTCACTTTTACAGAAGGCTGTACTTTTGCTCCATGACAAAAGATTTAATTAATACCCCTAACTAAAAATGAAAACTTTAAAGATTTATTTATGTATGCTGGTCATTGCATTGGGTGCAGTGGCTTGTAGCGACGATAACGACGAAACTCCTATCGTTGACTTAATATCGGGAACTTTTAGCGGCTATACGTCAGCAGCCTTTTCGTATAGTTCTACCCCGATAGTAACAGAAGATGAGACGGTGACCATAAGTGGTGATGCAAGCAGTGTGGAGCTGACCTATACTTCGGAAACATGGGGCACAGCCACATTTTCGGATGTGACGGTGACTGCCACTACTTCCGGCTATACGCTGAGTGGTTCGGGCACGGCTACGATGTCTTCTCATTCAGGTGGCACAAGCACGTATGACTGTACCTTGAGCGGTACCATCAGCTCGGACAAGAGCACAGTTGATCTGACGTTTACCTATCCTTCCGTCATGGGAGGTACTGTGATTACGTTCACAATGGGCGATGCGCCTACCTCTTTGCTTATTGCCGGAACTTATAGCGGTTATACTTCGGCAGCCTTTGCATATGCTACCACTCCGATAATAACAGAAGATGAAACCGTGACCATTGCAGCCGAAGACGATGGCTCTATTACGTTGACATATACTTCTGGTACGTGGGGTACCGCTACATTTACAGGCATTACGGTGGCTGAAGATGAAACTACCGGCTACACGCTGAGCGGTTCGGGTACAGCTGAGATGTCTTCTCACTCTGGTGGAACGAGCAG
>JAUNJD010000200.1 GCA_030523205.1 Bacteroides sp.
TCAATTAATTAAGCAAGAACGTAGGGAGGTGCTCGCAATCCCTTGGCAGACGTAAGAAAGACGCCATGCAGGGATTCGATATAAGTGGAGTATTGTTTCTGCTCCTTGCTTTCGGTTTGGAACAGAAATCTGAATATAGGTTCGTGGAATAGGGTGATGACCCACTGATAGTCGGGGTGCAGGTTGTTTTGTCCCACGCTGGGTGCTTTCTGTACAAAGTGCGTGGTGACGCATCCCGTGTTGCAGCAACAGTGGTCGTGGGTTTCGGTGGCATTGTGCGTGCTGTGATGATGTTCGCAACATCCCGTTTGGACATCGCTCTTCATGCAAAGTAGTTCGTTGCCGCTGTGGTGGTGGTGAGGGATGACGGGCATGGCCAACATAATCATGCTGACGAAAAGCAGTAAGATGGCTATGTACCGTTTTATTCTCATTTCACTCAAAAGATTTCGCAAATATAGGGTTTACTGCTCGAATTATCAAGCCGTAAGCCCTAAAAATGCGTTTATCGCTCCAGTTCGCGCAGCGAATCCATCTTTTTCTTTTCCAGAAATTCGTAGATGCCGCTTAGGTGTTCGGTCACCCGCTTGTTGCCAAATTCATAGACTTTGCTGACCAGCCCGTCCAGGAAATCGCGGTCGTGGCTCACTACAATCAGTGTACCGTCGAAATCCATCAAGGCCTGCTTCAGTATGTCCTTGGTCTTCATGTCGAGGTGGTTGGTAGGCTCGTCCAATATCAGCAGGTTCACCGGTTCGAGCAGCAGCTTTATCATGGCAAGGCGGGTGCGCTCGCCGCCGGACAGCACTTTCACCTTTTTCATCGACTCCTCGGGGCCGCCAAACATGAAGGCACCCAGCAAGTCGCGTATCTTGTTGCGTATCTCGCCCTTGGCCACGTCGTCGATGGTCTGGAATACGGTCAAGTTCTCGTCCAGCAGCGAGGCTTGGTTTTGTGCAAAGTAGCCTATCTGCACGTTGTGTCCCAATGTGAGCGTGCCTTCGTGTTCTATTTCGCCCATGATGCACTTCACGAGGGTCGATTTTCCTTCACCGTTCTTGCCCACGAACGCCACTTTGTCGCCGCGTTCGATGGTGAGCGTGGCGTTGCGGAACACCACGTGGTCGCCATACGTCTTGCCCACTCCCTCCATGATGACCGGATAGTTGCCCGAGCGGGGTGAGGGAGGGAACTTCAGTCGCAGGGCCGATGTGTCTTCTTCGTCTACCTCTAGCAGAACCAGTTTCTCCAGCATCTTCACGCGGCTTTGCACTTGCAGGGTCTTGGAGTAGGTGCCTTTGAAGCGTTCGATGAAGTCTTTGGTCTCGGCTATGAACTTCTGCTGTTCGTCGTAGGCCTTCTGTTGCTGCTCGCGGCGTTCCTTGCGCAGTTTCAGGTATTTGGAGTAGTTCACTTTGTAGTCGTAGATGCGCCCCATGGTCACCTCGATGGTGCGGGTGGTGATGTTGTCCACAAACTTGCGGTCGTGGCTGATGACGATGACGGCCTTGCCGTTGTTTATCAGGAAGTCTTCCAGCCATTGGATGGACTCGATATCGAGGTGATTGGTAGGCTCGTCCAGCAGCAGGACGTCGGGCTTTTGTAACAGCAGTTTGGCCAACTCGATGCGCATACGCCAGCCACCGCTGAAGTCGCTCGTCGGTCGGCCGAAGTCCTCGCGCACGAAGCCCAGACCCAGCAATGCCTTCTCCACATCCTCCTCGTAGTTGGTGGCATCGATAGCATAGAACTTCTCGCTTAAGGCCGACACACGCTCTATCAGCTCCATGTAGCTATCGCTCTCGTAGTCGGTGCGCGTCTCCAGTTCCTTGTTGAGGCGTTCTATTTCGGCCTCCATCTCGTGCAGGTGGGCAAAGGCCTGCGCCGTTTCCTGGAACACGGTGCGTCCGTCTTCGGTCATGAGGTGCTGTGGCAGGTAGACTATGACGCAGTCCTTTGGAGTCGAAATCTTCCCTCGGGTGGGCTGTCTCACTCCTGCCAATATTTTCAGCAAAGTGCTTTTTCCTGCACCGTTTTTTCCCATCAGGGCGATGCGGTCTTTCTCGTTGATGACAAAAGAAATGTCACTAAAAAGGGTGGTGCCGCCAAATTCTACGGCCAATCCGTCTATCGAAATCATAGATATTATTTAAAATGAGGTGCAAAGATAATGTAAATCTATTATTTTTTATATCTTTGTGGCGAACAAACAAAAATCGAGAAGTCATGACAGTAGAAGGACAACAAATACGCCCGTTGATATTGGTCGCTGAAGACGATGATAGCAATTTCAAACTGATTAAGGCCATCATCAGCAAAAAGTGTGATATTCTGTGGGCAAAGAATGGTGAAGAGATGCTCCAGCTTTATCATGAAAACAAGGATAGAGCTGCGGCCATACTTATGGATATAAAGATGCCGGTAATGAACGGACTTATCGCAACGAAGACGTTGCGCGATGAGGGAGCCACCTTGCCTATCATTATGCAGACAGCATACGCCTTTACGAGCGACCGCGAGAATGCGATGGCCAGTGGAGCTACGGAGGTGTTGGTGAAGCCGATAACTGTCAGTGCGCTGCGCGGCTGTCTGAAGAACTATTTCCCCGAATAGGCTTGGTAAACCATTAGCGAACCTCGTACATACGCTGTGCGGGGGCTTCGTTTATTATACAGATTAGGCACAGATTGCATGGAAGCAATGCGGAAGATAAGGTCCGCGATGTTCCGTGCAGCCTGTGCCTAAGTGCGTTTATGCCTTCTTTTTCTTTGTATGGGCACGTCAGAAGGCGTATCCGAATCCGAGGTTCAGATAGATGGGGTACATGGCAAACGTGATGGTATCGAAATCTTTTCGGAAGATGTCGTTCAGTCCCCATGTCAGGTCGGCGTGTACGCTCAGGTGCTTGAAGGCACGCCATTCGCCTCCCACCTGCACACCCCACTGGAAGCGGCGCAGTTCGTCGGAGAAGTCGTAGGTGGCGATGCTTTCGTCGGTGAAGTTCACCCTCGAACCTGTTTCGTCCGGTGTACGCAGATGCCCCTCATATACATGGCCCGAGAAGTCCTTTTGGATGGTGTAGGAGAAGTAAGGACCGGCCACCAGTTTCCAGCGAGGGCTTATCTTGTAGTTGGCCAGAATGGGAATCGTCAGGTAGGAGTTGCTTACCTTGGTCTTGACGCCTCCTGTCCAGAGGCCTTCCAATTCTCCGCCGCTGGTGTTGATAATCTTCATGCTGTAATTCTTCACAGTGGCCTTCGTGGTCATGCCTTTGCTTTCGAGCCGCAGGCCCACCGTCAGTCCCCACCGCTTCTGTGCGTCCAGCCATTTGGTGGCGTTGCCTTCGATGGCGATGGCCACGCCGGGTCGGTAGCTGTCTATTTGGCGTATCTCGGCCGGGATGGGCAGGGGCGAGGTGCCTCCGATGTTGAATCCGGCCTTCAGCGCATATTCCCAACCGTGCAGATAGGACTGCGTGATGCTTCTGTTCTGCTCCTTCTGTGCATGGGCAGGGGCGATGTTCATGCCTATATATATAAATAAGGTGATGAGTGTGAAGCTATATCTTTTCATATTCCGTTTTTCCTTTCTTTGGTTCTAGTCCTTGATTCATCTTTTATTCGCATTCCAGTTCTACTTCGTCTATGTAGAGCGTACTGCCCACGGCACCATTGAAGTTTCCTCCGTCTATGCTGGACGAGAATACGATGCTCAGTTTATAGTCTCCGGCTTCCAGCTTGTCGTCGTCGATGCTCTTGCCGTTCACCGTGCGGAAGGGCAGGTTGAAGGCGGTCCATGTGTCCGTCTCTACGGCATCTGCTTCGTCAATCTGTGCGTATGCCACCAAGGCCGACGAGGTCAGTGCGTTGGCGCCGTTCAGCATACCCGTGCCGTCTTCTACGGCTGCTGCTTCGTACAAGATGGCGTAGATGTCGAAGCGGTCGGTCTTGCTGCTGTTCGTTACGCCCGATTCGGTATAGACGCTTCCGGCCTTGTACTTATAGTAGCCTGTCAGGCGAACCGGACGCTCGAAGAATTGGAATCCGAATTGGGTTGCCTGAAGCGGAGCGGTCAGCGCATTGGTCAGGTCGAAGTTACCGATGAAGAGGTTGCCCGCTGCGATGTACATGTTCACCATAGCACCGAAACTGCCCGTGTCTTTGGTCTCCAGCTTGACGCAGTTGCCTATGTAGCCGTCGGACACCTGCATGGTGGGGTAGCCGGTGCGGTCGGTGGCCATGCTGGTCAGGGCGAATCCTCTGTTTCCGCTTTCCCATTGCAGAATCTTCCGGCTGTCCGACGAGGAAGTCGGTGCGGTCTCTTCGTAGAAGGTGTCGTAGTCGTTGGTGTCGTCCACCAGCTCTTCAAAGTGATACGAGGTAGGCAGTTCGGTCAGGACGATGGATACAGTGTATTCCGGTTTCTGGTTTCCGTCCTCCGAGGTCACGGTGAAGAGGCGCTGATAGTTGTCTTCGCTGAAGTTGTATATGTTTTCTTCTTCGTTGTCGCCGCTTTTCACTTCGTTGGGGGCGATGGTGGCACCGTCGGGCAGGGTGAATATCACTTCTTGCTGAGAGAGGTCGGCTCCCCGTTGTACGTACAGGATGACCGTTCTTTCACTGGTGCTGATGCTTGCCAGCTGTATGTCGGCACCCGTACATCCGTCGATGGCTGCTTCCGAGTTCAGTTCCTCGTCTTGTATGCACGACGTGGCAAGGATGGAAAGCAGGAGTGCGAAAGTCCATTTCTTTAAAGTCATATATTTCAGGTTTTAAGTTGATATAGATGCAATGCTTTTCATTACTAGTTTGCAAAATTACGGGTTTATTTCAGTAATAAATGTATTGATAACCATAATTATGCAAAAAAAATGCCGAAGCAGCTATATATCTCTCTCCAAATCCTTGTATCTTTGTATTAAAATTGGATAAACATAGATTCCCGCTTATGGACGAAATAGAAAGAAAGCAGATTATCGAGCTGGTGAAGCAGGAGGTGGTGCCTGCCATCGGATGTACCGAACCCATTGCCGTGGCTCTGTGTGTGGCACGGGCTGCCGAGACGCTGGGCAAGCGTCCCGCGAAGATAGAAGTGTGGCTCAGTGCCAATATTCTGAAGAATGCGATGGGCGTGGGCATTCCCGGCACAGGCATGATAGGGCTGCCCATAGCCATCGCCCTGGGTGCATTGATAGGCAAGTCCGAATATCAGCTGGAGGTGCTGAAGGACAGTACGCCCGAGGCCGTGGAAGAGGCCAAGAAGGACTTCATCGAAGCCAAGCGCATCAGCATTGCCTTGAAGGAGGGCATTTCCGAGAAACTATATATCGAGGTGACTTGCACGGCCGGAACAGATGTGGCCACGGCCATCATTGCCGGCGGACATACCTCCTTTGTCTATCTGTCGCGCAACGACGAGGTGCTGTTGCAGAAGCAGCAGACGGCAGACAATGCGCAGCAGACCGATGCTCCCAGTCTGACCTTGCGCAAGGTCTATGACTTTGCCATGACCGCTCCGCTTGACGAGATTCGCTTCATCGGCGAGACGGCCCGCCTGAACAAGGCTGCCGCCGAGCGTTCCTTCGAGGGCGACTACGGGCATGGGCTGGGTAAGATGCTGCGCGGTACGTACGAGCATAAGATTATGGGCGACAGCGTATTCTCGCACATACTCTCCTATACGTCCGGTGCCTGCGATGCCCGTATGGCGGGTGCCATGATTCCGGTGATGAGCAATTCGGGCAGTGGCAACCAAGGCATATCGGCCACCTTGCCCGTGCTGGTCTATGCAGAGGAGAATGGCAAGTCGGAAGAAGAAATCATCCGTGCCCTGATGCTGAGCCATCTCACCGTGATATACATCAAGCAGAGCCTCGGTCGTCTGTCTGCCCTTTGTGGATGCGTGGTGGCTGCCACCGGCTCCAGTTGCGGCATCACGTGGCTGATGGGCGGCACGTACGAACAAATCACCTACGCCGTGCAGAACATGGTGGCCAATCTGACGGGCATGATATGCGACGGAGCCAAACCCAGTTGTGCGCTGAAGGTCACCACCGGCGTATCTACTGCTGTGTTGTCGGCCATCATGGCCATGGAGAACCGTTGCGTCACCTCCGTGGAAGGCATCATCGACAAAGACGTTGACCAGACCATCCGCAACCTGACACTCATCGGCTCGCAAGGCATGAACGAGACGGACAAAATGGTGCTGGGCATCATGACGGGGAAGGAATGAGAAGAATTTTGAATTATGAATTCAAGTTTCGTGGGGCTTCAACTTATTGACTAAACTGAACCCCACAAAACTTCAGTGAATTATAGTCTGTCGTCCGAATGGCTTAATTTAAATTCATAATTCAAAATTTATAATTCCCTTAGTTGCATCCTCCGCAGTCGCAACCGCCACCGCAGTCACCGCCTCCGCAACCACCGCAACCGCCTCCGCAGCCTCCGCTCATCATGCGGATTACTTCCGTGATTTCCTCGCTTGTGGCCGGACGGCTGGTCACTACCTCGCCCACGAAGTTCAGGTCGCAGCCGGCCAACGGATGATTCATGTCCATCACCACTACGTCTTCCTTCACTTCTACCACGCTGCCGTTGATGCGTTGACCTTCGGAGGTCATCAGCGGAATGACGGCACCTTCTACCACGCGCTCGTTGTCGAACTTGCCATCTATTAGGAATACCTCGCGCGGCAGGTCGATGACGTGCTCGTCGTCATATTCGCCGTAGGCATCGGCTGCGCTGATGGTGAAGTCGAACTTGTCGCCTGCGTTCAGTCCTTGCAGTTGCTCTTCGAATTTGTCCAGCGTCATGCCCAGTCCCGAGATGAACTGGAACGGGTGAGCCACGGGTGCTTCTTCAGTAAAATCCTTCTCCCCGTCTTCTATCGAATACAACTTATAGGCTACGGTGATGTACTTGTTTTCTACATTTTCCATTGTTTTCTATGCTTTAATTAATATTGTTATCATCATGGGTGTGGGGGAGCCGACGCTTCCCTTATCTCCTTGTGTACATGGTCGTTCCGGCTGCTATTGCCGGACCGGTGCCGAGGAGCGGCAAAGATACGAATTATTTATGCGATATGCAGCAGCCGTCCGCTCATTTCTTCTCGTCGGGATTTATTTTCTGAAAAAAGACTTCTCGCAACGAGTTCTCGGACAGTCTCCTCATGCCTGCCGTGCAAGCCCTGCGCAGGAAGAATAAAGGGCTTTTACCAAACTTGTCCGTTTCTTTTGTTTTTGTCAAAGGCAAGCCGGATGAAAACAT
>JAUNJD010000008.1 GCA_030523205.1 Bacteroides sp.
AGTCCATTTCTCTTGTAGGTAGCACTTCGGGAATGGAGTTGCGGATTTAAGGATATTTAAAAATGTGAATGCACCGAGGAGTATCAAGAAAACAAAGAGAGAGATTCATCGAAGTCGATAAGCAGATGAACATGGAAAGAAGAGAAATTTGCCTCCGACAAAAAACTCTCTTTGTATATGTATAAAACAATTTAATTATCATAACTCATATTTTTTTGAGTGCAAATATAAATCCGAATGGAACAAACTTGCCTTTCGTTTTCATTCAAAAAACTATCAGTATCGTGCAACTTCATATCAATGGACTTATCAATATTGTGCATAGTGAATTTGTAAATGCTTGTATAATAATAAATTAGTAGTGATAAATTGCCTGAGTTAACGAATGGTGTGGGGAATGATATATTGCTCATCATTGGCATACAGATGGGACGTACATGACGGATGAATGCGAATTTTTTCTGTCAGACTGGGGATGTCCATAAAAGGTGGTTTCATAAAAACATGGTAAAAGTTTTTGGTGTTTGTTTATAAAAGTGTACCTTTGCATCAGATTATGCCTTGTATTCTATTATATCTTGTATCCTATTCAATTACCATGAATCTATTGTCGTTTATTAAAGAAAAACACTTTCGCCTCGCTTCAAGTGTATTGGCAGCGTTGATTTTCATTCCTTTCTTCCTTGTTTCGTGCGGTAGGAAAACCGAAGCGATTACTCCTGATAAGCGTAAATATATTGACAGCATCGTACACTCCGTGCGTAATCTCGATTCACTTGCCTTGCTGCAAAAACGGATGGAAAGTGCGGGCGATAGGATTGGTAGTATTGTCGTCCTAAGGGAATGGGGCAAGGCTTTGCGCAATAGCAGTCGTTTTGAAGACGCACTGCGCATACATAGTCAGGGACTTGGACAGGCGAAGGACATGGGCGACACACTGGAATGGGTACAGGCACTGAACAATATCGGCACGGATTATAGACGAATGGGGATGCTGGATGTGGCGCTGGAATATCATTACAATGCATGGAAGCTGAGCGAGGAATGTGCCGACACCTCGTACACGGCAAAGAAAAACCATGTGGTATCGCTCAACGGACTGGGCAACATATACTTGACATTGGGCAACTACGAGCGTGCCGACAGTGTGCTACGCATGGCACTCAAAGGTGAACAGGCATTGCGCAGCAGTTTGGGAAAGGCCATCAACTATGCCAATCTTGGCTATATCTTCAGCTACTATGGAAAGATGGATTCGGCTTGGGTGTATTACCGTAAGTCGATGGCGCTTAATATGGAGGCAGGGAGCGAACTTGGGATTTCGCTATGTCATACCTACTTTGGCGAACTCTATGAAAAGGAACGGCAGTATGACAAAGCTATGACGGAATATGAGACCGCTTACCGAATGATGCAGAAATCGAGCGATGAATGGCACGCCCTGAACTCGCTCATCGCTCTTGCCCGGATTAACCAGACTACGAACAATGCCGGTAAGACCATGGAATATCTTGGCAAGGCAAAGCAGATGGCAGAGGCAATCAAGGCACCTGAACATCTGGTGGAAATACATACTTTATATTACAAGCACTACAAACAGGTAGGCAACTACCCAATGGCATTGGCATCTTATGAAAAGGCGACTGCCATGCAGGATAGCGTGCTGAATATGGAGAAGGTGAATCGTATTCAGAACGCGAGCCTTGAGATAGAACGCAACCGACAGGCGCAGCAGATAAACGAGGCACGGATGCGATTGAAACAGCAGCATACAAGAAGCAACATCAGTTATGCTATACTTGGATTTGGCATTCTCCTATTGGCAGGAGTCTTGCTGGTGATACTCTACGTCAGCCGTCTGCGCCAACGCAGCTATCAGGCGTTGGAACGAATGTCCGCTCTGCGTGAGCAATTCTTTACCAATGTCACCCATGAATTCCGTACGCCACTTACTGTGATACTCGGACTGAGCCACGACCTGCAAGCCGCAGACGCAGAAGAAATCAGAGACAAGGCGAAGACTATCGAGAGGCAGGGTAAAGGATTGCTTACGCTCATCAACCAGTTGCTTGACATTTCGAAAATAAAGTCTGCCATAGGCAATGCCGACTGGCGCAATGGCAATATTTCAACGTATCTTGCAATGTTGGTGGAAAGTTACCACGACTTTGCCCGAAGCCGGAATGTTCACTTGCAATTTCTGTCGAAAGACGAAGTGCAGATGGACTTCGTACCGATTATATCAACAAGGTGATGAACAACCTGCTCTCCAATGCTTTCAAGTTTACGCCCGAGTATGGCAATGTGAGTGTGCTGGCATGGTGCGAGGGCAACTGCCTTCGCATTGATGTGGAGGACACAGGCACCGGCATGGACAAGGAAACACTCAACCATATCTTTGAACCGTTCTATCAGGCGGAAAGTGATGTCAAGAACGTCGGCACAGGGGTAGGGCTGACCCTTGTAAAACGAATCATGGATGCATTGAACGGCGAGGTGACTGTGGAGAGTACCGTGGGTAAGGGGACGACGTTCCATCTCAGCATACCCATTCGCAACCAAGTAAAACATTCGGTCGCTAACACTAAAATCAGCAATACGGCACTGATACCCGAGAGTGAGCCAATGCCTGCCGATGACGAGAACGGTGACGACCAATGCCGCTTGCTCATCATTGAGGATAATCGCGACATCGCTGCCTATATTGGCTCGCAGTTTGTCGGCAGTTACGCTGTCAGCTATGCGGCCAACGGAGTGGAGGGGCTGGCGAAAGCACAGAAACTGGTGCCCGACCTTATTATCACCGACCTGATGATGTCCGGCATGGATGGTTTGGAAGTCTGCCGACAGGTGCGTGGCAACATAATCATCAATCACATCCCCATCATCATTGTCACAGCCAGGATTACGGAAGAAGAACGCATCAGAGGACTGGAAGCGGGAGCGGATGCCTACCTTACCAAGCCTTTCAATGCCGACGAACTGCGTACACGAGTGGAGAAACTGCTGGATGGAAGGCGACTGCTACGCGAGAAATATGCGTGCCCTGTGACAGAAAGCAAAGAAGGAGAAGAGCAGGATGCTGCACAACTCAGCGATGCCGACTTGCATTTCCTCTCAAAAGTAACGGATGCCGTAAATATGCATCTCAACCGGAACAAAGAGATCAATGTGCCGAGTATTGCCTCCACCGTGTGCATGAGCAACAGTCAGTTCTACCGTAAATTGGTGGCACTCACAGGATACAGACCATCTGCTTATATCCAGCGCATCAAAATACAGAAAGCGAAAAGCTTGCTTGACGGAAATCCACAGATGAGTTTCACTGAAGTGGCTGAACGATGCGGTTTCGATGCTTATCCCAATTTTGTGCGTGCGTTCAAGAACGTTATGGGGGTAACTCCTACGGAATACCGAAAGAGAGGCGACATATAAAGGATGGTACATCCGCTTAATGTCCGGGAGAGCAAAATAAGATAGCACACCGTCCGTAAACGGACACTTGGAGTGTCCGATTCCGAACACTACCCCGCTCACAGTACCCTCTAGGGCATTTGGCACGGTCTTTGCTTTTTAAATAGGCATATAGAAAAATTGTTTTAAGACCGAACATTGTTGTACGAATATGAAAAGTATATTATTTGTCGTTTGCCTATGGATGCCGTTGCTGGCTTGGGCGCAGAAAGATACGTTGGGGCATGAGCGGAGCATCACGCTGAGCGAGGCCATCGCATTGGCACGGGTGCAGTCGGTGGATGCTGCCGTGGCTCTGAACGAACTGAAAACGTCGTATTGGGAGTATCGGACGTTTCGTGCAGACCTGTTGCCGGAGGTGAAGTTTACCGGTACGTTGCCTAGTTATAGCAAGTCGTATAGTTCCTATCAGAATGCGGATGGTTCGTACTCTTTTGTCCGTTCCAATATGATGGAACTTTCCGGAGAGCTGTCGGTGGACCAGAACATTTGGTTTACGGGCGGTACGCTGTCGTTGACTTCTTCGCTCGACTTCCTGAAAGAACTAGGAAGCGGAGGAAGCAAGCAGTATATGTCCGTACCGATTGGCCTGGAACTGACGCAACCCATCTTTGGGGTAAATACGCTGAAGTGGGACCGACGCATAGAGCCGGTGCGCTATGCCGAGGCCAAGGCTTCGTTTATCACGGCAACGGAGGAGGTGACGATGACCACCATCACTTACTTCTTTGAATTGCTGCTGGCTAAGGAAACACTGGCTACCGAACGGCAGAACAAGATGAACTCCGACCGCCTGTATGAAGTGGCCATTGCCAAACGCAAGATGGGGCAGATTTCGGAGAACGACTTGTTGCAACTGAAGCTGAATGCCTTGCAGGGGCAGGCGGACGTGACGACGGCGGAAAGCAATCTGAATGCGAAGATGTTCCAACTGCGTTCCTACCTCGGACTGTCGGAGGAGGAAGTGCTGAACCCGGTGGTGCCGACATCGGTGCCCGACATCAGCATAAACTATCAGCAGGTACTGGAAAAGGCGTTGGAGCGTAATTCGTTTGCTTACAACATTCGCCGCAGGCAGTTGGAGGCAGACTATGAGGTGGCGACGGCCCGTGGCAACCTGCGCAGCATGAACTTGTTTGCCAGCATCGGCTATACGGGGCAGGCGAATAGGCTTTCGTCATCTTACCAAAATCTGGTGGACAATCAGATAGTGCAGGTAGGGGTTACGATACCCATCCTCGACTGGGGAAAACGCCGCGGACAGGTGCGTGTGGCAAAGAGCAACCGAGATGTGGTGCTTTCGAAGATTCGTCAGGAACAGATGGACTTCAACCAAGACATCTTCCTACTGGTGGAGAATTTCAATAATCAGGCACAGCAGCTCAACATAGCCGAAGAGGCTGATGCCATTGCCGAAAAACGTTACAAGACGAGCGTGGAAACATTCATGATAGGAAAAATCAGTACGCTGGACCTGAACGATGCACAGGCCTCCAAAGACGAGGCTCGGCAGACGCATATTTCGCAACTCTATTATTACTGGTACTATTTCTATCAGATTCGCAGTCTGACCTTGTGGGACTTTGAACAAAATACGGAGTTGGAGGCCGATTTTGAAGATATAGTGAAGAGATGACTTGTAGATTCAAAAAGAATCGCTTAATTTGCATTGCTTACTAAATAGAATGAATAACTTTTATGATACTGATAATAGACGATGATAGTGCTGTGCGGTCTTCGCTTAACTTCATGCTGAAACGTGCCGGCTATGAGGTAAAGACGGCTTCGGGACCCCGTGAGGCTATGGATATAGTACGTGCGGAGGCTCCGTCCTTGATACTGATGGACATGAACTTTACCCTTTCCACTACCGGTGAGGAAGGGTTGACGTTGCTGAAACAGGTGAAGGTGTTCCGTCCGGACGTTCCCGTTATTTTGATGACCGCATGGGGGAGCATACAGCTTGCCGTACAGGGTATGCAGGCCGGTGCTTTCGACTTTATCACCAAGCCGTGGAACAATGCCGCCTTGCTGCAACGCATCGAGACGGCGCTTGAGCTGACGGCTGCTCCGAAGGAGGGGAGTGAAGAGCAGGTCGAGGGTCTGAACCGCAGTCACATCATCGGCAAGTCGCGCGGACTGATGGAGGTGTTGAACACCGTGGCCCGCATTGCCCGCACCAATGCATCGGTGCTGATTACCGGTGAAAGCGGTACGGGTAAGGAGCTGATAGCCGAGGCTATCCATATCAATAGTCAGCGACAGAAGCAACCTTTTGTGAAGGTCAATCTGGGAGGAATATCCCAAAGTCTGTTTGAAAGTGAAATGTTCGGTCATAAGAAAGGGGCTTTTACCGATGCCAATGCCGACCGTATCGGTCGCTTTGAACTGGCCAATAAAGGAACTATTTTCTTGGATGAGATTGGCGATTTGGATTTGTCGTGTCAGGTGAAACTGCTCCGGGTATTGCAGGACCAGACTTTTGAGGTGCTGGGGGATAGCCGTCCGCGTAAGGTGGATGTTCGGGTGGTTTCGGCTACGAATGCCGATTTGCGTAAGATGGTCACCGAACGTACGTTCCGCGAAGACTTGTTCTATCGCATCAATCTGATAACCGTGAAACTTCCGGCTCTGCGCGAGCGTCGGGAAGATATACCGCTGTTGGCCCGTCATTTTGCCGACCGTCAGGCCGAAGTCAACGGACTGCCCCGTACGGAGTTTTCGGCCGATGCATTGAACTTCCTTTCCAAACTGCCTTATCCGGGAAATATCCGCGAATTGAAGAATCTGGTGGAACGTACCATTCTTGTCAGTGGCAAGCCTACCTTGGATGCTTCGGACTTCGATGCCCAGTATTTGCGTCCGAATGAACCGGTCAAAGCTGCCGAGACAACCTCCTTTGCCGGTATGACGCTGGACGAGATAGAACGTCAGACCATTCTGCAAGCATTGGACCAGTATAAGGGAAACCTCAGTCAGGTAGCCGTCTCGTTGGGCATTAGCCGGGCGGCGCTTTATCGGCGATTGGAGAAATACAAGATAAGCTACGAGGACTGAATTCTAAATTTTAAATTATCCATTATCCATTAATCAACCGTGCGCATCAAGTTCTTCTTCTTTATATTAGTGTTGTTCCTCGTCGGGCTGGCCGTGACGTTGGTCTGTCTGGCAGGGGAAATGAATACCATTCATCTATATATAGTGGAAGGGATTGTTGTGTTCATACTATTCTATCTGATGGTGTTTTACCAAAGGATAGTGAAGCCGATGAACACCATCGGCAATGGTATGGAGCTGTTGCGCGAACAGGACTTCAGCAGCCGACTCAGTCCGGTGGGACAGTATGAGGCCGACCGCATAGTGAACATCTTCAACCGAATGATGGAACAGTTGAAGAACGAGCGTTTGCGTTTGCGCGAGCAGAATCATTTTCTGGATTTGCTGATACAGGCTTCACCTATGGGTGTCGTCATCCTGACGCTGGACGGGCAAGTGTCGCAGGTCAATCCTATGGGGCTGAAAATGTTGGGTGTGCGTCTGGATGAGACGGTGGGGAAGAATCTGGAAGATGTGGATTCTCCGTTGGCAGCCGAACTGGCCGGCATTACGAAAGAAGAAACGAAGGTGGTGCGGCTGAACGACGCCAATGTCTATAAATGTACCTACTCTTCCTTTATAGACAGAGGATTCAGCCATCCTTTCTACTTGATAGAACGCATGACGGAGGAAGTGATGCGTGCCGAAAAGAGAGCTTATGAAAAGGTAATCCGCATGATAGCCCACGAAGTGAACAACACCACAGCGGGCATAACCTCGACACTTGATACCGTGGAGCAGGCCTTGTCTGCGGAAAAGGAAATGGAAGACATTTGCGACATGATGCGTGTATGTACCGACCGCTGTTTCTCCATGAGCCGTTTTATCACCCGTTTTGCTGATGTGGTGAAGATTCCCGAGCCTACGTTGACATCCGTCAACCTGAATGAATTGGTCTCTACGTGCAAGCGTTTCATGGAGGGAATGTGCAATGACCGCAACATTGTGCTAAGGCTGGAGTGTGACCCCGAGGTAGGTAAGGTTCGGCTGGATGCTTCCCTCTTCGAACAGGTGTTGGTGAACATCATCAAGAACGCCGCCGAAAGCATTGACCGGGATGGAGAAATCGTAGTGCGGACAATGGCTCCGGCATCCATAGAAGTGACAGACAACGGGGCAGGCATCGATAAGGAAACCGAGGAAAAGTTATTCACCCCCTTCTTCTCTACCAAGCCTAATGGACAGGGAATCGGTTTGGTGTTTATTCGTGAGGTGCTTACGCGGCACGGATGCACTTTCTCGCTGCGTACGTACAGTGATGGATTGACCCGCTTCCGGATAATGTTAAATTGATGGCAGATTCACCATACTATTATCTAAAATCGGACATCTAGACCATTTATAGATATGTTCCATTTAGGATAATCTTTGTTCTATTACTCTGAAACGGGCTTATCTTTTTATAAATATAGCTTTTTGGAACATTTATTCCGTAAAATTAGGCTCTAAGAATGTTCTATCTATCGTACCTTTGCCGCTCAGTTTGAAATAGGTATGAGATTAGCGATAAAGGTATTTTTGTTCATTCAGTTATTGGCTCTGCCCCTGCGGGCTCAATATGTGGTGCAAGGCGTTGTGACCGACTCTTTGACGCAGGAGCCTATACCATATACTTCCGTCTATTTGAAAGGTACGAGCGAAGGAGGCATGACGGACAACAATGGCCGCTTTTCCTTCAAGACGTATCGCTCGGAAGGAAGAATAGTGGTATCGTCGGTGGGGTATAACGAGTACGAACAACTGATTCATCCGGCACGTGGTGTTTATCAGAAGGTGGAATTGTCGCCCGCTACGTATGCCCTGAACGAAGTGGTGATAAAGCCCAAGCGGGAGCGTTATAAGAAAAAAGACAATCCTGCCGTGGCGTTTGTGCGAAACATGATAGAGCATCGGGATGACTTCTCGCCCGATGAACGCGACTTCTGGCAACGGGACCGCTACGAGAAGATGACTTTTGCCATCAACAACTTCGACAGCGTGAAGCAGCAGAAATGGCTGTACCGTAAGTTTAAGTTTCTGACCGACTATGTAGATACTTCGGCGGTGACGGGTAAACCTCTGTTGGCTATCTCCAATCGTGAACTGCTGGCTACGGACTATTATAGGAAGTCTCCTCACAGTGAGAAGCAATGGGTGAAAGCCCGTCGGCAGGCCGGAGTAGATGAAATGTTGTCTCAGCAGGGCATGGAGCAGGCCATCAGTGTCACCATGACCGATGTCGATATCTATCAGAACAACATCACCTTGTTCACCAACAAGTTTGTCAGTCCGCTTTCCTCCTTGGGACCCTCGTTCTATAAATACTATCTGATGGATACGTTGACGGTGGCCGGAAAGCCTTGCGTCGATTTGACTTTCGTTCCCTTCAATTCAGAGTCGTTTGGCTTTACCGGACATTTGTATGTGATGCTCGACAGTACCTACTTTGTGCGCAAAGTAGTGATGAACTTCCCTCAGAAAATCAATCTGAACTTTGTGGATTACATGAAGATAGAGCAGACCTTCGACCGTGCAGAAGACGGTACGCGGCAGCTCGTCAACGAGGCTATCACGACAGAATTCAAGCTGGTAGATAATAGCGACGGTATATATGCCAAGCGCGATGTGTATTATCGCAACTATCAGTATGTGCCCGGTGATACAGCCCTGTTGGCATTTCGCAAACCGGAAAAAGTAATAGAAGGTGCCGAAGCCTCCTTGTACCCGGATGAGTATTGGGAGGCGAACCGTCATGTGGAGGTCAGTGAGAAGGAAACCTCCGTGGATAAGATGATGGCACAGTTGCGAACCTATCCGGTCTATTATTGGACAGAAAAAGTCCTGAAAGTGCTGTTTACCGGATACATACCTTTGCCGAAGGATAAACAGCCCCTGTTCTATTACGGTATGATGAATACCACCATCAGTGGAAATACCTTGGAAGGGGTACGTGTGCGTGCCGGTGGTATGACGACGGCTTGGCTCAACCCGCATTTGTTTGGCCGTGGATATGTGGCTTACGGTTTTCGCGACGAACGTTTTAAAGGACTGGCCGAACTGGAATATTCGTTTAACAAGAAGAAGGAGTATGCCAACGAGTTTCCTATTCATTCATTGAAGGCCAGCTATAAGTCGGATGTCAACCAATACGGCCAACATTACTTATATACTAGTCAGGACAATGTGTTCTTGGCTTTGAAGCGACAGAAGGATGACCGCATCGGCTATCAGCAGAAGGCAGAGCTGACCTATACGAGCGAATTTCACTCCGGCTTCTCCTTTCAGTTGACTACCCGTTTGCGCAAGGATGAATCATCGCATCTGATACCGTTCACTGATGCGAATGGCACCTATATTCCCGACATCAAGACCAGCGAGGTAGAACTGAAGTTGCGCTATGCTCCCAATGAAAAGTTCTTCCAGACACAGTGGAATCGATTCCCGGTATCGCTGGATGCGCCTGTCTTTACGCTGACGCACACGGCAGCCGCCAAGGGAGTGCTGGGTGGTGACTATTCCTATCAATATACGGAGTTCGGATTTCAGAAACGCTTTTGGTTCTCGGCTTTCGGATATACGGATGTCATACTGAAGGCCGGAAAGGTGTGGGACAAAGTACCCTTTCCCTTGCTGATTATTCCCAATGCAAACTTGTCATATACGATTCAACCCGAGTCTTTTTCCATGATGAATGCCATGGAGTTCATGAACGACGAGTATGCCTCATGGGATGTTACCTATTATCTGAATGGCTTTGTCTTTAACCGCATTCCCCTGTTCAAGAAGTTGAAGTGGCGCGAGGTGCTGTCGTGTCGGGGATTGTATGGAAACTTGAGCGACAAAAACAATCCGGCCCTTAGCGACGGATTGTTTACTTTCCCTGCCGGGAGCACCACAATGGGGCATACTCCATACGTGGAGGCCGGGGTGGGAATCGAAAATATCCTGAAGGTGCTCCGGGTGGATTATGTATGGCGTTTGACTTACCGAAATTCACCAAATATCGATAAATCAGGCCTTAGAATCAGTCTACACATGACATTTTAACTTAAATCTTACTAATAGAACAGTAAATCGGACAAAAAAACGAGCTCCCTTTGGGTAAAATCCCCTAAATTTGAGCAATTTTTTAAACTCTAAATAATACAATGGCAATGAAAGAAAACATTAAGCCGGCGACCGGACGCCTTGGCGTATTGGTAGTTGGTGTAGGTGGTGCGGTTGCAACCACCATGATTACGGGTGTATTGGCTGCTCGCAAGGGCTTGGCAAAAGCAATAGGCTCGATTACTCAAATGGCTACGATGCGTGTGCAGAGTGGCGAAGAAAAACTCATAAAGGATATCGTTCCCTTGGCTGACCTGAACGACATCGTGTTTGGTGGCTGGGACATCTTTCCCGACAATGCATACGATGCTGCTATGTATGCTGAAGTCTTGAAAGAAAAAGACTTGAATCTTGTGAAGGACGAACTGCAGGCCATCAAGCCTATGCCGGCTGCCTTTGACCATAACTTTGCCAAGCGTCTGAATGGTACGCACATCAAGAATGCTGCTACCCGTTGGGATATGGTGGAACAGCTTCGTGCAGACATCCGCGAATTTAAGGCTGCCAACAATTGCGACCGTATTGCTGTGCTGTGGGCAGCCAGTACGGAAATCTTCGTTCCGCTGTCGGACGAGCACCAATCTTTGGAATCTTTGGAAAAGGCCATGAAGGAGAACAATACGGAAGTGATTTCTCCGAGTATGTGCTATGCTTATGCAGCAGTGGCCGAAGGTGCTCCTTTCATCATGGGTGCTCCTAACCTCTGCGTTGATATACCTGCCATGTGGGAATTTTCGAAGAAGCAGAATGTGCCCATCTCCGGTAAGGACTTCAAGAGCGGTCAGACATTGATGAAGACGGTGCTGGCTCCGATGTTCAAGACTCGTATGTTGGGTGTAAGCGGTTGGTTCTCTACCAACATCTTGGGTAACCGTGACGGCGAAGTGCTGGATCAGCCCGAGAACTTCAAGACGAAGGAAGTCAGCAAGCTGTCTGTTATCGACAACATCTTCGAACCCGAGAAATTCCCCGACTTGTATGGCGATGTATATCATAAGGTTCGTATCAACTATTATCCTCCCCGCAAGGATAACAAAGAGGCATGGGACAACATCGACATTTTCGGTTGGATGGGCTATCCGATGGAAATCAAGGTTAATTTCCTGTGTCGCGATTCTATTTTGGCTGCACCTATTGCCCTCGACCTGGTATTGTTCAGCGACTTGGCTGCCCGTGCAGGTATGTGTGGCATACAGACTTGGCTGTCCTTCTTCTGCAAGAGCCCGATGCACGATTTCGAGCATCAGCCCGTACACGACCTGTTCCAGCAATGGCGCATGGTGAAGCAGACGATCCGCGAAATGATAGGTGAAACTGCACCGAGTTATTTGGATTAATAAACAATAGATAAGATGGTAGAATGGGTAGGGTAGCTGTGTCTGCCCACATGCTGCCATCTTATCGTTTTTTTGTGCTCTAACGTTCTCTTGGCTGTTGTGTGTAAGCATAAATTGTTGGTTTAGAGAACATATTTCTTTTTTTTTGAATACTTATGAAGAAACCATCTCTTCTTCCTGTTATTATCGGTACGGGCTTTGGCACCGGCTTTTCTCCTTTTGCTCCCGGAACAGCAGGAGCCTTGCTGGCTACGCTGATTTGGATAGGACTGTCCTGTTTCTTTTCAGGCCTTTCGTTGATAGGGCTGACGGTGGCACTGATTGTCATATTTACGTTTGCGGGTATATGGGCCGCTAATCGTTTGGAGGAATTTTGGGGCGAAGACCCTTCGCGGGTAGTGGTGGATGAGATGGTAGGCGTATGGATTACCTTGCTTGCGGCATCGGCCGGTGAAGTGTGGTACATCGTGGGAGCGTTTGCTCTGTTCCGCCTGTTCGATATATTCAAGCCATTGGGCATTCGCAAAGCCGAAAGCTTGCCCGGTGGAGTGGGAGTGATGATGGATGATATTTTGTCCGGCATTTATGGCTTTATTGTTTTAATTGCAGTAAGATGGGTACTCGGTTGACAGGCAAAGGCAATGGGGCAAAGCGGCATAGTCACTCTATTTGGGTCTTTTGCAAGGCTCAACTGTCGGCGCAGTTTGCAAGCGTTGTCGATTTCTTGGTAACCATCCTTTTAGCAAAAGCTTTCGGCATCTTCTACCTTTATGCGACTTTCACAGGTTCCGTGGTCGGTGGTATGGTGAATTGTGCCATCAATTACGGTTGGGTATTTCATGCGAAGAACGTGAAGAAGAAGTACGTAGCCATCAAGTATCTACTCGTTTGGGGAGGAAGCCTCCTTTTCAATACATGGGGAACATTTGCCTTGACCGAGTGGATTACCGACATGACTTGGATTAACAAATTGCCGGGATTCTACGTTACCAATGTCTTCCTTCTTTGCAAGATTGTCGTTGCCGTGCTGGTAGCATTTATCTGGAACTATCAGATGCAGCGGCTTTTCGTATATCGCAATCATAACTTCAGACTCTTTCTGAAACATCATAACAGAAAATTAATCAAATAATAGATATGAATTATAGAGATTATTTGCAGCAGCTGATTTACAAGATTATTAATCCTGTTGTACGTGGTATGATTAAAGTGGGTATCACGCCCAATTTTATTACAACGACCGGACTGGTGCTGAATGTGGTGGCGGCAGTCCTATTTATTTATGCGGGTATCTATAAAAGCGGACAGTTGTCATACGTGGGCTGGGGAGGCGGCATCGTGCTCTTTGCCGGCTTGTTCGACATGATGGACGGACGTGTGGCACGTGTAGGCAAGATGAGTTCTACGTTCGGTGCGCTCTACGATTCGGTGCTCGACCGTTACAGTGAATTGGTTACGTTGTTCGGAATCCTCTATTACCTATTGTTGCAGGGCTATCTGTGGGGCTCTATCATTACGTTCGTGGCGTTGATAGGTTCGCTCATGGTGAGCTACGTGCGGGCACGTGCCGAAGGCCTGGGGCTGGAATGCAAGGTCGGACTTATGCAACGTCCGGAGCGCGTGGTGCTGACGGCCTTGGGTGCCATCTTCTGCGGGGTGTTCAAAAGTTGCACCTCGTTCGACCCCATGCTGATTCTGATTGTTCCTTTGGCCGTGATTGCCGTCTTGGCCAACTATACGGCTTTTGTGCGTCTGGCACATTGCTATAAACTCTTGAAGAATAAATGATGAACAAACCATTGTTTCCTTCCGCCAAGGAGAGCGGACTGGTGCTGGTGCTCATAGCCCTGTTCCTTGTGCTGACAGGACTGTGCATCGGGCTCCGTCCGGAACATTTTCTGATGGGCGGATTGTTTCTCGTGTTGTTTTTTGCCGGACAGGCTACCCGTAAGTTGGCTGTGGCACTGCTGCCCTTCATGTTGTTTGGCATTTCGTACGACTGGATGCGCGTGTTTCCCAACTATGAGGTCAATCCTATCGATGTGAAAGGACTGTATGAGGCCGAGAAATCGCTCTTCGGACTGACGGTTGATGGTGTTCGGCTGATACCTTGCGAGTATTTTGCTCTGCATCATTGCACCGTGGCCGACTTTATGGCTGGTGTGTTCTATCTCTGCTGGGTGCCTGTGCCGATAGCTTTCGGCATCTGGCTGTATCTGAGAGGGCATCGTCAGGTGTATCTGCGTTTTGCCATGGTGTTCTTGTTTGTCAATCTCATCGGTTTTGCCGGATATTACATCCATCCGGCTGCTCCTCCCTGGTATGCCATGAACTATGGTTTTGAACCTGTGCTCAATACGCCGGGCAATGTGGCAGGACTGGGGCGTTTCGACGAGCTAATGGGGTGGTCCGTCTTCCATGGCATCTATGGACGCAATGCCAATGTGTTTGCCGCAGTGCCTTCACTTCATGCAGCCTATATGGTCGTTGCACTGGCCTACGCCATCATCGACCGCAGCCGGAAATGGCTGATAGCTGTGTTTGCCTTTATCATGGTAGGCATCTGGTGGACGGCAGTCTATTCGGGACATCACTATCTGATAGACGTTTCGCTGGGCATTCTCTGTGCGTTGCTTGGCATTGGCATTTTCGAGAAAGGATTGATGAAGTGGGGGGCATTCCACCGTTTCTTCGACCGATACAGTCGGTATATTGATAAGGAGAATTCTTAAGCCAATAAGGAGTTGAAAGGAGGACTTATCAATTTAATTTTTGGATTTTTAAATCAGTTATTCATTGCCATTATCCATTATTCATGGCCTATTAATTATATGCAGATATGAACAATTTTGTTTTTTATAGCCCTACTGAATTCGTATTCGGCAAGGCTACGGAGATGCAAGTCGGTGCATTGGCTCGCAAGCATGGTGCACAGAAGGTGATGATTGTCTATGGCGGCGGCTCTGTGGTTAGGAGCGGACTGCTAGACCGAGTGAAGCAATCGTTGCAGGAGGCCGGAGTGGGCTTCTGCGAGATGGGCGGCGTGCAGCCCAACCCCGTCGATACGAAGGTATATGAAGGCATCGACTTCTGCCGCACCCAGCAAGCCGACATGATGCTGGCCGTAGGTGGTGGCTCCGTCATCGACACAGCTAAGGCCATTGCTGCCGGCGTGGTTTACGACGGCGATTTCTGGGATTTCTATATTGGCAAGGCCAAGGTGACGAAGGCACTGAAAGTAGGCGTGGTGCTCACCATTCCTGCCGCCGGAAGTGAAGGCTCGGGCAATACCGTCATTACGAAGGTCGATACGCTTCAGAAGCTGAGTCTGCGTGTGCCCGAAGTGCTCCGTCCTGTTTTTGCCGTGATGAATCCGGAGTTGACCTATACGTTGCCTCCCTTCCAAACGGCTTGTGGCATTGCCGACATGATGGTTCACATCATGGAGCGTTATTTTACCAATACTGAGGATGTTGAAATAGCCGACCGTGTATGCGAGGGCACGTTGACTGCCATCATCAAAGAAGCCTACCGAGTGAAGCAAGACCCGAACAACTATGGTGCACGGGCCAACATTATGTGGTGTGGCACCATTGCCCACAACGGCACCTGCGGCGTAGGTTGCGAGGAGGACTGGGCTTCCCACTTCTTGGAGCACGAGGTCAGTGCCATCTACAACGTGACTCATGGTGCCGGCCTGACCGTTATCACCCCTGCATGGATGACCTTCATGGCCTCCCACAATCCCCGCAAGATAGCTCAGTTTGCCAACCGTGTCTTCGGTGTTCCCGAGACGGAAGACCTAGAAGAAATGGCCTTGACCGGCATTTCTCGCCTGAAGCACTTCTTCCGCTACATGGGTTTGCCCGTCACCTTCAAGGAACTGGGTATAGAGAATCCCGACATCGACCGCTTGGTGGATAGCCTGCACCGCAATAAGGGAGAACTGGTCGGCAACTACGTGAAGCTGACACGCGAATATAGCAAGGAGATTTATCAGTTGGCGCTGTAATTTCCTCTGCTTGACAGCCTCTCCGGTTTCTGACAGCCGCCATGGTCGTTGGAAGTCGGAGAGGCTTTTGTTTCTCTCATTTCGCCTATCTGACATCACTTCCATGGGAGCAACAGACCTTTCCGTCCCATTTGTATTCGGCTTGTGGAACGACTACTTTAGTGTCGCTTTTTTCATTGTGTGCTTTCTGCAATCTCTATAATCTTTTTCAAATGTTGACAGGCAGAATTGGTGGCATACTTTTTTTTATATACCTTTGAGTACGAAATGAAAAGCTGCCTGTCTTGCTTGTACGGTGGATGTCGGAAGGCATGGGCGTGGAACGATATTGGGAGCATCGGTAACCGGGGTCGGGTAAGAGGCGGCAGAAAGACGATGGGCTGATGCTCACGTGAAACGATAGTATGATAAAGACCGTATATTTATGAAAAACTACATTCGCATAGCTCATTCTACGTTATCCGTCGTTCGGCATAGGTGTATGTCGTTGCTCTTTGTGGGGACTTTGTCTGTGACGACGGTTGCGGCCCAAGACAGAATCCATTATACCGGAAAGCAGTTGTCGAACCCTGCTTATCATGATGGGCAACTTTCCCCGGTGGTGGGGGTACACAATATTCAGCTGATGCGTGCCAATCGTGAGCATCCGGATGCATCGAACGGGGGAGGGTGGACTTACAATCATCAGCCCATGTTGGCTTACTGGAACGGACGGTTCTATTATCAGTACCTGTCAGACCCTTCGGACGAGCACGTGCCTCCTTCGCAGACCTTTTTGATGACCTCGGAGGATGGCTACCGGTGGACAAATCCCGAAGTCGTATTTCCGCCCTACAAGGTGCCGGACGGCTATACCAAGGATTCGCGTCTGGGTGTGCAGGCCAAAGACTTGATAGCTATCATGCACCAACGTGTAGGTTTCTATGTGTCCAAGGCGGGGCGTTTGATTACGATGGGCAACTATGGAGTGGCTTTGGATAAGAAAGATGACCCTAACGACGGCAACGGCATCGGGCGTGTGGTGCGCGAGGTTAAGGAAGACGGCTCTTTCGGCCCCATCTATTTTATATACTACAATCACGGATTCAATGAGAAGAATACGGACTATCCTCATTTCAAGAAAAGCAAAGACCGTGGGTTCGTACAGGCTTGTCAAGAAATCCTGAACAATCCTCTCTACATGATGCAGTGGGTAGAAGAGGCCGATCGTGAAGACCCTATCATCCCTCTGAAGAAAGGATATAAGGCCTTCAACAGCTATACCTTGCCCGACGGTCGCATCGCCTGCCTGTGGAAACACGCTTTGACCTCCATCAGCGAGGATGGCGGATACACTTGGGCCGAACCCGTGCAGCGTGCCAAGGGATTCGTCAACAGCAACGCCAAGATATGGGGGCAACGCCTGAGCGATGGCACCTATGCCACGGTGTATAATCCTTCGGAGTTCCGTTGGCCGTTGGCCATCTCGTTGAGCAAAGACGGACTGGAATACACGACGCTGAACCTCGTGCATGGCGAGATAACCCCGATGCGCTACGGGGGTAACTATAAATCTTATGGCCCCCAGTATCCGCGTGGCATTCAGGAGGGCAATGGCGTACCTGCCGATGGCGACTTGTGGGTGTCTTATAGCGTAAACAAGGAGGATATGTGGATATCCCGCATCCCTGTTCCGGTAGAGACGAGGGCTTCCGCCCATGCCGATGACGATTTTTCCCGGTTTCCATCCATTTCCGCACTGACCCGTTGGAATATCTATGCTCCATTGTGGGCACCGGTATCTCTGGATGGCGCGTGGCTTAAGTTGCAGGATAAAGACCCCTTTGACTACGCAAAGGTGGAACGCAAGATTCCGGCCACTAAGGAACTGAAGGTGTCCTTCGATTTGCAGGCCGCACAAAATGACAAAGGGATGCTTCAGATTGAGTTCTTGGATGCAAACGGTATCGCGTGCTCCCGTCTGGAACTGACGGACGAAGGCATATTCCGTATAAAAGGCGGTGCCCGTTTTGCCCGGATGATGAAATACGAGGCCGGGAAGACATACCATGTAGATGTGCTCCTCTCTGTGGCCAACCGTAATATTCATGTGTTTGTGGATGGTGAACAGCTAAAGTCGCGGATGTTTTACGCCCCTGTCGAGGCTATTGAGCGCATCGTTTTCCGCACCGGCGCGTCACGCACATTCCCAACGGTCGATACTCCTGCCGACCAGACCTATGACCTGCCCGGTGCCGGTGAGCAGACCGAGCCGGTGGAGTACCGCATAGCTCGCTTCAAGACCACCTCGGCCGACAAAGATGCATCGTCCGCCTTCCTCAGATATGCCGACTTCAGCCATTATGCCGACTATTTCAACAGCATGGAAGACGAGAACATTGCTCAGGCCATCCCCAATGCTGAGGCGTCGGCGTGGATGGAGGAGAACATTCCCCTCTTCGAGTGTCCGCAGCACAATTTTGAGGAGATGTATTACTACCGTTGGTGGTCGCTGCGCAAGCACATCAAGGAAACGCCTGTGGGCTATGCCATGACGGAGTTTCTGGTGCAGCGTTCGTATGCCGACAAGTACAACCTGATAGCTTGCGCCGTGGGGCATCATATTTATGAAAGCCGTTGGTTGCGCAATCCCGAATACCTGGACCAGATTATTCACACTTGGTATCGGGGCAACAACGGAAAGTCCATGGAACGGATGGATCGTTTCAGCTCTTGGAATGCCGATGCCGTGTTGGCACGCTACTTGGTGGATGGAGACAAGGCTTTTATGTTCGACATGAAGGGCGATTTGGAGGCTGAATACCAACGTTGGGAACGCACCCACCGCTTGGCGAATGGCTTGTACTGGCAAGGCGACGTGCAGGATGGTATGGAAGAATCCATCAGTGGCGGTCGTCGGAAGAAGTATGCCCGGCCTACCATTAACAGCTATATGTATGGCAATGCCAAGGCTCTTTCCGTGATGGGGCTTCTTTCGGGCGACGAAGGCATGGCGATGCGCTACGGCATGAAGGCCGACACCCTGAAAGCTTTGGTTGAAACCGAATTGTGGAACACGCGCCATCAGTTCTTCGAGACGATGCGTACCGATTCGTCGGCCAACGTTCGCGAAGCCATCGGCTACATACCTTGGTACTTCAACCTACCCGACGGCAAGTACGGAGTAGCTTGGAAGGAAATCAAGGACGAGGCAGGTTTTTCGGCTCCTTACGGGCTGACGACTGCCGAACGGCGTCATCCGGAGTTCCGTACGCACGGCGTAGGCAAGTGTGAGTGGGACGGTGCCATCTGGCCCTTTGCCATAGCCCAGACATTGACGGCCATGGCCAACTTTATGAACAATTATCCTCAGACCATCTTGACCGATAGCATCTACTTCCGTCAGTTGGAATTGTATGTAGAGGCTCAGTACCATCGCGGCCGTCCGTACATCGGCGAATACCTGGACGAGACGACCGGCTATTGGCTGAAGGGCGACCAAGAGCGCAGCCGTTATTACAATCATTCCACTTTCAACGATTTACTGATTACGGGGTTGGTAGGGCTTCGTCCGCGGTTGGATAATGTGATAGAGGTGAATCCGTTGCTTCCTGACGGGCAGTGGGATTGGTTCTGCCTGGATAATGTGCTGTATCACGGACGCAATCTGACTATCCTTTGGGATAAGGATGGCGACCGCTATCATTGCGGAAAAGGTTTGCGCGTATTTGTTGACGGCAAGGAAGTAGGGCATACCGATACGCTGACAAAACTTCTGATTGACGATGTCGCTTTCGGACAATGATATACAGGTTGTCTCCTGAATGGAAATAACAAAAAAATCTTTTCCGACAATCTGATTTTGAGTTATGAATTTTATTTTATAATTTAGGCAGCATTATTATAAAGAATGGCAATAATATCAGTTATATCATTCTTAAAAAAGAATTATCAATATTACTAAAAACATAAGAATAAAATGAGAATCTTATTGAAATGGATAGTTAGGATGAAATCAGTAAATCTGCATTTGCATGGCAAGTTGTCTTTGGCCGTTTTCCTCCTATTGTGCGCTTTGTCCGTTCCGGCCTTGGCACAAAAGAAAGCCCAAAAGACATATATCCCTTGGGCGAACGGAAAACTGATGGTTTCCGACGAAGGCCGTTATCTGAAGCATGAGAATGGTACCCCCTTCTTCTGGTTGGGCGACACCGGATGGCTGTTGCCCGAACGGCTGAACCGTGATGAGGCTGCATACTACTTGGAGCAATGCAGACGCCGTGGCTATAACGTTGTTCAGGTGCAGACGTTGAATGGTGTCCCTGCCATGAACGCCTACGGGCAATACTCCATGATCGACGGATACAACTTCAAGAATATCAATCAAAAGGGTGTGTATGGCTATTGGGATCACATGGACTACATCATCCATACCGCTGCCAGCAAAGGCATATACATTGGCATGGTCTGTATTTGGGGAGGCCTTGTGAAGCATGGACAGATGAACGTGGAGCAAGCAAAGGCATACGGCAAATTCTTGGCCGAACGCTATAAGGACGAACCCAACATCATTTGGTTCATCGGAGGCGATATTCGGGGAGATGTAAAGACGGCCGAATGGGAGGCGTTGGCCACGTCCATCAAGGCCATCGATGGCAATCATCTGATGACCTTCCATCCGCGTGGACGGACAACCTCGGCCATGTGGTTCAACAATGTCCCTTGGCTGGACTTCAATATGTTTCAGAGCGGACACCGCCGTTACGGACAACGCTTCGGCGATGGCGACTATCCCATTGAAGAGAACACCGAAGAAGATAATTGGCGTTATGTGGAGCGTAGCATGGCCATGACACCCATGAAACCCGTCATCGACGGTGAACCCTCTTACGAAGCTATTCCTCATGGTCTGCACGATGAGAATGAACTGTTGTGGCAGGATTACGATGTGCGTCGTTATGCCTATTGGTCGGTATTTGCCGGTTCGTTCGGGCATACGTACGGACACAATTCCATCATGCAGTTCCTCAAGCCCGGCGTAGGAGGGGCATACGGGGCTAAGAAGCCTTGGTATGAAGCGTTGAATGACCCCGGTTATAATCAGATGCAATACCTGAAGAACCTGATGCTGACTTTTCCTTTCTTTGAGCGTGTGCCCGACCAATCGGTCATTGCCGGACAGAACGGCGAGCGTTACGACCGTGCTATCGCTACCCGTGGCAATGACTATCTGCTGGTGTATAACTATACCGGTCGTCCAATGCAGATTGACCTGACCAAAATCAGTGGTGCGAAGAAAAACGCTTGGTGGTACACCGCCAAGGATGGCAAGTTGGAATATATCGGCGAGTTTGACAACCGTGTACATACCTTTCAGCACGATAGCGGCTACAACAGTGGTAATGACCACGTGCTGATAGTTGTGGACAGCAGTAAAGACTATGTTCATAAGGACTGGACGATGCTGGAAAACAGATATTAATTTTAAATTTTGAATTTTAAATTATGAGAGAAATCGGCTAATCGGTTTTAATCCGCTTAATCCCGCATCTAAAAAAATTAAAGTCTGCGTTTATCTGCGCCTTCAGCGTTGTCTGCATTCTCCTAGTTTATAATCTATCCAACTCATAAACTAACAACCTCAAAAACTTCTGAACTCGTCATTTCTTGTTTTACTTTTCTGTCTTTTTGCGGCCTCAATGGGGGCAAAGGTGAGTGTCACTGACTTGCGGACGGAGCAGTTGAAGCAACCGTTGGGAATTGACGTTCGTCAGCCTAGGTTAGGATGGCGTATCGAGTCGGATGAACACAATGTGATGCAGACGGCGTACCATATTCTTGTGGCATCCTCTCCCGAACTATTGGCACAAGACAAGGGCGATGTTTGGGATTCCGGCCGCATGGAATCGGACGCTTCTCAGTGGGTAGAATACCAAGGAAAATCCCTTCAACGGAATACCCCTTATTATTGGAAAGTGAAGATAGAGACCAATAAGGGGAAAACCGATTGGAGCGAGACAGCCTTTTGGTCAACAGGATTGTTTAACGAGGCCGACTGGCGCGGGCAGTGGATTGGTGTGGACCAGGCCGCACCGGGTGACAGTGAAACCCAATGGAGTCGTCTGTCTGCCCGCTACCTGCGTAAGGAGTTTACTTTGACGAAGTCCGTGAAGCGTGCCACGGTTCACATTGCCGGATTGGGGATGTACGAGCTTTACATCAACGGGCAGCGCATCGGCAACCAAGTGTTGGCACCTGCTCCCACCGATTATCGGAAGACGATTCTCTACAACACGTACGATGTCACTTCCGTGCTTGGGGCAGAAAATGCGATGGGTGTCATGCTGGGCAATGGACGTTTTTATACCATGCGTCAGAACTACAAACCCTATAAGATTACAAACTTCGGTTATCCCAAGCTTCGGCTGAACTTGATTGTGGAATACGCTGATGGCAGCAAGGAGACGATTGCGTCGGACACTTCGTGGCGGCTGACTACCGAAGGCCCTATCCGCAGCAACAACGAATACGACGGTGAGGAATACGATGCCCGCAAGGAGTTGCAGGGTTGGACCGTAGTGGGGTATGATGATAAGGACTGGATGCCGGCCAAGCGTGTCAGCATTCCGATGGGTACCTTGCGTGCCCAGATGATGGCGGGCATGAAAGTGATGGATACGCTGACCCCCGTTTCGGTGAAGAAACAGGGAGATAAGTACATCCTTGATATGGGTCAGAACATGGCCGGGTGGGTGCGCTTCCGCATCAAAGGACAGACGGGCGACAGCATCCGCCTTCGTTTTGCCGAGACCTTGCAGCCCGATGGCGAACTTTATACCCGAAACTTGCGCGATGCCCGTTCTGCCGACCTCTATGTAGTGGGTGGGCATGAAGCAGAAGGCACTACTTGGGCGCCTCGCTTTGTTTATCATGGCTTCCGCTATGTGGAAGTCAGCGGTTATCCTGATGCCCGGGCCGAAGACTTCGTGGGTGAAGTGGTGGAAGACGAGATGGAGCATACCGGCACGTTCGAGTGTTCCGACGAGACGTTGAACCGTATTGTGCGCAATGCCTTCTGGGGCATCCGGAGCAATTATAAAGGAATGCCCGTCGACTGCCCCCAGCGCAACGAACGTCAGCCTTGGTTGGGCGACCGCACGATGGGCTGCTGGGGCGAGAGTATGCTGTTCCACAATCAAGCCCTCTATGCTAAGTGGACCCGTGACATCCGAGAGGCACAACGCGAAGATGGCTGCATCCCCGATGTGGCCCCCGCTTTCTGGAATTATTATTCCGACAACGTCACTTGGCCTGCTGCCTTGCCCATGGCTTGCGATATGTTGTACACCAACTATGGTGACCGCCGTCCGCTGGAGGCGTGCTATCCTGCCATTAAGAAATGGTTGCATCACATACGCGACTATTACATGACGAAGGACTGCATCATTACCAAAGACAAATACGGCGATTGGTGTGTGCCTCCCGAGTCATTGGAACTGATTCATAGTGCAGACCCGTCGCGCAAGACGGATGGATCACTCATTGCTACGGCCTACTACGTGAAGATGCTTCAGCTGATGCAGCGTTTTGCCACGTTGCAAGGTTTGTCGGCCGATGCCGAGGAGTGGAGTGAGTTGGAGCATCGGATGAAAGAGGCATTCAATGCACGCTTCCTGCACGCAGAAGAAGGTACCTCTCCTGTACCCGGTCATCCGTTGTATCCCGACAGCATATTTTATGGCAACAATACGGTGACGGCTAACATTCTGCCATTGGCTTTCGGAATTGTGCCGGAGAAATACGTGGAGGAAGTGACCAAGAATGTGGTAACTGCCATTATTACTACCAACAAGGGACACATCAGTACCGGTGTCATCGGTGTGCAATGGCTGTTGCGTGAGCTTAGTAGGCAAGGCTACGCCGACGTGGCTTACCTGTTGGCCACCAATACGACTTATCCCTCGTGGGGATACATGGTAGGGAAGGGGGCCACCACTATTTGGGAATTGTGGAATGGAGATACGGCTAATCCCGCCATGAACAGTGGAAATCATGTGATGCTGCTGGGCGACCTGTTGCCTTGGTGCTTCAACAATTTGGCGGGTATTCGTGCCGACAACATGAAGCCTGGATACAAGCACGTGGTATTTCAACCCAATTTTGAGGTGCAGGAACTGAGCCGTGTGGATGCTTCCTACACAAGTCTTTACGGACCGATAGTCAGTCGTTGGACAAAGACCCCTACACATTTGGAGTGGGACATTGAACTCCCTGCCAACACTACGGGCGAGGTATGTTTGCCCGATGGGCGGAAGCAACAGATAGGTTCGGGAAAGCACCATTTCAGTGTGGATATTCCTACTCGTCATGCGGCTATCCTTACAGATGAGTTCCTGTACGAGAAAGCATCTTTCCCCGAATGTCATGCCTCGACGATTGTCGAACTGAAGAATGGCGACTTGGTTGCTTCTTTCTTTGGTGGTACCAAGGAGCGCAATCCCGATTGTTGCATTTGGGTATGCCGCAAGCCGAAGGGAGCCAAGGAATGGACTGCCCCCCGGTTGGCTGCCGATGGAGTGTTTTCGTTGGACGATTCGCTGGCCGTCATGGCAGGTATTGATTCTACGTGTACTCCTGTCACGAATGCCGAAGGCAAGTTGATAGCCCGTCGCAAGGCTTGTTGGAACCCCGTCCTTTTCCAAATACCCGGTGGCGACCTCCTGCTTTTCTATAAGATAGGCTTGAAGGTAAGCGATTGGTCCGGTTGGTTTGTCCGTTCGCACGATGGTGGAAAGACGTGGGGCAAGCGTGAGGCATTGCCCGAAGGTTTCCTTGGTCCGGTTAAGAATAAGCCTGAATACATCGATGGCCGCATCATCTGTCCTTCGAGCACAGAAGGCAGCAAGGGGTGGCGCATACATTTCGAGATTTCCGATGACATGGGCAAGACGTGGAAGATGGTAGGACCGCTGGAGGCTGAACTTTCTGTTCTGACGTCTGACCGAAAGAAGGAAAATGCGAAAGCCAAGCCTATCTACGCCATACAACCCAGCATACTGAAGCATAAGGACGGACGTTTGCAGGTGCTTTGCCGTACGCGCAACGCCCAGTTGGCCACCTCTTGGAGCGAAGACAACGGAGACAGTTGGAGTAAGGTGGAACTTTCCGACTTGCCGAACAACAATTCCGGTACTGATGCCGTGACACTGAAAGATGGTCGCCATGCCTTGATATACAATGATTTCTCCACCCTGCCCGGCACACCCAAAGGTCCTCGCACACCTTTGTGCATAGCCATCTCGGACGATGGAACTCATTGGAAGTCTGTCCTGACTTTAGAGGATAGCCCTATCAGCCAATATTCTTATCCCAGCATTATTCAGGGAAAAGACGGCAGTCTGCACATTGTTTATACTTGGAGGCGTCAGCGGATTAAGTATGCGAAGATTGATAGTAAGATGATAAAATAGTAAATGTCTTGATGAATGCATTAAAATATCAAAAACTCAAAATGAAGAAAATAGTATTGACCGGGATGCTTGTAGGCTGCGTACTGCCGGTCTTGGCACAATATCCTGTAATTCCGGATTCGGTGAAGGCTAGGGTAGAAAGGCAAGAAGCCGAATTTAGCCGTAAATCGGATGCCGCTTGGGAAAAGGCTTTGCCTACGGTGTTGGAAGAAGGCAAAGCAGGCCGTCCCTATAAACCGTGGGCATCCCATCCCGAAGATTTGGTAAAAAGCACTATTCCGGCTTTTCCCGGTGCCGAAGGTGGTGGAATGTACACTCCGGGTGGACGTGGTGGCAAGGTGCTTGTTGTTACCTCTTTGGAAGATTCAGGTCCCGGCACCTTCCGTGAAGCCTGTGAGACGGGTGGGGCACGCATCATTGTCTTCAATGTATCGGGTATCATTCGTCTGAAAAGCCCCATTCACCTTCGTGCTCCTTATGTCACCATTGCCGGACAGACCGCTCCGGGGGATGGGGTTTGCATCACCGGACATTCTTTCCTGATAGATACACACGACGTTATCATCCGTCATATGCGTTTCCGTCGCGGGGCACAGGATGTTGGTTTCCGCGATGATGCCCTTGGCGGAAATGCCGTCGGAAATATCATCATCGACCATTGTTCGGCTAGTTGGGGCTTGGATGAGAATATGTCTGTCTATCGCCATGTTTATGACCGTGACGAGACCGGACATGGACAAAAGCTGCCGACGGTGAACATCACCATTCAGAACTCTATTTTCTCCGAGGCATTGGATACCTATAACCATGCCTTTGGGGCAACTATCGGCGGGCACAACAGTATGTTTTGCCGCAACCTTTTCGCCTCCAACATCAGCCGTAACTGTTCTGTCGGCATGGATGGCGATTTCAACTTTGTCAACAATGTGGTGTTCAATTGGTGGAACCGTTCCATTGACGGAGGTGATCACAATAGCCTTTACAACATCATCAACAACTATTTCAAGCCCGGACCTGTCACCCCGCTCAACAAGGCAATCTCTTACCGCATCCTTAAGCCGGAGGCAGGACGCGACAAGAACCGTCCTTTGTCTTTCGGAAAAGCCTATGTGCATGGAAACATCGTTCATGGCAATGCCAAGGTTACAAAGGACAATTGGGACGGTGGCGTGCAACTGAATGGTGATGTGGATGCCGACAAATACCTTCCGCAAATCAAGGTGGACGAACCGTTCCGGATGTCTCATGTCACTGTCATGGATGCCAAGGAAGCCTATCAATTTGTTCTGAAGAACGTAGGAGCCTGTATGCCGAAGCGTGATGCGGTGGATGCACGCATCGTGAAGTCCGTGCGTACCGGAAAGGCTATCTACGTGGAGGATGCTCCGGAGTTTGTCTCCCCTTATGTGAAGAGACGTTTGCCGGACGATTCCTATAAACAAGGCATTATTACCGACATCCGACAAGTTGGCGGACTTCCCGAATACAAGGGCGAGCCTGTGACCGATTCTGATGGCGACGGAATGCCGGACGCTTGGGAGATAGCCAATGGACTGAACCCGAACGATGCCGGCGATGCCGTGAAGGATTGCAACGGAGACGGCTATACCAATATCGAGAAGTACATCAATGATATAGATACCAAGAAGAAGGTGGATTGGACCGATTTGTCGAATAACCATGATACCTTGGCCGACCGTAAAAGTTTGAACTAAGTTTTTTTTGATTATAAGATATAACGATGAAGATGCGACTGCGGACCATTCTTTTAGGGCTTATGGGCATAGGGCTTATGCACGTCCATGCACAAACCTTTGCTTTACAAGTCAAGGACAACCGGATAACCTATCTGAGCGATGAATGGGGTAACCGTATTCTCGACTTTTCCTATTGTGGTTATCGGAGTTCGGAACGTGAGATTCCTTCCGTTCGTAATGCCGTGTTTGTGCCTTGGCAGGCCGGAGATAACACATTGCGCATTCAGCGTGCCATCGACTATGTAGCTTCGTTGACTCCCGATGCCTCGGGCTTTCGTGGTGCCGTGTTGTTGGATAAGGGAGAGTTTTCCCTGTCAGGCAGTCTTCGTATCCATGCTTCGGGGGTGGTGTTGCGTGGCATGGACCGAGAGCAGACCATATTGTTGAAGAAAGGGGTGGACCGAGGAGCAGTTATCTATTTGGAAGGGGAAGATAATTTGTTGGTGAAGGACACATTGCAGATACTTACTGACTATGTGCCCGTCAATACCCGTACGCTGTCCGTCGGCTCGGATGTCCCTTTGAACAAGGGTGATCGTGTGATGATAGTCCGTCCCTCTACCGAGGAATGGATTGCTTCGTTGGGTTGCGATGTCTTTGGCGGTGGCATCAATACATTGGGTTGGAAAGAAGGCGATGCAGACCTTACATGGGATAGAACTGTGACCGAGGTTCATGGTAGGCAGATTACGCTGGACGCTCCGTTGACGGTGGCTCTTGATGCTCGGTTGGGGGCTTCTTCTGTCATTACCTATCAATGGAATGGCCGTATCTCTGAATGTGGCGTCGAGAACATGACGCTTGTCTCAGATTATGACCGTCGCTATCCCAAGGATGAGGACCATTGCTGGACGGGTATCTCTATTGAACACGCCGAAAACTGTTGGGTAAGGCAAGTCGATTTTCGACATTTTGCGGGAAGTGCCGTTATCGTTCAGCGTACAGGTTCTAAGATTACCGTTGAAGATTGCATTTCAAGAGAACCGATTTCCGAGATTGGCGGTATGCGCCGTTGCACCTTCCATACGTTAGGTCAGCAATCGTTGTTCCAACGCTGCTATTCCGAGCATGGCATTCACGACTTCTCAGCCGGATATTGTGCCGCAGGTCCCAACGCTTTTGTGCAATGCGATTCCTACGAATCATTGGGCTTCAGTGGCTCTATCGATACCTGGGCTTGCGGACTACTGTTCGATGTGGTCAATATTGACGGTCACAATCTTGCATTCAAGAATCTAGGTCAAGATAAGAACGGTGCGGGTTGGAACACAGCCAATAGCCTATTGTGGCAATGCACTGCTGCCGAGATAGCCTGCTATACGCCTGCCACCGATGCCAAGAACCGTGCGTATGGTTGTTGGGCGCAATTCTCGGGCGATGGTGAATGGGGAGAAACCAATAATCACGTGAAGCCCCGTAGCCTTTTCTATGCCCAATTGGAACAGCGTTTGCAGAAGGATTGTAAAAAGCAAGCCCGCATCCTGCCTCGTAACACTAGTGCGACCAGTAGCCCCACGGTGGAGATGGCTATGGCGTTGGCTCAAGAGGCTTATACACCTCTCCTCACGATGGAACGTTGGATTGCCGACAAAGAATTCGAGCCCTCTACCGAATCGGCGGGCATTCGGTCGATTGATGACATCAAACAAAAGCGGACATCGTCGGCTAAGTCAACTTCTGCCGATGAGCAAGAGCAGTCATCGGAAGTATGTATCTTCGACGGGCGTATACAGATGGATGGTGCCTTATTGGTCGGGAATAGTCATAACACCCCTTGGTGGAACGGGAATTTGAGAAGCCGTAGTTTGCAGAAAGCCAAGCCGGCCATTACCCGCTTTGTGCCGGGGCGTGAGGGGCAAGGGCTGACCGATCGCATTGATTCTGTAATAGATTATATGAAGCAGAAGAACATATTGGTCTTCGAGCAGAACTACGGCCTTTGGTACGACCGCCGCCGCGATGACCACGAACGCATTCGTCGTCGCGATGGCGATGTGTGGGCACCTTTTTATGAAGGACCTTTTAGCCGTAGTGGTGAAGGTGTGGCTTGGGATGGATTGAGCAAATATGATTTGAACCACCCGAATGCCTGGTATTGGGCACGCCTGAAAGAGTTTGCCGATAAAGGTGGTCGTAAGGGCCTGCTGTTGTTCCACGATAACTATTTTCAGCACAACATACTCGAAGCCGGGGCGCATTGGGTGGATAGCCCGTGGCGAAGTACCAACAACATCAATCAGACGGACTTTCCGGAACCGGTCCCTTTTGCCGGTGACAAGCGAATCTTCGTAGCCGATATGTTCTATGATGTCAGTCATTCGGTTCGTCGTGAATTGCACAGGCAGTACATTCGTCAGTGTCTGGATAACTTTGCCGATTGTCCCAATGTCATTCAGCTGACGAGTGCCGAGTACACGGGCCCGCTGCATTTTGTTCAGTTTTGGCTAGATGTAATTGCTGAGTGGGAGGCCGAGACCGGTAAGAGCGTGAAGATAGCCCTTAGCGCAACGAAGGATGTGCAAGATGCTATCTTGGCCGATGCACGACGTTCGGCTGTGGTGGACATCATCGATATACGTTATTGGCATTACAAGACCGATGGCATCTATGCTCCTGAGGGTGGAAAGAACATGGCTCCTCGTCAGCACAAGCGCAAGATGAAAGTGGGACAGGTAACCTTTGCCGAAGTTTATCGGGCGGTGGACGAATACCGTCGGAAGTATGCGGAGAAGGCTGTCACCTACTATGCGCAAAATTATGACACGATGGGATGGGCTGTATTCATGGCTGGCGGCTCTTGTCCTGCCATCCCCTGTGTCGACAAGGACTTTCTGAAAGATGCAGCAATGATGAAAGTAGAGGATACCGGAACGGAGGATTATAAGAAAATGGTAAAACCTGATACCGGAGTTATCATATATTCCAAGTCTGGAATGGAAATCCCTATTCAATTATTGTCTGGGAAATATGTATTAAAGTATATACATCCGGTTTCCGGCGAAATGCAAATACTGAATAAATCATTGAAAATAAAAGATGTATATCAACTGAAAATACCTTCGGATAAAGGAGGTATTTACTGGTTGCATCGGTTGTAGCACGAGAACTCCCTTTTTAAGAAAATTACCCCTACCACAGATAGCTGTAATAGGGGTAAATCTTTATATTTAGGCATTATGATATACCTCTTTTCTACGGGATATCTAATAAAAGAATGCCCTAAAACATGGTACTTGTTTTTCTAATCTACGCGCACCCCAGCGAGGTGCGACATCCCGTGTAGTCCGTCAGTTCCACGCCGTCCTTGTTTCAATCCACGCACCCCAGCGAGGTGCGACATCATCGGCCTCGGCATTTGGATTTATTTGACAAGTTTCAATCCACGCACCCCAGCGAGGTGCGACCTGACCATCGACCAGTTGGAGCGAACCAACCGTGTTTCAATCCACGCACCCCAGCGAGGTGCGACAAAAGGGCTGGACTTTCTTTTGACAATACGACTGGTTTCAATCCACGCACCCCAGCGAGGTGCGACACATCACCGACGAGGAACGTCAAAGGTATATCAAGTTTCAATCCACGCACCCCAGCGAGGTGCGACAGCGGTCTATCGAGAAAGCTCTATGTGCCGAACGTGTTTCAATCCACGCACCCCAGCGAGGTGCGACGTTTTACGCTCCATTTTATTAACTTCGGAACGTGTTTCAATCCACGCACCCCAGCGAGGTGCGACACGCGGAAGTGCTTGCCTCCATCCTTCTCTATCTGTTTCAATCCACGCACCCCAGCGAGGTGCGACCCAACCCCGGCGTGGTGGTATTGCCCGACCGCGAGTTTCAATCCACGCACCCCAGCGAGGTGCGACACAGAATAGTCCACCACTATATAGCCCTTCGACTCGTTTCAATCCACGCACCCCAGCGAGGTGCGACTTAGTCACGTAGAGACCTGTATGTGGGGAGTCGTGGTTTCAATCCACGCACCCCAGCGAGGTGCGACCAAGCCGTGTACTACGTTATTAGGCGTAGCGTTCGTTTCAATCCACGCACCCCAGCGAGGTGCGACTTGGGACGTTTCCCCACCGACCTCCCGATGATACAGTTTCAATCCACGCACCCCAGCGAGGTGCGACGTTGACGAACTTACGCTAAAGCCAATCAAAGTAGTTTCAATCCACGCACCCCAGCGAGGTGCGACTACTCCGCAAGGCGTGCGCCAAAGACGTTTATGTGTTTCAATCCACGCACCCCAGCGAGGTGCGACGTCACCTTGCAAATAGTTCTACATCGTCTTCATTGTTTCAATCCACGCACCCCAGCGAGGTGCGACGACTGAGGTATGGAACTACAACAATTATCATCAGTTTCAATCCACGCACCCCAGCGAGGTGCGACGGCGAGTGGTGGGCCAACTGCCCCATCACCTTTGTTTCAATCCACGCACCCCAGCGAGGTGCGACGGGCATAAAGCTCGTTCCAGTCGTATTGCCAAAAGTTTCAATCCACGCACCCCAGCGAGGTGCGACAAGTCCGGATTGTAATAACACCTCCGGCAAAGGTTTCAATCCACGCACCCCAGCGAGGTGCGACGCCAAGTCGCCCGATGTTCCCTTCACCTCTCCCGATGTTTCAATCCACGCACCCCAGCGAGGTGCGACGGCGGTTGATGGACTTGTATTCCTCCCGCACCATGTTTCAATCCACGCACCCCAGCGAGGTGCGACGCACAGGCAAGACACGTGTCGCTCTCCAAATAGTGTTTCAATCCACGCACCCCAGCGAGGTGCGACCGGTGACTTCGGGGCGATTGAACATCCGATAGGTGTTTCAATCCACGCACCCCAGCGAGGTGCGACACCTTGTGGGCACCAACTACTGTAAGAGTAGTGAGGTTTCAATCCACGCACCCCAGCGAGGTGCGACTGGAAAATTTCAGTAAGATTTCTTATGAGTTCGTGTTTCAATCCACGCACCCCAGCGAGGTGCGACTAGCCGGGTCAAGACGGCCATCAACACCGAGTTCAAGTTTCAATCCACGCACCCCAGCGAGGTGCGACCCTCTATTGTCGCGGCTAGAGAAAGGTTACAAGCGTTTCAATCCACGCACCCCAGCGAGGTGCGACTGCCTAAGTTAGCAGACTTATTGCGTCAAAGCGTGTTTCAATCCACGCACCCCAGCGAGGTGCGACGCGGCCGACCGCGAAATGATTGTAGAGCAAATCATGTTTCAATCCACGCACCCCAGCGAGGTGCGACACCATCCGTATGTGCTGATGTGCTTGCATCGTTGTTTCAATCCACGCACCCCAGCGAGGTGCGACGCCAATGCGGAGGAGCTGTTGGCGGCCTTCTGGGAGTTTCAATCCACGCACCCCAGCGAGGTGCGACCCACCGTGGCATAGAGCAAGTCCTTCTTTTCCTCGTTTCAATCCACGCACCCCAGCGAGGTGCGACACGGCTATCACAGCGGCCACTATCAGGGTCTCGAAGTTTCAATCCACGCACCCCAGCGAGGTGCGACTATGCCACCGTAGGCACGGAGTACGCCGCCCTTGTCGTTTCAATCCACGCACCCCAGCGAGGTGCGACACGGCGGGCAATC